>JAEEYU010000021.1 GCA_016288315.1 Clostridiaceae bacterium | reverse complement strand
TCCAGATGTTCTCCGACGTCGTTATGGAAGTCGGCAAGAAATATTTTGAAAAGCTCATCGACGAGATGAAAGAAAAGAAAGGCGTTAAATTCGACGTAGAGCTTAACGCAGCAGACCTCAAAGAGCTTGCAACACAGTTCAAGGCAGAGTATAAGAACCAGCTCGGTCAGGACTTCCCCTCAGACCCCGTAGAGCAGCTTAAACTCGCTATCGAAGCAGTTTTCCGTTCATGGGACAACCCCCGTGCAAACGTTTACAGAAGAGACAACGACATCCCCTATTCATGGGGCACAGCCGTTAACGTAATGCCCATGGTATTCGGCAACCTCAACAACCAGTCAGGCACAGGCGTTGCTTTCACAAGAGACCCCGCCACAGGCGAAAAGAAGCTTATGGGCGAGTTCCTTATCAATGCTCAGGGCGAAGACGTTGTTGCCGGTGTCCGCACTCCGATGCCCATTGCTCAGATGGAAAAAGAGTTCCCCGAAGCATACAAGCAGTTCATCGAGGTTTGCGAAATCCTTGAGAACCACTATCACGATATGCAGGATATGGAGTTCACCGTTGAAAACAAAAAACTCTATATGCTTCAGTGCCGCAACGGCAAGAGAACAGCGCCCGCCGCTCTTCAGATTGCCTGCGACCTCATCGACGAAGGTCACAAGACCGAAGAAGAAGCCGTCATGATGATTGACCCCAGAAACCTTGACACTCTTCTTCACCCTCAGTTTGACGCAAAAGAACTCAAAGCGGCAACTCCTCTCGGCAAAGGTCTCGGCGCATCACCCGGCGCTGCATGCGGCAAAGTTGTTTTCACAGCTGACGATGCTGACGCATGGAACGCAAGAGGCGAAAAAGTCATCCTTGTCCGTCTTGAAACCTCACCTGAAGACATCACCGGCATGAAGGCAGCACAGGGCATCCTCACCGTTCGCGGCGGTATGACCTCACACGCAGCCGTTGTTGCCCGCGGTATGGGCAAATGCTGCGTTTCGGGCTGCGGCGACATCGCTATGGATGAAGAAAACAAGAAGTTCACCCTTGCAGGCAAAACCTTCAACGAGGGCGACTATATTTCAATCGACGGCTCAACCGGCAACATCTATGACGGCATCATCCCCACCGTTGACGCTCAGATAGCCGGCACATTCGGCAGAATTATGGCCCTCGCCGACAAATACAGAAAGCTTAAGGTCCGCACAAACGCCGACACTCCCGCAGATGCCAAAAAGGCACGCGAACTCGGCGCAGAAGGCATCGGCCTTTGCCGCACAGAGCACATGTTCTTCGAGGCAGACAGAATCGCCGCATTCCGCGAGATGATCTGCGCTGACACCAAAGAAGAAAGAGAAGCAGCTCTTGACAAGATTCTTCCCTATCAGCAGGGCGACTTCGAAGCTCTCTATGAAGCACTTGAGGGCTGCCCCGTTACAATCAGATTCCTTGATCCTCCTCTTCATGAGTTCGTTCCCACTGAAGAAGCCGACATCGAACTGCTTGCAAAAGCACAGGGCAAGAGCGTTGAATTCATCAAGAACCTCATCGCAGGTCTCCACGAGTTCAACCCCATGATGGGTCACCGCGGCTGCCGTCTTGCAGTTACATATCCCGAAATCGCAGCAATGCAGACAAAGGCAGTTATCCGCGCAGCCATCAACGTTCAGAAGGCACATCCCGACTGGACTGTCAAGCCCGAAATCATGATTCCGCTTGTTTGCGAAATCAAAGAGCTCAAATTCGTCAAGAAGGTTGTTGTTGAAACCGCAGACGCTGAAATCGCAGCTGCAGGCGTAAACCTTGAATATGAAGTAGGCACAATGATTGAGATTCCCAGAGCCGCTCTTACGGCTGACGAAATCGCAACAGAGGCTGACTTCTTCTGCTTCGGCACAAACGACCTTACTCAGATGACATTCGGCTTCAGCCGTGATGACGCAGGTAAGTTCCTTACCGCTTACTATGACACCAAGATCTTCGAGAGCGATCCGTTTGCAAAACTCGACCAGAGCGGCGTAGGCAAACTTATGAAGATGGCTCTTGACCTCGGCAAACCCGTCAACCCGAAGCTTCACTGCGGTATCTGCGGCGAGCACGGCGGCGACCCGACATCAGTTGAGTTCTGCCACAACATAGGTCTTGACTATGTTTCCTGCTCACCCTTCCGCGTTCCCATCGCCCGCCTTGCTGCAGCACAGGCAGCAATCGCAGAGAAGAACTGATTGCTTTAAGCAAATCAAAACAAAAACAGCTCCCCGGCTCTCATAGAGTCGGGGAGTTTCACATATACATATAGTTTAAACATTTATAAAAACAAAAAGCTCCGCTTTCGCGGAGTTCTTTGTTGGGTATTCAAATGTTTAATTAAGCACCGAAAATACCTGAAAGGCTGCCAAGAAGGTTTGTGATGGCTGAAAAATCGATACCGGTAAGGAAAGTCTTAACCTGCTCGATGATTCCTGATGCTTCGAACTCGCCAAGGAAAGAGGTGAGGTTCTTTGCAAATTCAAGTGCCTGGTTTACAAATGCAGCGATATCCATTATTAGGTCCTCCGTTTATAGATTTTGCAATTTTATTTGCAATTTAATTTTACATCCGCTGTGTTACATTGTCAAACAATCGGGACTTTCTTTAATAAAAATTTAATAAACTTTACATTTTGTTAAAAAATTGTAATGTCATCAAAGCAAAGAAAAAAGCACCTTCAATAAAGAAGGTGCCTGCTTTTAAGTCTGATTACGCAAGATAACCGAAGAAATTGGTGAAATATTCACCGATCTGAGCAAGTGTTCCGGGGATGTCGGTAAGAACGAAGTCATCAAGATGTGCTGCGACTTCCTGGCAAAAACCTGCAATGTGCTCAATAAGCATAATGAAACCGTTAAATGACATAATTTTGTTCCTCCTGTTAATATACAATTTTATTAATTGCTTTTAATAATCTACCACAAAATATTGTGTTTGTCAAATGTTTATACCACATTTTATGAAAAAAAGTCAATAAAGTTCTTCCTGTATTGAAAAAAAGCCCGTTTTATGGTATAATCCGGTAAATTAATAATGATTCAATCGGGGGTATTATTGTGACTGCTGCATTGTTTTTCAAAATGCTCGCGGCTTTTATTATGTCAATTTTCACCGCTTTCGGCGGTTTATTCGGAGGAGGAGAAAAAATGGATGTTTGTATGATAGCTCACAGAGGTTATTCCTCAAGGTATTTCCAGAATACCGAGTCCGCGTTTATCGGCGCGGCAAAGCACGGCTCCGGCGGAGCGGAAACCGACATCCGCGTAACATCCGACGGCGTCTATGTCACAAACCACAACAGCAGCGTCGTTCTCAAAGACGGCACAGAGCTTGAGGTCGCCGACCACACCTTTGCCGAGCTTACCGCTCAGCCGCTCAGGCAGACGAAAACTTTTGAAGATGTTTATCTCTGCACTTATGAGCGCTATCTCGAAATTATGAAAGAGAACAATATGATCTGCTTCATTGAACTCAAGGGCGATTTCAATGAGGAACAGGTCAAAGAGATTTTCGATATGGCGGCGGATATTTACTCCCTCGACAAATGCATTCTTCAGTCCTTCAACTTCGACAATCTCATCAGAGCGCACGAGCTTTTCCCCGACCTTCGCATTATGCTCACCTATGGCGCGGGCGACGAGGGCTATGAGAGATGCTTCGATTACGGCTTCTCAATCGACTGCGACTACAATGTCATCACCGAAGAGATGATAGAGCAGTTCCACTCGCGGGGTCTTGAGGTCGGTCTCTGGACGGCAAACGACCCTCTCTCGTTCGCCTACTGTAAATCGCTCGGCGTCGATTATATCGAATCCGATGTCTATTGATTGATATTAATGTAATTTATATAAGGAGGTCCGGCCGTGAAAAAAGGAATTATAATTGTTATCTGCCTTATAGCCGCCGTCGGATTTTTAGTATTCCGCCCGCACACCGAAAAGGTCGGCGGTTCGGGTGAAGCGCTGACCGAGGGCGTGCAGGCACCCGATTTTACGGTTAAGCTCAACAACGGCACAAGTTTCAATCTTTCCAAAAACAAAGACAAGGTAGTTCTCGTCAACTTCTGGGCAACCTGGTGCCCGCCCTGCTGCGACGAACTGCCCGTGTTTGAAAAGCTCAAAAACGAAAGAATCGACGGCGTCGAAATCGTAGCCGTCAACTGCAGAGAAAACAAGTCAACCGTTGATTCTTTCGTCAAAGACAACGGCTATACCTTCAATGTCGCATACGATGAAAACGGCAGTGTAGGGGATCTCTATCCCACAAACGGCATTCCCTACACGCTCATTATTAAAAACGGAGTTGTCGAAAAAACATTCCTGGGCGAGCCG
Organism: Clostridiaceae bacterium; assembly: GCA_016288315.1. Lineage (GTDB taxonomy): Bacteria > Bacillota > Clostridia > Oscillospirales > Acutalibacteraceae > CAG-177. The sequence continues at coordinate 48,840 of JAEEYU010000021.1, read as the reverse complement.
AGAGACCCTTACACAACCTATAAAGAGGCAATAATGTCCTGTCTTAAATGATGTAAAAGCCAAAGGAGGTTATTGTTTTGACCTGGTTCAGATGGTATCTTTTTGCCTGCAACCTTATTGTGCCGGCAATCTTTCTCGTCTGCGGGATTCTTATGCATAAGCATTGTCCGAAAAAAATCAACAGAGTTATCGGCTACCGCACGCGACGCTCTATGAAGAATGAAGAAACCTGGCGCTTCGCCCATAACTATATCGGCAGACTCTGGGAAAAACTCGGCGCCGTAACACTGGTTGCAACCGCCGCCGTTCAGATATTTTTCCTCAATTCATCCGAGAATACCCTTGTTCTGCTCAGCGGTCTGCTTCTGTCGGTTCAGGGCATCCTCGTCGGCATCTCAATCGTCAGAACCGAAAAAGCCCTCAAAAAAGAATTCCCCAAATAAACAAAACAAAAAACAAGCACGGGTTTTGCCCGTGCTCTTTTTTTATAAAACAGGAATATTATTCCGCGTCGTCCGCATTCTCCCAGTTGTGCCACACGCCCTGAATGTCGTCGTTGTCTTCAAACATCTCGAGCATCTTGCCCATGGCGGTAATGTCGTCGGGGTCGGTGAGCGCAACATAGCTTGAGGGGATGTAGGCAACATCCGCCGAAAGGAATGTGTAGCCCTTGTCCGCCAGCGCACTGCTGACTGCGCCGCAATCGTAGGGGTCTGTGCGTATTTCAAAAATACCGTCGTCTGTGAGAAAGTCGGTGGCGCCCGCTTCAAGAGCGTCCTCCATAAGCTTTTCCTCGTCGATTCCTTCCTGTTCAAGCACGATTACGCCCTGCTTTGTGAACATGAACGAGACACTGCCGCTCTGACCCATATTTCCGCCGTATTTGTCAAAATAGTGGCGGACGTCGCCGGCTGTTCTGTTGCGGTTGTCGGTGAGCGCTTCGACAATAACGGCTATGCCCTTGGGGCCGTAGCCCTCATAGACGATTTCTTCATATTTCTTGTCGCTGTCTTCACCGGCGGCTTTTTTGATTATTCTTTCAATGTTGTCGTTGGGAACGTTGTTTGCCTTCGCTTTTGCAATAACTTCCTTGAGCTTTGAGTTGGAAGCGGGGTCGGGTCCGCCTTCACGAACAACAACGGCAATCTCTCTGCCGATTTTTGTAAAGACCTTCGCTCTTGCGTTGTCGGTCTTTTCTTTTTTTCGTTTTATGGTGCTCCATTTTGAATGGCCTGACATAAAAAAACCTCACTTTGATTTATTTAACTATATTATTATATATCAAACAATTAAACCGTGTCAAGTTTTAAAGCGGCTTGCGGAATCCTTTACCCAGAATTTCATTTGCTTCGCTGATTATTATAAATGTCTGCGGGTCAACAGATTTGATGATTTTATTCATTTTCTGAACCTCGTGGTCGCGCACAACGCACACAAGCATCTGCTTGTTTTCGCCGGAATACGCTCCCTCAACGGGCACCTTCGTTACTCCGCGAGTGGTTCTCGTCGTTATTTCAGAAGATATTTCATCGCCCTTTTCGGTAATAATCATAAGCATTTTGCCGTTACCCATACCGTAATTTATCTTGTCTATTACGGTTGAACTCACAAAAATAACAATAACCGCATAAAGAGCGCTCTCAATGTTGCGGAACACAACTGCCGCCGTGATTACCACAACCGCGTCGCTTATCATTATAACTCTGCCTATCGGAATGTGCTGCCAACGCTTGTGAACAAGCCGTCCTATAATATCCGTGCCTCCCGTGGTGGTGCCCGTCATAATAACAAGCGCAAGACCAATGCCGGAGAGCAGACCGCTGATGAGTGCCACAAGAAGTTTGTCCTCGCCCTTGTAAACGGGAAGGATTTTACCCCAGATGTCAAGAGCGGCGGAGAGCAGGGCAACAACCCACAGAGTTTTGCCGACAAAAGCTTTGCCGATGAATATAAATGCGAGAATGAGCAGGGGAAGGTTTAAAACAAAGTTTATCGTGCCGAGCGAAAAATCCTTAAGCAGATAATTCACAACAATCGCAAGTCCCGAAATACCGCTCTGCGCAATATTGTTCGGCACGGCAAAACAGTTTAGCGAAATTGAATAAATTGAACAGCCGAGAATCCATAAAAGGTTATCTTTTATGAACTGAAGCGTCTGTTGCTTTGAAGGAGCTTTAATCTTCATTTTTTTCACCTTCGCAAATTGCGTCAAAAAGCTTTTCAATTCTGTCGCCGTCTCCGTTTAAATACAGCCACCCGAAAAGCGTCTCAAGCCCCGTCGCACTGTGGTATTCGCCCGGCGTTGCGCTTTTCGGAATACCGCCTACCTTGGCGTTTCTTCCTCGCTTGTAAACTGCGGTTTCATTTGGTGAGAGCAGCGGCATAATGATATGAGCCGCCTTCGCCTGCGCCTCGGCACGCACCATCTCAACCGCCAGAGTGTGCAGCTCCTTTACGGGTCTGCTGCCGCCTTTGAGCAGGTATTCGCGCACAAGCAGCCCGTAAACCGCATCGCCCGCAAAAGCAAGGTCAAGCGGCGTGAGCTCGTCAGGGGAAATACCGGCAGGGGGGTCTGCCTCAGACACGGCGGTTTCAGGCGCAACACGCCTTTTTCTTTTAATAAACGAAATCAAATTCCAGGTCATAGATAGAAACCGTATCCCCTTCCTGAATGCCCTTTTCAATGAGTGCGGCAATTATGCCGGATGACTGCAGAACACGCTCAAAATACTGCAGCGACTCGTAATCGTCAAGGTCGGTTCTTGCAAGTATTTTAAGCAGCCACGGCGCATCAACAAAATATACTCCGTCTTCAACACGGATTGTAAACCCGTCATCCTTTTTCTTTTCAAAGAAGGTTGCGGGTATTTTTTCCGTTTCATATCTTTTCACGGGAGGCAGGTCGGCAAGGCATTTCCATACCTCGTTTATAACCTCCTTTGTGCCCTCGGTAATCGGAGCGCACATCGTCATGAATTTATAGCCCTTGCCTTCAATATAGTTTTTCAGACGTTCAATCTGTTTGTCTTCTGCAAGGTCAATCTTGTTTGCAACAACAATCTGCGGCCTTTGCGCAAGCTCCTCGTTGAATTTTTTTAGCTCTGCGTTTATTGCCTCAAAATCTTCAATCGGGTCTCTGCCCTCGCTGCCTGCGGCGTCAAGAATATGCACAAGCATTCTGCAGCGCTCAACGTGTCGCAAAAACTCGTGCCCGAGACCGACGCCGTCGCTCGCTCCTTCAATAAGACCGGGGATGTCCGCAATAACAAAGGAGTTCCCGCCTCCCATGTCAACAACGCCCAGAACGGGAGTGATTGTGGTGAAATGGTAGTCGGCGATTATCGGTTTCGCTTCACTGACAACCGAGATAAATGTCGATTTACCAACGTTGGGGAAGCCGAGCAGACCGACGTCTGCAAGCAGCTTTAACTCAAGCGTAATTTCCCACTCTTCGCCGGGCGTGCCGTCCTTTGCAAATCTCGGCACCTGGCGTGTGGGGGTCGAAAAATGCGTGTTGCCCCAGCCGCCTCTGCCGCCCTTTGCGGCAATAAACGGTTCGTCGTCAGACATGTCCGACATAACGGCTCCGCTCTCAACTTCACGTATAACCGTGCCTCTCGGCACCTTGATTATCAGATCTTCGGCGCTTTTGCCGTTCTTCCTTCCGCCCTGACCGGGCTCGCCGTTTTTTGCCTTGTAGCTGCGCTTGTAGCGAAAATCTGCAAGGGTCGAAAGATTGTTGTCAACCTGAAAAACAATGTTTCCGCCTCTGCCGCCGTCGCCGCCGTCTGGACCGCCTGCCGCAACATATTTCTCACGGCGGAAGCTGACGGCACCTCTGCCGCCGTCGCCCGCCTTTATTTTAATTTTAGCAATGTCAACAAACATAAAAACTACCTTGTTTCATAATAATTCGGAATATTATTATAAACTTAAAATGTGTTTTTTACAACCTTATTGTTGTTCATACCTGTCCGGGTCATAACCGTATCTCGCCGGGTCAACAGGATTATACGCTTTCACGGAGGCGCCGCAGTGAGGGCAGTTGAGGCAGGTGCCCACAACATAAACTCCGCCGCAGTAGTCGCAGGTTTCCTGAATAAGAATCTTGCCGTCAACAGAGGGCACCTTCTGATAATCCTTGTAGTTCTTCATTTTGATAATATTCATAATGCTGAAAAACACCGGGAAGACCCACATTGCCGCCATAATAAGCAGAACGAGTATGGCGTCCTTTGCATCCTGCCAGTTGACGTGACGCTCCATTATCTGCGGCGTAATCTGTTCAAACGAGAGTCTTATCGCCCTCTCAACCGTGTATTTTGAATCAGCCGTAAGATATTTCTGCATAAGGTCGATGAAAAGACCTGTGGAGTAATCGTTGAGTATGTTGTCCGTGTCGTCGCCTTGCATGCCTTCCCAATACCAGTCAACAAAGCCGGAACCGCTTGCGTCCGCCTGCTGGGAATACACAATAAGCCAGTGCTTTTCATCGTCAAACCTGTTGACATACAGGTCATAGGCGTAGTTTTCAAGATTTGAATAGTTGCGCCAGCTCTCGTTTGTAACGGTGATAACCGCAGGCGTGATTCCCGTTTTGTCAAAAAAGGCGGAGAGCGTTTTCTCCATGGCTGCCCTGTCGGTGATAACTCCCAGATTGTCTTCAATAACAATGGCTGTGTCGTAGTCAACCGTCAGCTTTTTCGGCGTTCTGAAAACTCCCAGGATTGAGTCTAAAGACATAAACGCAAAAAACGCCATAAAAAGCGAGATTACCACAATGGTAAACAGGTTTGAGAGATAATCCTGCTTCTTCGTTTTCGTTATGTCGCGGTCTGCATAGAGAATATCCGTTCTGCCGTTGTGGTAGCGGACATAGGGCGTTGCGCCGGCAAAATATTTTCTGCTCGCCGTCGGCATGGAACGTGAGCCCGATGATGAATGCCCGCCGTGCGAGCCACCGCCGCCGTGCGAACCTCCTCCGTGTGAACCTCCGCCTGATGAATGCGGCATAAGATTACCTCCTTTTCGGGTGAGTTAATATTGAATAAATATGAAAATGATTATGTTAATCAGACGGGAGTGATTTCATAGAACACAACAGCATTCGGGTTGAGTGTTATGTCAAGATTCAGTTTTCCGTTTTCAACCTTTGCAGTCGTTTCAACCGGCTCAAGTTTTGCGCACTCCTCGTATTTTTCGTGCAGCTCATTAAAATATATGTCTCTCGCACGCTGGTCCGTCAGCGTTGCGGTGCTGCCGAGTATCGGGTCGTCCGGCGACCAGGCGGAGCAGTCATCGGTGATTCCGTAAACCTCTCTGTCCTTTACCCACTCGTCAAAGAAATTGCAGTCGTCGTCAATAACATAAGCCGTTACCCTGACCTCCCTGCCGTCAAACTGCGGGGCGTTTATTCTGAAATTCAGGTCTGCGGTTTTGCTGTAATTTATATCGTTTTTAAAATTATATGCCATAACCCTCAACACGCCGTTCTCTTCATCAAACGCCGCGGATATTTCAACCTCCGTGCCGGGCTGCAGCCCTTTTCCGACCTTCTTTGAAGCAACCGCCTTTGCATTTTTGAAGTGCGAGGCAAGCTCTGCGACATAATAGCTGACGGTCGGTATTCCCGTTGACATTCCGTCTGTCATATACTGCCAGGCGGAAAAATATGAAATGCCGTTGTCAAACATAATTTTTGCCATTCTCGCATCATAGGCCGCCTGATAGGTGTAGCCCGTGATTCTTGCATTGAGGGCGTCGGAATCCTTTCCCGGCGTTCCGCTGAGAATTCTGCCCTCGTCAAAGCCGTAAACAAGATTATTCAGCCCGTATTCCTCAGCCGCTTTCCGCAAGTGTTCTATTGTCTGTGCCGGTGTTAAGCCCTTGGTGTATTCGCCCGGCTTCAGGTCATAGAACGATGCCGTCAGCATGTCAATGTGCGAGCCCTTTTTGCCGGTTTTGTAATTCGTTCCCTGGGCGCAGTGCTTGATAAAATCCCTTTCATCCCAGAGCCCTTCGGTAACCGCCATTGCGTGAGCGCCGACAAATACGTCTTCGCCTATCTCGTCAATAAGCGCCTGAACCGTGTAGTCGTAAAGCCTGCAATACGCTTCACAAGTTTCCTTCGGGTCGCCGTTTTTTGCCATGAACCAGTCTGAGTTTTCAAACTCCGTCATTACGGCAAACCGCCACGTCAGCAGTTCCTCTCTGCCGAACTCCTCAACAAGCGCGCGGGCGCAGGCGGCAATATAGTTGTAATAAACATCATAGTCATCGGGCGGGTAAATATTAGTGCCGAACATCGCATCCGTATTTGAGTTTTCGGTATATTTAAGCGGCACGCTTCCGAGCTTGAGATACGGTTTTGCACCCAGCTCAATAATGCCCCTGCAGTTGTTTATCAGTCTTGAAAAATCGTAGTCGTCGGTAACGGAAGCGTCGGCAGGGTCTTTGAATAAATCCCTCTGTCTGCTGCCTCCCGTGCACTGCATAAGCTCAACATATTCGACAAATTCAAAAATGTTGTATTCATCCGATATCTGCGGGTTCAAAAACGGGTTGCCCTCAATGCTCCACACCGTAAGGTTGGATGAAACATTCGGCAGCGCTTCACTCTTTTGCGATGCGTCTATTTCAAATGTGTAATTGTTGAATATGTCGTTTATCTTTAATGATATTTCATTAAAAACACTCCCGAAAAACGCAAAAACCGCAAGAAAAAACGCAATTATTTTATTCATATAAAAAAGCACCTCACAGCTTGATTATTCTGAGCTCGCTTATCATAACGCCGATTTTTTCCTCCTGCATAACAAGCCGGAGCCGTCCGTCCTCAAACACATCCGCAGGTAGGGGATACTCTCTTGACATAAAGCCCCTGCACAGCATTTCCTCATCATAAACCGCGTTCTTTTCGCCGCCGGGCAATCCGCCCTCATAAACGGTTTTTCCGTTTGCGGTTATTTTAAAAATACCTGCGCCGTCATAGTTTCTGTCCGCAAATGTCACAATAAGCCGGTAATCCCTGCCGGGCGAAAAACCCTCTGCCGTCAGATAAAATGAGTAGTTGTCAAACACCTTGAACATACAGCAGGGCATCTGCCCGTTGTTTACATCAGGTCTGTCCGCCTGAACGTTTATGTAAACCTCGCCCTCCTGCGGTTCGCCCGTCCCCGCAAGCCCGTCCTCGGCAACGGAATAATAAAACTCATCGCTCTCAACACGGTTGCGGTTGAATACTCTTTTTATAAACCCGTCTTTTTTTTCGCTGTCAGATCTTTCTGCATATTCAAATCTGCCCAGCAGCCACGCCCTGTCGGTGACGGGCAGGTCTATTGTCTCAAGCACAGCGCCCCGCTCCCAGCTGTCCGCGTGGTAGTTTTCAACGTCAAGCTGCAGTCCGATTTCATCAAAGAGCAGAGCCGCCAGAGCGTCAATTTCTTTTCTTGCTGCCTTGTATTCCCAGTCATAATCTGTCTGCAGAACCGCTTTTGCCTCCTGCAAATTACCTTGATTTACAAGTGATTTCGCCTTCTCAATAAGAGAGTTTTCAAAAATTCTCCTGTGCCTTATCAGCCAATCGCACAGCGCCCTGAAAAACAGCTGATTGAAGCGCCAGTTTTTATTTAAAAATATATATTTTTCCGAAAGCGAACGGAATATTCCGAGAGTTTTGTCAATACCCTCATTTTCCGCCGGGTCACCATACCAGTTTTCTTCAAGTTTCAGAATTGCTTCGGCAATGATATACGAAGGAACGCCTGCAAAAAACAGTCTTGCATAGTCCTGCAAAATGCCTTTGATACTCTGATTGTCGTCATAATCAAGACTGCTCCATACGAATTTGTTGACATCATCGGTTATTCCTTCCGAATAGCTGACGCTTCCGCACACAAAATCCTTCGTCTGCGAGTGAAGATAAGCATACTCCAACGGTCTCGGATTTGTGCATTCCCTGCTTAAGCCCGCGCAAAGCGCATAGTGCCAGTCATCCCTGTCAAAATGAACAGGGTATTCGCACCGCAGATTGTGCGTAATGTCCGGGTAGAATCTTATCGGCAGATGCCCGGGAACTTTTTTTCTCAGCACATCAAGCGGGAAGGCATGGTTCGGCCCCATGATGATTCCGTCAATGCCCTCGCTGTCATCCTCAAGGCATTTTACAAACTCGTCGCCCCAGCCCTCAATGCCGTGCGGTGCCTGGGCGGAGGGGAAAATCTTTATATCCTTGCTGACCGATTTAACGGACTTGCTTATTGCTTTGCACCTTTTCAGAAAATCCCTTGCAGGCAGGTCTCCGGGGTCTCCTCCGGGCGGAAAAATCACATTTACCCTCGGCAGCTTTTCAACAAGCTTTTTTCTCGTTTGCGCCGCCGTTTCGTCCGTTTCGCCGTCGGCATTCGGATACCACAGCGACACGTCAAGGTCAAGCTCGTCAGCCATACGGCACGCTTCTGCAAGGAATTCCTCCTCGTCATATTTCATAAGCGCGTTTCTTCGTGATTTTCCGTTTTCATACGGGATGTGCTCAACCGTGTTGCACCCCATAAGCATAATGTCAATATAGTATCTGCGGTAGTCCTCGTAGCTCCACGCATCGTAGGTGTTCGGTGTCGTTCTGTAACCGAGCTGATGTCCGCGTATCTCTTTACAGGGAGAGTAATCACCCGAAATACTGCACTCCGTTTCAAACTCTCCGCCCTCAAAAATGCAATTTTTCAGAAATGCGGCAAATCCGTAGATAAACCCGCGGATTCCCTGGGCAAAAACAGTGATTTTACCGTCTTCTTCGCAGACTGAGAAACAGTCCCTGCTCTTCATTTCACGGCAGCTGAAAGCAAACGAAAACGAGTCGCCTGTGTCTGTTATTGCAGGGCGCTTTCCCGCTCTCGCTTCAAGCTCATCCGCAAACAGAAAAGCCGCTTTTTTCTCCTCGGGAGCCGCCGCTTTTATCACGAAACCGTCAATGCTGAATTTCAAATCAAACACCTCTGATTTTAATATATCATAATGAATTATTTACCGTCAATCATTATATGTTGCAAATACAAGCGAAAAATGATAAAATATTCTATATTCCATTTACAAAAAGGAGAACGCACTATGGAACGCATTTTCACAAAAGGCGAACGCTTTGTTGACGAATCCGGCAGGCAGAGAATATTCAACGGCATAAACCTGTGCGACAAGGGTGTTGCCAACGCCGAAAAAACGGCAAAGGTTTACAACCTCGATTTTGACGAAGACCTTATTGTAAAGCTCAAAAAATGCGGTTTCAACCTTGTGCGTCTCGGCCTCACCTGGGACGGCGTTGAACCTCAGCCCGGCAAATATGATGAGGAGTATATCGCAAAGGTCAAAAAGGTGGCGGACCTGTGCGAAAAACACGGCATCTATTTCTTCCTCGATATGCACCAGGATTTATACGGCGGTCCCGCAGATGCGGGCGACGGCGCTCCGATGTGGGCGTGTATGACCGACGGCTACAAATTCAGGCCGACAAAATTCGTCTGGGCAGAGGGCTATTTCTGGGGCAGGGCGATTCACAGATGCTTTGACCATTTCTGGGCAAACGATATAATCTGCGGCAAACCGATTCAGGAGCACTACTGCAATATGTGGAAATATCTTGCAGAGGAGTTCAAGGACTATTCATCCCTTTTCGGCTTTGATATTATGAACGAGCCCTTCCCCGGCACACCCGGCGGCAAGGTCTTCCGCAAGCTCATAGGCAGCGTTGTTCTCTCTGGTATGTTTGACCGCCGCGTTCACAGAGTTCAGCTCATCAAAAACGCCCTTAAGGGCGAAACTCGCCACAAGGTGCTCGACCAGTTTGAAGATCCAGAGTTTTTCAGTCAGATAGTCACCCGCGGCGGCGGAAAAATCATAAAGGATTTTGATGAGAATTACTATTCACCATTTCTTAACAGGGCGGCGTCCGCAATCCGCGAGGTAACCGACAAAGGCATAATTATTATGGAAAACTGCTATTATTCCAACCTTTCCATACCCTGCTCAACTCCCGCCGTCACCGTTAACGGCAGGCGCGAGAGCCAGCTCTGTTTTGCGCCTCACGGCTATGATTTAATGGTTGACACTCCCGATTACAAATACGCCAGCAACTCTCGCACGGGCGCCATCTTTGACGAGCACAGGCGCACACAAAAACGCCTGAACGTTCCAGTCTTTGTCGGCGAATGGGGCGGCAGCGGCGGCAATGAAGATAAAACCTGGTTAAACCACATAAACTTCCTGCTCGACAAATTCGACGAGAACCAGTGGGGTCAGACCTACTGGGCTTATACAAGCGAAATGTTCGACACCGTTATTATGGAGAGTCTGGTGCGCACCGCTCCCGTTGCGGTCACCGGCACAATTGACAGCTACAGAACCGACCGCGAAAGCGGAACATTCATTCTAAAATACACCCAGGGCTACGAGTTTAAAGAGCCCACCGAGGTTTTCGTTCATAAAAACCCCGCCCGCATTGACACCGACGGCGAGTATGAGTTCGTTCAGGCGGAAGGCGGCGAAGGCGGAATTCTCAAAGTCAGAACCGGCACCGGCAAACACAAGGTGGTAATTTCTTTCTGAGGAGCTTTAATGGAACTTGATATTTATGATTTTGACAAAACAATGGTGCCCTTTGACACCGGCTCGCTGTTTTGTCTGTGGAGCTTTGTCCACTATCCCTACATAATTGTTTTCGCGCCATACGCCGCTTACGGAATAATCCGCTTCGGTCTTATCGAAAAAAACGTTGCGAAAATGAAAAAATACGCCTTCGGCTTCATCCGCTCAATTCCGCTTGAAAAGGCGGCGGTAAAGTTCTGGAACAGATACGAAAAAAAGGTCTTCGACCGCTGCAGAAAAGAAAATCGCAAAAGGTTTTCGGTCGTAATAAGCGCAAGCCCCGACTTCCTGCTTGAAGAAATCGCAAAACGCCTTGAATTTGACTGCCTCATCTGCACAAAACACAACAGAAAAACAGGTGAGATTACCGGCAGAAACTGCCGCTGTGATGAAAAAGTCAGGCGCTTTAAAGAGCAGTTCCCCGATGCCGAGGTCGTCGATGTCTATTCCGATTCCCTCGCACACGACAAATACATTTTCTCTCTCGGCAGACGCTGTTTTCACGTTGAAAAGGGCGGCAGCTTAACCGAATTCAGTTACAGTGAAATGTATAAAGAATAACAAATCAGCCATCCGCAGCCGCACGGCTGCGGTTTTTTCATCTGCAATTATTTATAATCTATTAATATTTTATTTATAAAAAGTATTTACATTTCATTTCATTTTGTGATATATTCTATAATGCTTTAATATGGGTTTTTATAACTTTTGCGGGGAGGTGTGAGCGTTGGCAGTCAGAATTGAGTCCGTAACTCCGGGCAGCGTTGCGCAAAAAAAGCATATCTGCGGCGGCGACACTCTGCTGAGCATCAACGGTCACACAATTTCCGATGTGCTTGATTACCGTTTTTATCTCAATGAATCAAAGCTCGTTCTTGAAGTTGAAAAAGACGGCAAGGTCAAAAAAATAAAAATCAGAAAAGACGAGGCGGATGACATAGGTCTTGAATTCAGAACCTATCTTATGGACAGTCAGCACGCCTGCAAAAACAAATGCGTTTTCTGCTTTGTCGATCAGCTCCCTGAGGGTCTGCGCGACAGTCTGTATTTCAAAGACGACGACTCCCGCCTTTCTTTCCTTTTCGGCAATTACATCACGCTTACAAATATGAGCGAGGATGAAATTGACAGAATCATCACCATGCATATAAGCCCCATTAATATATCCGTTCACACTATGAATCCGGAACTCCGCGTTGAAATGATGAAAAACCCAAATGCGGGCACATCCCTGAGATTCATCAGAAAGCTTGCGGATGCAGGCATAACCCTCAACACCCAGCTCGTTCTCTGCCCAGGCATAAACGACGGAGCCGAGCTTGATTACAGTCTGAGCGAACTTGCAAAACTCATCCCTGCCGTGCAGAGCATAGCGGCAGTGCCGGTCGGCATAACCTGCCACAGGCAGGGGCTTGCAAATCTCCGCTTATTCACTCCCGAAGAAGCGGGCAGAGTTATCGACACAATAGATGAATTCAACCGCACTCTGACCGAAAACGGCGGTTACCCCGTCGCCTACGCCGCCGATGAGTTTTTCATCCAGGCGCAGCGCCCGATTCCAGGCGAGAATTATTACGGCGACTACCCCCAGCTTGAAAACGGAGTAGGTCTATGGTCGCTCCTTAAAAGCGAGTTTATGCAGGCGCTCGAAAGCGCACCTTCCCCGGCCGTTTCTCAAAAAAGAAAAATCACCTGGGCAACGGGTGTCGCCGCTTATCCCCTCGTCTGCGAACTTGCAAAAGCGGCGCAGAATAAATTTGAAAATCTGCAAATTGATGTCTGCGAGGTCCGCAACAGACTTTTCGGTCCCACTGTTACGGTTGCGGGTCTTCTCAGCGGCAAGGATTATTTCGACACACTCAAAGACGTTTCCCTCGGGCAGAAAATCATCATCCCCGAGGTCTCCCTGAGAAAAGAAGATGACAGATTTCTTGACGATATGACTTTATCACAGCTTCAGCAGGCGCTCGGAGTCAAAGTGTCTCCGGTCCCCAATGACGGAGCGGTGCTTCTGTCGGAACTCATTGAAGACTGATTTCCGGCAGCGGAAGGAGAACACAATGAACAATGTAGTAGCAATAGTAGGCCGCCCAAACGTCGGTAAATCCACGCTTTTCAACAAACTGACAGGCGTGCGCACCGCAATAGTCGATGACACCCCGGGCGTCACGCGCGACAGAATTTACGGCGAGTGTGAGTGGTGCGGCAAAAAGTTTATGCTCGTTGACACAGGCGGCATCGAGCCCTATTCAGATGACATTATCCTGTCGCAAATGCGCCGTCAGGCGGAGCTTGCAATCGACAGCGCAGAGGTCATCATCCTCGTTACCGATTTACGCTCGGGAGTTGTCGCCACCGATATGGATGTTGCCGCCATGCTTCAGAAAAGCGGCAAGCCCATAGTCCTCTGCGTCAACAAGTGTGACACCGTAGGCGACCTGCCCGCCGATTTTTATGAGTTTTACAATCTCGGTCTGGGCGATCCCGTTGCCGTTTCATCCGTTCACGGTCTCGGCACGGGCGACCTGCTCGACGAGGTCTGCAAATATCTTCCCGACTCCGACGATGACGGCGAGGAGGATGAATACATCAAAGTTGCCGTCATAGGCAAGCCCAACGTCGGCAAATCATCCCTCGTAAACGCCGTGCTCGGTGAAGAGAGAATGATTGTCTCCTCCATAGCCGGCACAACAAGAGATGCCACCGACTCCTATGTCGAAAATGAGTTCGGCAAGTTTATGTTTATCGACACGGCCGGCTTAAGGCGCAAAAGCAGGGTCTATGACCAGATAGAAAAATACTCCGTCATCCGCGCCCGTATGGCGGTTGAAAGAGCACACGTCTGCGTCATTATGATTGACGCAACCGAGGGCTTTACCGAGCAGGATTCCAAAGTAGCGGGCATAGCCCACGAAATGGGCAAGGGCTGCATAATAGCGGTCAATAAATGGGATATTGTTGAAAAAGACGGCAAAACCATGGACAGCTACCGTAAAAAGCTTATGAAAGATTTTTCATTTATGTCCTACGCCCCGATTATATTTATTTCGGCAAAAGAAAAAATACGCCTCGACAGACTTTACGAGCTTATAAAATTTGTGGATACCCAGAACGCCATGCGCATAACGACCGGCAAATTGAACGAGGTGCTCGCTGATGCCGCCGCAAGAGTTCAGCCCCCGACAGACAAGGGCAAACGTCTCAAGATTTATTATGTCACGCAGGCGTCAACAAGACCGCCCACATTTGTTTATTTCGTCAATAATGCGGAGCTCTTCCATTACAGCTACCAGCGCTATCTCGACAATCAGATAAGGGCCGTTTTCGGTCTTGAAGGCACACCGACGAGAATACTTATAAGGGAAAGGAACAAAGATAAAAAATGACGGTTATCGGCATTGACCCCGGTTACGCAATAGTCGGCTACGGCATTGTTGAATATAAAAGCAATCATTTCCGTATGCTTGACTTCGGCGCAATAACAACCGAGGCTCACACTCCCTTCAACATCCGCCTTATTCATATTTACAATCAGCTCTGCGCACTGCTTGACAGCTGCAGGCCCGAAGCGCTCGCAATCGAAAAACTCTTTTTCAACACCAACCAGAAAACAGCCATTGATGTCGCCCAGGCAAGGGGAGTAATAGTCCTTGCCGCCCAGCAGAGAAATATCCCCATTTTCGAATACACCCCTCTGCAGGTTAAACAGAGCGTTGTCGGCTACGGCAGGGCGGAGAAAAAACAGGTTCAGGAAATGACAAGAATAATGCTCAACCTTCAGAAGATTCCCAAACCCGACGATGCCGCAGACGCCCTCGCCATGGCAATATGCCACTGCCACACAAGCGGCTCGGCAATTTCAACATATCTTAACAAGAGGTAGTTTTATGTATTACAGTCTCACCGGTAAAGTGGTTATGAAAGACACATCAAGCGCCGCCATCGACTGCTCGGGGGTTGCCTATCTTATCAACACCACTCTCTCCACAATAAACTCCCTTCCGCCCGTCGGCGAAACGGCAACGGTTTACACCTACCTTTCCGTGCGCGAAGACGCCCTCGACCTTTTCGGCTTTTTCACAAAAGAAGAGCTTGAATGCTTCAAGCTTCTCATAACGGTGTCCGGCGTCGGTCCCAAGGCGGCAACGGCAGTGCTCTCCGCTTTATCTCCCGCACAGCTTGCCGTTGCAATTTCGAGCGGCGATGTCAAGGCAATAACCTCGGCACAGGGCGTCGGTGCAAAAATAGCGCAGAGAATAGTGCTTGAACTCAAGAGCAAAATGGGCTCGGTAACAATGAGCTCCGACTCTCTCTCCTCTGTTGCCGATGCCGCAAAATCCGGCATAAGCAGTGCGAGCAAGGATGCCGTCGATGCGCTCGTCACCGCATTCGGCTACTCCCGCTCCGAGGCGAGCATAGCCGTAGGCAGACTCGACCAGAATCTTTCTGCGGAAGAAATGATACGCAAGGCGCTTGCCGTCCTTGCAAAAAAACTATAATATCAGGAGCGGATTATGGATAACGAATTCGAAACCCGTTTTATGGATGCCTCTTATAACGGCAGCGAAGATGAAGATATTGAACTCTCCCTTCGCCCCAGAGTGCTTTCCGAATATATAGGTCAGGAAAAGGCGAAAGAGAATCTTTCAATTTACATTGAGGCGGCGCGCAACAGGAGCGAGCCCCTCGACCACGTTCTGCTTTACGGCCCTCCCGGTCTGGGCAAAACCACGCTCGCGGGCATCATCGCCAACGAGATGGGCGTCAATTTCAGAGTCACCAGCGGTCCGGCTATCGAAAAACCCGGCGACCTCGCGGCTCTCCTGACAAATTTAGAGCAGGGCGACGTTCTTTTCATTGATGAAATCCACCGCCTCTCAAGAGCCATTGAAGAGGTTTTATATCCCGCAATGGAAGACGGCGCAATAGATATAATCATCGGCAAAGGTCCCTCAGCCCGTTCAATCCGGCTGGATCTCAACCGCTTCACCCTCGTCGGTGCCACAACAAGAGCCGGTCAGTTGAGCTCGCCCCTTCGCGACCGCTTCGGTGTCATCCTGCGTCTCGAGATGTATTCCGCCGATGAGCTCAAAAAGATAGTTGACCGTTCCGCCGGTATTCTCGGCGTAAAGATAGATGAAGACGGCGCCCTCGAAATAGCGTCGCGTTCAAGAGGCACTCCCAGAATCGCCAATCGCCTTCTCCGCAGAGCCCGCGACTTTGCCGAGGTTAAATGCGACGGCGTCATCACAAAAGAAGCCGCCTCAATGGCGCTCGGCAAAATGGAGATTGACCCGCTTGGGCTTGACAATATCGACCGCCTGATTCTTACCACAATGATTAAAAACTACAACGGCGGTCCCGTCGGTCTTGAAACGCTCGCCGCAGTTATAGGCGAAGAATCCGTAACAATAGAAGATGTCTATGAGCCCTATCTTATGCAGCTCGGTTTCTTAAGCAGAACACCGAGGGGCAGGGTGGTAACCCCGGCGGCATACAACCATCTCGGAATACCCATGCCCGGTCAGCAGAAATTCGGAGTCTGATTATGAGAACAGCAGAAAACTGGAAAGATTACGAGCTTATCGACTGCTCCGGCGGCGAAAGACTCGAGCGCTGGAACGACATCATCCTCGTGCGCCCCGACCCGCAGGTAATATGGCAGACTCCCAGAACAAACAGGTTGTGGAATAACGCCCACGCCGTCTATAACCGCTCCTCAACCGGCGGCGGCAGCTGGAGCGTCAATAAAAAAATGCCCGATGTCTGGCAGGTCGGTTATAACGACTTAAAATTCAATATCAAAACAATGGGCTTCAAGCATACGGGGCTTTTCCCCGAGCAGGCGGTCAACTGGGAATATACCGCACAGGTGATTAAAAACGCCGGCAGACCCGTCAGGGTTCTCAATCTTTTTGCCTACACGGGCGGCGCCACTGTCGCCGCACTCAAGGCGGGCGCGAGCGTAACCCACGTTGACGCTTCAAAGGGTATGACCGCCTGGGCAAAAGAGAACGCCGTTCTGTCGGGCGTTGCCGACAAATCCGTGCGCTGGCTTGTTGATGACTGTATGAAATTTGTCGCCCGCGAAATCCGCAGGGGCAACACCTACGATATAATCATTATGGATCCTCCCTCATACGGCAGAGGTCCGGGCGGCGAGGTCTGGAAGCTTGAAAACGAGGTCTATTCCTTCGTCGAAAACTGCACAAACCTTTTAAGCGAAAACGCCCTTATGATGCTTATAAACTCCTACACAACGGGGCTTTCCCCCTCCGTTATGCAATACATCCTTTCCGAAACAGCCGGCAGAAGACTCGGCGGCAAAACGTTCAGCGATGAAATCGGCATTCCCGTTTCATCAAAGCCCGGCAGGGTTCTTCCCTGCGGAGCGAGCGCCTTCTGGATTTCGGAAAAATAAAAACACCAAAGGTTCTTTTATGAGCGAAAAACTTATCGAATTCAAAAATGTCACATATTTCTACGATGCCGACGAGGAGGAAGAGAACGCTCCTCTGCCTTCGCCTGCGTTAAAGGATATCAGTCTCACCGTCTCAAAAGGCGAATTTATCGCCGTGCTCGGTCATAACGGCTCCGGCAAAAGCACTCTGGCAAAAATGTGCAATGCCATTCTGATTCCTTCGTCCGGCGAGGTAACCGTCGAGGGTATGACTACCTCCGATGAAGACAACGGCGACCTCATCCGCCGCAAGGTAGGTATGGTCTTTCAGAATCCCGACAACCAGATTGTCGCCACCATAGTTGAAGACGACGTCGCCTTCGGCCCCGAAAACCTCGGCGTTGAGCCGTCCGAAATCAGGCGCAGGGTTGACGATGCCCTGAAAGCCGTGAATATGTATGATTTCAGATTGAAGCAGCCGCACAATCTCTCCGGCGGTCAGAAGCAGAGAGTAGCCATAGCCGGCGTTCTCGCCATGCGCACGGATGTAATTGTGCTCGATGAGCCCACTGCAATGCTCGACCCCGTCGGCAGGTCAGATGTTCTTTCAACCGTCCGTATGCTCAACAGGGAATTCGGCATAACCGTCATTATGGTTACCCACTTTATGGATGAGGCGGTTCTCGCAGACAGAGTAATCGTTATGAACCGGGGTTCAATCGTGCTCGACGGCACGCCCGAAGAGGTGTTCTCCAACACTGCGGCAGTCAAGAGCTGCGGTCTCGATGTTCCCCAGTCAACGGAGTTCTGCTCCCGTCTCGGAATAAAAAAGACCGTTCTCACGGCGGATGAAGCCGTTGAGGAGATTATAAAAATATACGGAGGTGCTGCAAAATGACGCCTGCCGTAGAAGTCAGAAACTTAACTCACTATTATCTCAAAGGCACCGAAAACCAGGTTGCCGCAATCAACAAAATCAATCTTTGTGTCGAAAAAGGCGAAACTCTCGGCATAATCGGTCACACCGGCTCGGGCAAAAGCACGCTAATTGCCCACTTCAACGGTCTTCTCAAGCCGGATGAGGGCGAGGTGCTTGTTGACGGCAAAAACATATTTGAGAGCAAAGAGACTCTCCGTCAGTCCCGCTTCAAGGTCGGCCTCTGCTTCCAGTATCCCGAATATCAGCTCTTTGAAGAGACCGTTTTCAGGGATATTGCCTTCGGTCCCAAAAATATGAAACTCCCTCAGGATGAAATAGAAAGAAGAGTTCTCACCGCCGCGGGGATGGCGGGCGTAAAAAAAGAGAACCTCAATAAATCACCGTTCGATTTGTCGGGCGGAGAAAAACGCAGAGCTGCAATAGCCGGTGTTATGTCAATGGAACCTCAGGTGCTCGTGCTCGATGAGCCCGCCGCAGGTCTCGATCCCGCAGGCAGAAGAGAATTAATCAATATGATTAAAAACTACCGCACCGCAACGGGCTGCACGGTCATCATAGTCTCGCACAGTATGGAGGATATTGCGAGCGTCGCCGACAGGGTCTGCGTTCTGAATAAAGCGGAAATCGCTATGCTCGGCACCCCCAAAGAGGTCTATTCCCGTGATGAAGAACTGCGTGAAATGGGGCTCAACGTTCCCGAAATCACAAAGATTTTTCTCACCCTTCGCAAAAGAGGGCTTGATGTCCCGGAGGTATTTACCGTCGATGAAGCGCTCGCCGCTTTCCGCAATCTGACGAAGGGGGGCGGCAATCAGTGATAAGCGATATTTCAATCGGTCAGTATTACACAGGCAATTCTTTCCTACATAAGATGGATGCAAGAATGAAGTTCATCCTTGTTTTTGCGCTCCTCGTCTTCGTTTTCCTCTGCAAAAGCTTTTTCTCGCTGGCGCTTATGGTTGTGTTTACAATCTTTGCCGTTCTTGTTTCAAAGGTGCCCCTGAAAATGATTCTGAAAAGCATAAAACCGCTTTTCATCATTATTCTTTTCACCGCCGTTCTCAATATTTTCTATACAACCGGCGGCACAACCTATTTTGAATGGCATTCGCTCAAGCTTACCGAGAAGGGAATAAACACCGCAATCTTTATGGCTGTGAGAATAATCGTTCTTGTGGTAATCAGCTCCCTTCTGACCTACACAACAACCCCCACATTGCTCACCGACGCTATTGAGAGACTTCTCTCTCCGCTCACGGTATTCCATATCAAAGTCCATACACTCGCCATGATGATGACTCTCGCCCTGCGTTTCATCCCCACACTCGTTGAGGAGATTGAACGCATAATGAACGCGCAGAAGGCGAGGGGAGCGGAGCTCGAAACAGGCGGTCTTATCGCAAGGTCAAAGGCGCTTATCCCCATTTTCGTTCCGCTTATGGTCTCATCGTTCCGCAGAGCGTATGAGCTCGCATTCGCAATGACCTGCCGCTGCTATACGGGCGGCGAAGGCAGAACAAGAATGAAGCAGATGAAATTAAAACCGCGTGATTTCATCGCCGCTTTGTTTGTTTCGGCGCTTCTTGCAGGCGTGATTGTTCTCAATCATTTTTTCAAGGCGGTAATCTGATTATTTAACGAAAGGAGTCCCGGCAGTGCGCAATCTTTTGCTCGAACTTGCATATAACGGCAGGGCTTATCACGGCTGGCAGGTGCAGGAGAATGCACCAACCGTTCAGCAGACATTTCAGGACTCCTGGCAGCAGATAACGGGTGTGCGCGACAATGTCACGGGCTGCTCCCGCACCGACACGGGCGTTCACGCCAATATGTTCTGCTGCAATATAAGAACGGCAACACAGCTTGATTGCGAAAAACTCGTCACTGCGCTCAACGCCGTTCTCCCCGATGACATAGCAGTCAGAAGCTGCAAAGAGGTTCCGTGGAAATTTCACGCAAGATACGACTGCAAATCAAAAGAATATATTTACCGTATTCTCAACACTCCCGTGCCCTCGCCTTTCCTCAACGGTCTGGTGTGGCAATACAAATACCCGCTTGATGAGAATCTGCTTAATACCTGCGCAAGGCATTTCACAGGCACGCACGATTTCTCCGCATTCTGTTCGGCGGGCAGCAGCGTTGAAGACACAGTGCGCACGGTAACAAACGCTCAGGTGTCAAGGCAGGGCGACGAGGTCGTCTTCACAATAGAAGCAAACGGCTTCCTCTACAATATGGTTCGCATAATCACCGGCACCCTTGTTGCCGTCTCTCAGGGCAAAATAAGTGAAGAAAGCATCCCTGCAATTATTGAGTCAAAGGACCGTTCCCTTGCAGGTCCCACAGCTCCGCCTCAGGGGCTTTACCTCAACAAAGTCAGTTACGGAGGTGAAATCCGTTGAAAATAAATTTCAAAAAACCTGATTTCTTAAATAAAAATAAAACAGACGGCAAAGTAAAACCGCGCCGCAAAAAATTAAAACACGCCCTGCTTATCACAGCGGCTGTTGCGCTTGTGCTCTCGGTAGTCTATATTGCCGCCAACACGGTCGGCAACGTTGCCGTTTCAAATGTCACCGACTCTTTCCGCAAGGTCTTTATGTCGTCGTCAAACGGCGGCTGGCCGCTCACCGTTGAAAGCTTAAGTTTAAAAGAAATCAGACCCGTCGGCGGCGAAATACTTGTTTTATATAACGATGAAGCGCAGTTCTTAACCAAGGGCGCAAGAACAATGGGCAGCGTGCAGTTCAACGCATCCGACTCCCGCGTTTCCGTCAAAAACGGCAGAATCCTCGCCTACGATATCGCAAAGGGCGATGTTCTGCTTTTAAGCAAAACCGAAAAGCTCACTGAAATATCCGTGCAGGAAAAGATTCTCACCGCCTGCCTGTCACATAACGGCAGCTTCGCCGTAGCAACCGAAGGCGGCAGCAATATTCAGAGCAAAATCACCGTTTATTCATCCTCGGGCAAAGCGCTGTTTGAATGGAAATGCGCCGATGAAAGAATCCTCGACGCCTGCCTGTCAAAAAACGGCAAAAAGCTGGCGGTTCTTGCATCGGGCGTCAGAAACGCCGTTGTTTACAGCCGCCTTGTAGTCTTCAGCACAGACAAAACCGAGCCCGTCTCAGAGGTTAAATTCAACGATTCAATGATGCTTCGCGTCTGCATTACAAGAACAGGCAGAATAATTGCTGTCGGCGACAATCAGTTTGCAATCTACAACAAAAAAATGGAGCGCACCGACGGTCTTGAGTTCAGCGAGAATCAGCTCAACAACGTTTCATTTGATGAAGACGGCAACGCAGTTATCTCCATGCGCGAATTCGGCGGAGCGCAGACAAGAATATTCCGCTATTCGGCATCCGGTGTAAAAACCGCCGAAACAACAATAACTGGCGAGGCGGATTACATCCGCTGCGACGGTGCGGTAAGCGTAGCGGTGTGCGGCAAAACCGCCACCAAATTAAACAAAAAAGGTCAGGTAACGCAGACCAAAACCTTTGAGAGCGTTCCCGATAAAGTCATATATTCGGCAGGCAGTTACTTCTCACTTGAAGAAAACATCCTCAAAAAATACTGATGAAGGGGGCGTAATATGGAGCTTGACATAGCAAATCATCTGTTTGATATTGCCCTTGCGGTTATCTTCATTCTTTGCGCCGTGTCCGGTCTGGCAAAAGGTCTTGTCGAAATGATAACATCCGCGGTCTCAGCCGTAATCGCCTTTTTTACGGCAAAAATATACGCTCCGCAATTATCGGGCGGATTATATGAGAATCATATCAAAGAGATTCTCATTTCAAAAACAGCAGGAAAAATCGAAGAACTGACTGCTTCGGGGCACGCTCCCCTGACAGTTTCTCTTCCCTCACCGCTTGTCAGCATTGCCGAAAAGGCAGGGGTCAATATAGAAGCGGTGCTGTCCGATGTAATCGGGCAGGGGACGGCTGCGGAATCCGCGCAGAAATTTGTTTCGCTGATTGAAAAACCTATAGTCATTCCCGCAATAGAGTTCACGCTTTTTGTCATAGGCGTGGTGATCATTTACGCCGCTCTCAGACTGCTGACTATTCCGGTCTTCGCACTCGTGAAACTTCCCGTTTTGAAGGAAGTCAACAAAACGGCAGGCTTAATCCTCGGCGTTGTCAAAGGGCTTTTCTTTGTCTTTTGCATTGCTGCATTCTCCCTTCTCATCGCATCGGCATTTGAAGGCACGGCGTTTGCAACTGCGGTTGAAAACTCTTATGCAGCCGGCGTCGTTTCAAATATTATAAACGGTTAACAATACCCAAAACGGAGGTTAATATTATGAAAAAAGAAGAAAACATTGTAGGCAATCTTTTTGAGGGCTGTATGACGATACCGAATCTTTTGTCGGTCATCAGAATCATCCTCGTTCCCGTCTTCGCTTATTTCTTCCTGAAAGGCGACAAAATCCTTGCCATTTCAATTCTCGCCTTTTCCGGAATAACGGATTTTCTTGACGGTAAAATCGCACGCCGCTTCAATCAGGTAAGCGCACTCGGCAAGCTTCTCGACCCCGTTGCCGACAAAATCACAATGCTTACAATAGCGGTAATGATGATTATCCTCTTCGGCAGAGCGCAAAGTCCCGTTATCCGCGCGGCCGGCTATGTGTTCATCGTATTCATCGTCAAAGAACTGATTTTCGTCATCGGCGGCGCCCTTATGATCGGTTTCGGCATAAGACCCGGTGCGGCGGAAATCTGGGGCAAGGTTGCAACATTCGTGTTCTATCTTGTAATGATAGCCATTCTTCTCATCGGCCCCGAGGTCGGCGCATTCTCAACAGTTATGCCCGAGACGGTCGCCATGATTCTTGTCTGCATAAGTGCTCTTTGCACAATAATCGCCTTTATCAGCTACATTCCGGCGATTGTTAAGCAGGTAAAAGAAAGATTTTCCAAAGATTAAGGAGTTTTTATGAAACAGGTATTATGCTCAAGGTGCAAAAAAAGGCCTGCGGTGTTCTTCGTCACCAAGGTTGACGGCGACAAAACCACCCAGGAGGGTCTCTGCCTTAAATGCGCCCTTGAAATGAACATAGGTCCCGTAAAACAGATTATGGAAACCATGGGCATTTCCGAGGATGAAATTGATGAGGTCAGCGAACAGTTTGAGCAGATGTTCGGCGAAGAGGGCGGCTTTATGCCCGGCGGAGCCGGAACAATGCCCTTCCTGCAGAATTTTGCCGCAATGAACGGCAATTCCGACGACTCGTCTCAGACAGAGCCCGGCGAAAAACGCAGAAAACGCCCGTCAAAACGTCCCGAAAAGGACGAGTCAAAGCAGCGCAAGTTCCTCAGCCAGTATTGCACCGACCTTACGGCAAAAGCCCGCGACGGCAAAATCGACCGCATTATCGGGCGTGAAAACGAGATTTACCGCACAGTCCAGATTCTCTGCCGCCGCACAAAAAACAACCCCTGCCTCATCGGTGAACCCGGCGTAGGCAAAACCGCAATAGCGGAGGGTCTTGCCCTGCGCATTGCAAACGGCGATGTCCCCTCAAAACTCGCCGACAAAGAGATTCACCTTCTCGACCTTACCGCCCTTGTCGCAGGCACTCAGTTCAGAGGCCAGTTCGAGAGCCGTATAAAAGGTCTTGTCGATGAAGTCAAAAACGAAGGCAACATCATACTCTTTATTGATGAAGTCCACTCCCTCGTCGGCACGGGCGACGCAGAGGGCTCAATGAACGCCGCAAATATTTTAAAGCCCTCTCTTTCAAGAGGCGAAATCCAGATTATCGGCGCCACCACATTTACGGAATACCGCAAATACATCGAAAAAGACGCCGCCCTCGAACGCCGCCTTCAGCCCGTAAAGGTTGAAGAGCCGTCAATAGAGCAGACAACACAGATGCTCATAGGCGTCAAAGATTATTATGAAAACTATCATAAAGTCCGCATTTCCGACACCCTTGTCGAAAAAACCGTTGTTCTCTCGGAGCGCTACATAAACGACCGCTTCCTGCCCGACAAGGCAATAGACCTTCTTGATGAAGCGTGCACCTGCGCCAACCTTCGCAACAAGCACATAAGCGAGTTCGAAAACGCACAGGCAAAGCTTGCCGCCCTCAAAGAAGAGCAGCAGAACCTTGTCACCGATGATTCCGGCGAGCAGGATTTTGAACGCCTCGCAACACTCAAAGCGGATATTATGAAGCTTGAAAACGAGATGCCCGAGCTTGAAAAACTCGCCTCCGACAATCAGGTGCTTGAGGATGATCTCGCAAATGTCATCCAGCTCTGGACGGGCATTCCCGCAACCAAGGTCATTGAGAGCGATTTAAAGCGCCTCTCCGACCTCGAAAGCAACCTTAAAGCAAAGCTCATCGGTCAGGATGAAGCGGTAGAGCTTGTAAGTGCTGCCATCCGCAGGGGCAGGGTGCAAATAAGCCCCCGCCGCAGACCGTCGTCATTTATATTCGTGGGTCCCACGGGCGTAGGCAAAACGGAGCTCGTCAAGCTCCTTGCAAACGAGCTGTTTGACACTCCCGAAACCCTTATCCGCCTTGATATGAGCGAGTTTATGGAGAAACACTCCGTCTCAAGAATCGTCGGCTCTCCTCCCGGCTATGTCGGCTATGACGAGGCGGGTCAGCTCACTGAAAAAGTCAGACGCAAGCCCTATTCGGTCATTCTCTTTGATGAAATCGAAAAGGCGCACCCCGACGTTATGAATATCCTTCTCCAGATTCTCGACGAGGGCAAAATCTCCGACGCCCACGGCAGGGTCGTAAGCTTTGAAAACACCGTTATCATTATGACCTCCAATGCCGGCAGCGACCGCAAGGAGGGTGCACTCGGCTTTGCAAAGTCACAGGGCGAAGCATCACGCGACAGAGCGCTCAAGGCACTGCGCGATTTCCTGCGCCCCGAATTCATCGGCAGGGTTGATGAGATTGTCGTTTTCAACGACCTAACACAGGAGAACTTTGAAAAGATAGCCGGTCTTATGCTCGGCGAACTCGTTTCACCGCTTGCCGACAAGGGCATAAAACTCACCTGGGATTCCGCGGCGGAATCTGCACTCGCCGCCCTCTCAACCGACGGCACAAGGGGAGCGCGCGACCTGAGAAACACCGTTCGCAGAGAGGTGGAAGACAAAATAGCAGGGCAGATTGTCAACTCGTCCGACACCCCGTTAAAGGCAGTCAACGTCACCGCAGAGGGCAATACGGTAAAAGTTGAATTTTCTTAATAATTATTAATATATATTATAATTTATTGACTTTTATGCTCCGTTGTGTTAAAATCCACTTGCAAAATGGAAAGGTATCCACAAAAATCCACTCAAAAATTTTTTCAGGAGGAACAAAAATGAAAACAGGCAAAAGACTTCTTGCAGTGCTTCTTGCACTCATTCTTGCAGTCAGCGTAGTCTCTGTTTCCGGCGTTACAATCGCCTCGGCAGCCGACTATACAAGCGCTGCAACACTTTCTGCGGGCATCGCAACACCCGGCGTTCTCAGTGCCGCCGCTTCAAAAACGTGGTATAAGTTCACGGCTTCAGCCGCAACAACAGAGCTTACATTCACCCACGCCACCGAAAACAGCGACACAACATTTTTCACCGTTCAGGTGTTCACAGAAGCCAATGCTCCCGCAGCCGCCAACGCTCTGGCAAAAATCGACTCGCTCGCAAAAACCGACAGCGAGAAAAAATCTTTCACAACATCAATCGGCGCAACCTATTACATTTCAGTTGAAACAAACAACGCAAATGCGGTAGGCAAAACCTACACAGTCAAAATTTCCGCTTCAATGAATGGTGAAGGGGAAGACAACGGCTCAACAGCATCCGCAAATCAGCTTACACCCGGCACCCCCGTCAAGGGCACCCTTTCAAGCGCATCGGATGTTGACTTCTTCAAAGTTACACTCGACAAGGCATACTTCCTTAACATCACTCTTGCTCATACCGCAAAAGCAGGCGTTACGGCAAAATACTTTGACGTTACCATCTTCTCCGCAGACGGCACAACACGTGTTGACTCCTTCGCTTCCGAAGGTCAGGATGCAACCAAATCCTGGAGCGACGGCGAAGGCGTAGCCCTCAAAGCAGGCACCTACTACATCAGAGTTATCGACGGCGGCGCGGTATCCGGCCTTGAATATCAGATTACCGCTACTCTCACCGAGATTCCCGACTCCGATGTTGAAAGCGAAAACAACAACACCACAAGCGATGCCAACCCCATCATCAGCGGCAGACCCATGATAGGCGCCCTCGATGTTACAAGAGAGCTCGCTAAAGATACAGACGACTATTACAAGTTCACGGTTGCAAGCGGCGCTATCGTCAGCTTCACAATCGCTCACGCAGTTGCAAACTCATCCAGTATTTACTTCCGCGTTAAGTTTATGGATGCAAAGGGTAACGAAATCGCAAGCGTTGTTTCAAAAGGAACTGACAGCAGCGTAGCAAGCGTCAAGAATTCCGTAGCGGCAGGCACATATTATGTCCGCGTTTACAGAGATACAGCTGCAAACGACGCCGATTCAATCATTCCCTATACTCTTATAGTTACAACAGCTGTTGTCTCCGGCATGGAGCAGGAGCCCAACAACGACTACACAGCGGCAACCGCAATCAACACCGGCACATCAGCAAGCCCCGTAATCTATCAGGCAAGCCTTTCAACAAAGGATGACATTGACTACTTCGTATTCTCCGTTAAACGCGGCTATGCTTATGTCCGCTTCTACAGCGAAGACAACGGCGCGTGCAACACCATCTATCACGTTGATGTCAACAAGCTTTCAGACAATGCCGGTATCGTTACCGAAATCGCAGTCAAGAGCTTCGACGTTGACTATGTTGACGGCGAATTCTCAAGCGCCTGCCTCGGTCTCGACCAGGGCACATATTATCTCAAGGTTACACCCAGAAACTATGACAACAGCGTTCAGGGTCAGTATGGCGTAGGCGTTCAGTATACCGACTATGCCGGCTATGAAACCGAAGAGAACGACACCAACAAAGCAGCCGACAACCTCATCGCAGGCAGCAACAGCCTCTACATCGGCGGCTCTTCCTTCGACAAGGGCGACGTTGACTGGTTCGTATTCAAATCAACAGAGGTTGCAAACGTTACCTTCACTCTCAAGAGAGAATTCACCAAGGCAGAAATTTCTGCGGGTATCGAAGATCCTCTTTCACAGTGGAATGTCAGAGTTTACGAGTCAACCAACCTGACCACTCCCATCCTTACAGGCACCTTCTCAAGCGAGAAGAAAACAACCAAAGATTTCCAGGAAACAGTCAAGAAACTTCCCAAGGGAACTTACTACATCAAGGTCAGCGCAAACTCAGGCGCATTCTCAAACAAAGACTACAGCATTTCAATCACAAAATCACAGAACAGACCCTGGTATCTTGTATTTATCGACAATCTCAAAGCAATCGACTGGTCCAACTTCAAAACAATGTTCAGCTTCCTTACCAAGCTCAACTGGGCGCAGATTATCCCCATCCTCGTTCAGACCGGCAAGAGACTTGTTGAATTCATCAAGATAGTTTTCCCCAGAGACTGATTTAAATCAATTTGGCAATTTCAATAAGCCGCCTGCGGGCGGCTTATTTTATGAGATTCACAGATTCAGAACGGCGAGGAATATATAAATGTATATAGATAAAGACTTTAACCCCGTGCTCCGTTTTATGGTTGTCAGTGATATTCACTACCACGATGAACCAGGTGCCGAAAACGAGAGATTTGAAAAAGCGATTAAAATTGCCTACCACCTGAGCGAGGCGGAGAGCTATAAAAATCTCGATGCCATATACATCGTCGGCGACTTTGCCACAAGCGGCAGCGAAAAGCAGATGCAGGCAATCAAAAAGACGCTCGATGACAATGTCAGACCCGGAACTCAGGTCTGCCTTACAATGGCTAGCCACGAGTTCAACCGCGACAACGGCGGCGAGCAGGGCGCTCTCGAACGCTTCGCCCGCATTTTCAATATGCCTGCGGACGATCACCGCATAATCAACGGATTTCACTTCATAAGTCTCACAACAACAAACGGCTGCCGCTTTGACGATGCAAAAAAAGAATACGCAAAACAGCAGCTTGAAATCGCCGCAAAGGATGAAGGCAAGCCGATTTTCTTCTTCCAGCACCCGCATATTACCGACACCGTTTACGGCAGTATCGACTGGGGCGAGAAGGATCTCACCCCCATCCTCGTCAACTACCCGCAGATAATAGATTTCTCGGGGCACTCCCATGCGCCCGTCAACGACCCCCGCTCAATCCACCAGGAGCATTTCACTTCTCTCGGCACAGGCACTCTGTCATATTTCGAGCTTGATGAATATGACAAGGTTTACGGCACCGTTCCTCCGAATGAGCACAAAGCCGCACAGATGCTTATAGTCGAAGCGGATGAAAAGGGCAGGGTTCGCGTTTATCCTTATGATGTTCTCACCGATTCCTTCTTCAAAAAACGCTGGGCGATTGATGAAGCGTGGAATCCCGACTCCTTTGTCTACACAGATGAAAGATGGAAGAGCACCTATAAGCCCTTCTTCCCCGAAGGCGCCTGTGTCAGCGTCAG
This sequence comes from Clostridiaceae bacterium, assembly GCA_016288315.1. Taxonomy (GTDB): domain Bacteria; phylum Bacillota; class Clostridia; order Oscillospirales; family Acutalibacteraceae; genus CAG-177. Next base: position 20,270 of record JAEEYU010000021.1, on the reverse strand, counting down.
AACAAACGGCGGCACAGCAGGAATTACCTTCACTCAGGCGGTTGATGAAGAAGAGGGCTGTGTCAACGACTATTTCGTCACTCTTTACAATTCGGCCGGCTTTGTCAAAGCAAGGCAGAGCGTCTGGAGCGAATACTACTTTGCCGATATGCCCGACACAATCAGCGTTCACTTTGAGAATCTTGAGCCGGGCTCCTATACCGTTCGGATTGAAACCCGCAGCTTCTGGCACACCTTCGGCAGGAATCGCCTTACAGCTGAGTTCGAAATAAAATAATTAAATTGGATGTATTGTTTTGGTTACAGATTTAACAAACGGAAAACCGTTTAAACTAATATTGAAATTCTGCCTCCCGCTTATGGCAGGTCAGCTTTTTCAGCAGCTCTACAATATGGTTGACACCGTCATCGTCGGCAAATTTGTCGGCACCGCGGAGCTTTCCGCCGTCGGCTCAACCGGCTCGCTGCTGTTTCTGATAATCGGCTTTGTCGTAGGTATGTGCACGGGTCTTTCCATTCCCGTCTCGCAGGCGTTCGGTGAGCGTGACTACAAAAAGATGCGCCGCTATTTCATCAACTCGGTCTATCTCGCCGTTCTCATTTCAGCGTTACTGACCGTCGTGACGCTGACCTTTATAAAACAGGTTCTGCGTGTGATGAATACTCCCGACTCCATTTACGGTCTCGCCTATTCTTATATTTCCGTCATCTTCGGCGGAATAACCGCAACTCTTTTCTATAACCTCTTTTCCTGCGTAATGCGCGCTCTCGGCGACAGCAAAACCCCACTTTATCTGCTTATTTTCTCATCGCTCGTCAATATCATTCTCGACCTTCTGTTTGTCATCAAACTCAATATGTCGGTGCGAGGCGTGGCAATAGCAACGGTAATAGCGCAGGGTCTTTCGGCGTTGCTTGCCCTTCACGCCATATTCAAAAAATTCGGCATTCTTCTGTCGCATAAGGATGAATTTCTGCCGTCGCTCGATATGTGCGGTCGCCTGCTTTATATCGGTGTCCCTATGGCTCTGCAGATTTCTGTCACGGCGGTCGGCTCAATAATGCTTCAGTCGGCGGTCAATAAACTCGGCGAAGATATCATCGCCGCCGTCACCGTCGGCGGCAAAACGCAGCTTATGCTCGTTATGCCGTCCGAAACAATCGGCATAACAATGGCAACCTACTGTGGTCAGAATCTGGGCGCAAGAAAGATTGACCGCATTAACGAAGGCGTCAAAAACAGTATTGTAATGGCAATGGTCTACAGCGTCTTCTCATTTATAACAGGTCACTTTTTCGGCTCCGAACTCGCCCTCCTCTTTGTTCCCTCGTCTCAGACTGCGGTTATCGAATATGTCGGTCAATTCCTCAGAACCTGCTCCTGGTTTTACCCCTTTTTGTCAATGCTCTTCATTTTCCGCAACTCAATTCAGGGTCTCGGCTATTCCGTTCCCGCAATGCTTGCAGGCGCATTCGAGCTCGTTGCAAGAGCAGTTATGGGATTCGTTGTCATCCCAAAATACGGCTTCAATGCAGTGTGCTTTGCAAACCAGTCCGCCTGGCTTTCGGCTTTCATCTTCCTCGTGCCGACCTACCTGATTGTTCACTCCATTGTCAAAAAGAAAATCGAGCAGGGCAGGGTGAAAATCTGAACAGGATTAGTCAGAATATAATATGTATAAAAATAAGAGCTTCCTTTTTCGGAAGCTCTCTTTGTTTGTAATTTTTTATCTTATTATATCGGGAAGGGGTAGTAGTCAAACAGATTTCCCGTAAGTGTCTTTATGAGTATTGTCAGGAACATCCCGAGCACCTTGCCGTAGCTTTCAACATAGAAGTTGTAGTCAACGCCCTCAACGGCAACAACCGGCTCTGTCTTTTCGCCCAAACCGATTTCCTTGAGCTTCTGCAACGTTACCTTCGCAAGCTCAATGTTGCCTTTGGCATTCGGGTGCACGCAGTCGTCGGCTATAAATTCGGGCTTGTCGTTGAGCGCCGATGCAAAATCAACCAGATAAAAAGCGCCGGGATATTTTTCAAGGTATCTGTCATAAACATCGTTTATGCACACCGTTGCGTCGGTAAAAATCTTTTTGCCTATGAATCTCCACGCAACATAAATGTTGTTCACAAGCAGCGTAACATCGGGGTTTATCTCGTAAATCCTGTCTATTATTTTGCAGAAATTTTCATAAATACCCTCTTCTCTCGCCTTTATTTCACCCGTGTAGCCGATAAGACTCTCTGCGCCGAGAAGAATAACATCACTGCTCGCAAGGTAGTCGTTCGAACCTACCGACAAACTGATAATATCCGCCTTTTTAACCGATTCAACAACCGAATCTCTGTCAAGATATATCAGCCAGTCCGAGGTGTCTGTGGCTGTTCTTGCAAGGTTTTCATAGTTGTAGCCGTTTGTGTCGGCAACTATTTTGCCGAATGATGCCTCATCCCTGTTTTTTATTCCGTAGCCCTGCGCAATGGAATCGCCGAGCAGAAGGTAGTTCGGCTTTTCCTCATCCTGTGCAAAGCACACGGGAGCGGATACGGAAAAAACAAGAACAAGCGCAAGAACAAAAGCGAGCAGTTTTTTCATATTATGCACCGTAACCTTTCGATTTGATAACTTCAACAACACTGTTGACGTATTTACTGCAAATCTCTTTTTCGGGTGCCTCTACCATAACCCGTATTACCGGCTCGGTGCCAGACTCCCTGACAAGTATTCTTCCGCTGTCGCCCAGCTCCTTTTCCGCCGCTTCAACCGCCGCCGCAACATCCGGGTCGCTCATAACGGCGGGCTTGTCGGTAACCCTGACATTTTCAAGCACTTGCGGATAGATTTTAAGCGGCTCCGCAAGCTTGCTCATCGGTCCCTTGCTCGACATCATCGCCTGCATCATTTTAAGACTTGTCAGTATTCCGTCGCCCGTAGTCGCATATTTCAGGAATATAATGTGCCCCGATTGCTCTCCGCCTAAAATGTAGTGGTTTTTCTCCATGCACTCATAAACGTATTTGTCGCCCACGGCAACCTTTTCATAGTCTATACCCAGCTCGTCAAACGCCTTGTAAAGGCCGATATTCGACATAACCGTGGTAACAACCGTGTTGTTTATAAGCTTGCCTCTTTCCTTCATATAACGGGCGTAGATGTAAAGAATATGGTCGCCCGAAAGAATGTTGCCCTTTTCGTCAACACAAAGGCAGCGGTCGGCGTCTCCGTCGTAGGCGAAGCCGACATCCATTCCGTTGTCTATAACATATTGCCGCAGCCCCTCAATGTGAGTCGAGCCCGCATTGTCGTTAATATTAAAACCGTCGGGCTGTGCATTTATAACATAGGTGGTGGCGCCCAGCGCCTCGAACACCGCCTTAGCAACATTCCACGTGCTTCCATTTGCGCAGTCAAGCGCAATTTTTTTGCCCTTGAACGAATACATACCGAGCGAAATAAGGTAGCCGATATATCTGTTTCTGCCGGCGATATAGTCAACCGTTCTGCCGATGTTCTCCCTTGTGGCATAAGGAATTTCATCCCATTTTTGCCCGAAGAGCTCGAGCTTTCCGTCAAGGTAGTCTTCAATATATCCTATGGTCTCCTCATCCATCTTTTCACCGTTGGAGTTGAGGAGCTTTATTCCGTTGTCATAGTAGGGGTTGTGGCTGGCGGAAATCATTATTCCGCAGTCAAACGAGTCGATTCTTGCAACATAAGCGACCGACGGTGTTGTCGTAACGTGGAGCATATAAGCATCGGCACCCGAGGCGGTAAGACCGGCAACAAGGGTGTATTCAAACATATAGCTCGACCTTCTCGTGTCTTTGCCTATAACAACGCATGGCGGCTCCGTTATGCCCGCCTGCTTTCTCTTTTCTTTATAATACCAGCCGAGAAAACGCCCTACCTTGTAAGCATTGTCTGCGGTAAGTGTGACGTTTGCCTCTCCGCGGAATCCGTCTGTTCCGAAGTATTTTCCCATTTTATCTGTCCTCTTTTGTGATTATTGTTCCGTTGTTCTTGAAAATGCTGTTCTGCCTGACGGTTCCTCTGACGCAGGATGTCGGGTAGATATTCGAGTATCTTCCGATAACCGTCCCCGGGTTCAGAACGCTGTTGCAGCCGACCTCAACAAAGTCTCCGAGAAACGCACCGCATTTTTTCAGTCCCGTTTCAATTTCGTCCCTGCCGTCTTTTATAACAACGGGCAGCTTGTCGGATTTTACGTTTGATGTCACCGCTCCCGCTCCCATGTGCGACATATAACCGAGTATGCTGTCACCCGCATAGTTGAAGTGCGGCACCTGAACGCCGTCAAAAATAATAACATTTTTAAGCTCAACGGAGTTACCTATAACACAGCCCCTGCCTATAAGTGCGCTCCCTCTGATAAAAGCGCAGTGGCGGACTTCAGTGTTTTCGCCAATTATACACGGTGCGCCGATAAACGCCGTCGGAGCGGTTTTTGCCGTCTTGTGCACCCACACCTGAGGTGCAATTTCGTTGTATTGCTCCCTGTCAAGCTTTTCACCCAGTGAAACAATAAGCTCCTTTATTCCGCCGAGTGCCTCCCACGGGTATTCAAAACCCGAAAGGTATTCGCCTGCCGCAGTGTGCGACAAATCATACAAATCTTTTATTTTTATCATTTCAGACCTCTTTTATATTGTCATCCCGTCTCCGCTCTCGCAGAACTCCGCCGAAAATTCAAGTTTCGGAAAAAGGCGGGAGTATTCACTTTTTACTTTATAAGCAATTTCTTCTCTTTTGCCCGGGTCGGTCAGTGCCGCACAGCAGCCGCCGAAGCCTGCGCCGGAAAATCTTGCGCCGTAAACGCCGTCTGTGTTCTGAAGAATTTTAGTGAGCGCCGTCAGCTCCGCACTGCCGGTTTCCCACAGTCCGATTGAAGAAAGCCCGCTTTGATTCATCAGCCCGCCGAAGCTTTCAATGTCTCCGTTTTCCCAAGCCCGAACGCCGAGCTTCACTCTGTCGCACTCATTATACCAGTGCTCCGCGCGTTTTCTGAAACTGTCCGGCAGACGGTCTTTGTAACGCTCAAAAACATCGCGGTCAACATCGCGCATAAATGTTTCGTCAAATCTTCCGTATTCAATACCCGCAAAAGCCTTGACTGTGTAAGCCGCGCTTTTAAGCTCGTCTGCCCGCATGTTGTATTTGCTGCCTGCAAGCTTATGACCGAGACCGCTTGAAAATATACCGATTTCAAACGGCTTCATCCCGTGACCTGCCTGAATAAGCGAGTGCGAGCCGTCAAGCGTGTCGAGAAACAGCAGCCTGTCTTTTCTGCAAAGCACTTCACAGCTCTGGTCAAGCACTCCGCATCTGACCCCGACATACTCTCTCTCCGCAGTCTGCGCCATACTTATATATTCCCCGGCGCCGGGAGTTATTCCGTTTGCCCTGCACAATGCGTTAAGAAAAGCCAGCGTAACCGCCGCCGATGACGAAAGTCCTCCCGGAGAAAAATCTCCGTCAATAAAAGCGGTAATACCGCAAAGGGGAGTGTGCTCCTTTTTCAGTTCAAGCGTCACTCCGCGCAGGTAGTCGGCCCAGTCGCCGCATTTTGTTTCGGGAACGCTGTTTATATCCCAGCGCTTCACGCCTACAAACTGCGCCGACCCGACTTTGATTTCACTGCCCCCGCAAACGGAGTATGCAACAGATATTCCCCTGTCAAGCGCAAAGCCGGTCACAAGACCTTTGTTGTGGTCCGTGTGCGCGCCGAGCGGGCAAATGCGATAAGGGCAGAATACAACGCCGTCGGGCTTTGAAGCAAAGCGTCTTTCAAATTCATCCGCACAGTTCATAAAGTGCTACCTCAAATTAACGCATAAAGTGTTATTTTAATATTACCATCTATACAAAATATTGTCAATAATATAACAAATACACCTTGAAAAACACAATCTGTTGTGATATAATAAACTGAAAATTTTTCGGAAAGGAGCAGTGTTATGCCTCAGTGCCCGAGATGCGGTTACAGCTATGACGGCGACCTTCGTGTCTGCCCTAAGTGCAAAGCGGCTCTTGCCTCATCCGATTATAAAACTGCTCTTGATTCGTTAAGCGGTTACTATGACCCCGCAACCTCAACCTTTGTCCGCAACGAAAGCGTAGTCATTTTCAAAGGCGAAACAAAAAAAGAGGCTGTCAGAAGGGTAACAAAAGGCAAAATACGCACCGCTTTCATTTTCGGTTTAATCATCTTCCTTGTGTTCGGCGCTCTGCTTGCGTCAAGCGTAACAAGATTCCTCTCACCCGGCAGTGCGCCCGACCCGGTCGCCTACACACAAGACGCCGCCGAGGGCACAAACGTCATATTTGAAGCGGATTCCTTAATTCCGCTTGCCGAGGCATATTACGACAATGCGCCCAACGACAAAACCGTTTACTGCTTTGCCCGCGGGGCAGATAAAACCTACGCCTTAGTCGGTCTGAGTTACGAACAGTTAAACGGGCGATACCGCAGAATACAGTTCGGCACCGACGGCTATGACGGGGCAAAACCCTTAAAAATCAAAGGTATCGTCACAAAAACGGGCAGCAAAGAGTTATCCGAAATCAAGTCCTCAATGGAAAAGGCAAAAATGAACTTCGAGCCCGTTAAGTTTATAAAGGCGGATTCAGGCAGCTCAAAGGCGCTCACCGGCACAATACTTCTTCTCCTCTCCCTGTTTGTGCTCGGGCTCGGTCTTATCATCCTGTCCTTCGGCTTCAGAAAAGCCCGCAGGCAGGCAAAGAACGTCAGAAACGCATTCAGAAAGGAGAATTTCTGATGGCTTTTATAAATATTAAAAAATATACGGCTGTCGGCGCAAAGCTCACCTGCATCTCCCCGTTCTCCCAGCAGGAGACGGAGGCGGTCGTCGTGCGCTGTTGCAGCAAATTGGGTTTTCTCCCTTCCGTAAACACCGATTTTGCAATCGTTTATAAAGATGAAAACAAACCGATGTTCATCAACGCCTCGCAGTATCGCTACATTGTCAGGTCGGGCAGCAAAACAAAGGCGGTTCACGAGGTCACCCGCGCTCTGCTTATCGAAACGCTCAAAAAGACTCAGGGCGGCAGAGAGTGGATTGAAAGATTTGAATTTCAGACCTCAAAATTCTTGAACAAGCCGTCTGAAAACAACGCAGCCCTCGCTTAACCGAGGGCTTTTTTGCAACAAATAAACTATTATTGCATGGGTATTGCATGGGCTCCTCCTTTGGGGGAGCTGTCAACGAAGTTGACTGAGGGAGTCCGCGCAGTTTTATAATTCAACTGCAATTGAATCGGTAAAACAGAGTTGTTCGGCGGTGTGATTGCACTTCGCCGTTTAATAAAACAAATAAGGACTGAAAGCGATGTATTGTCCCAGATGCGGCTCAAATGTCGGTGCTTTTGATTTCTGCCCGCAATGCGGCTCAAATGTAAAAGAACTGCTTGAAAGCCTCGAGACAAAAGAGAATACCGAAGAACCTGCCGTTGAAGAAGCCGAAGAGCAGGCAAGTCCCGCAGCGGAAGAATACACCGTGCCTGTGTCTGAAACAGACGAACCTGCAACAGAACCTGAAAATTCTGCGGAAGAAACAGCTGACACTGAAGAAAACCTTGACGAAACAGACACATTGTTTGTTGACTACTTAGAACCTTATTCCGAATCCGAAAACTCGCTTGCGAATTATAAAAAGAAATCAAAACTTCCGAAAATCATTGTTGCGGTTCTCATTCCTGTAATTATTGCTGTATTCGCTGTTCTTTCCTATGAAAACCACTTCAGATACACCACTTACAAAGTCCCGCCGTTGAGCAAAACAGACGAATATTTGCTTGAGGAGGGGAGCGTTCCCGAACACACAATTCCGCCGAAAGTCAAAACCCCGAAACGCCCGAACACTAAAAGACTTTTGTCGAACACTAACTATGATGATTTATTTGAAGAATACGATGAGAACGGAGAAATAATAAAAGGATATAGAGTTTTATCTAAAGATAAAAAAATATCGTATGGAGTTGTTCTGTATGATGCAAATGACAATCTTATTTTTATTGAAGAATATGAACCCTGTAATGCTGATGACGAATATGAGCAATCATTAAACGACTATAAATCCGTTTTTTCTGAGGGAAACATTCAAATGATACATACGCCAAAGTATTCAAGGGAAAAATATTGGATTTCCTATCCAACTAATAAACAATATAAATTTGAAGAATGGCATGATGTCGGTGATAAAATTTATTATTCTTTAATCACATCTATTAGAGATGATAATGCATATGTTGAATCCAGATATGATAAAAACGGAAAAACAACATATACAGTTGCTCATCTTCCCGATGATGACTGTCCAATTAGAGTTGTTCCTTACAAAAACGAAGCACCTCTCGAACGATGGTATTTCGACTCAGACGGCAATTATGTAAAAACAGAAAAAATTGACCTGAGTAACAGTTAACACTTTTTAATTGACAACACCGCTCTTAATATGTTAATATATCTCCGTTAAAGGGGAGTAGCTTGAAGGGTTTCCCTTAGCTGCCGTCAACAACCGGCGTTCCGCCTGGCGACAGCCCTGTTCAGTGAAGCAAGACCTTTGACAGAGCGTTTTGTCTCTGTCATAGGTCTTTTTTGTTAAGTTAACAATTTCCCATAAATAAAGGAGGACTGTTTTTGAAACACTATCTTGAATCGGTCGAAAGCGTTTTAAAAGAAGTCAACAGCAACGACAACGGTTTGACAACCGCGGAGGCGGAAAAACGCCTTGCTGAGAACGGTAAGAACAAACTCAAAGAGGCGGAGAAAGAGAGCTTGTTCAGAAAATTCCTGAACTCCCTCGCCGATCCTATGATTATTATGTTGCTCATTGCCGCTTTTATTCAAGCGTGTGTTGCCGTTTTTGAAGCTTTCAAGGCGGGCGAAGGATTCAAACTTATTGACTTCGCCGATGTTATCATCATTCTTGCGGTTGTTATAATCAACACCATTATGAGTCTTGTTCAGGAGAGCAAGGCGGAAGCTGCAATGGACGCTCTTATGGAGATGACCGCGGCAACAAGCCATGTTATCCGCGACGGCATAATCACAACTGTCAAGAGCGAAGATCTTGTCAGGGGCGATGTCATAGTGCTCGAAGCAGGCGACGCTGTTCCCGCGGATTGCCGCATCCTCGAAAGCTATTCAATGAAAGTTGAAGAGGCGGCTCTCACCGGCGAATCCGTGCCTGTTACCAAAATAGTCGATATTCTCATGGGCACAAACTCTGGTGATGATGTTCCTCTCGGCGACCGCAGAAATATGCTTTACAGCGGCTCCACCATCGTTTACGGCAGAGGCAAGGCGGTTGTTACCGACACGGGTATGGATACCGAGATGGGCAAAATCGCCGACGCTCTTACACAGGCGGAAAAAGAACAGACTCCTCTTCAGATAAAAATGGCGGAACTTTCAAAGTTCCTTACAAAACTCGTAATCGGCATTTCGGTTCTTGTCTTTGTAGTAGGTCTTGCCGAAACAATGCTTACCGAAAAGACCGGCTTCACCTGGGGCCACTTCGGCAACGCTGCGCTCTCAACCTTCATTTCCGCAATCGCTCTTGCGGTCGCGGCTATTCCCGAAGGTCTTCCCGCCGTTGTTACGATTATTCTCTCAATCGGCGTTACGGCGATGAGCAAGCGCCAGGCGCTTATCAGAAAACTCACGGCGGTCGAAACTCTCGGCTGCACTCAGATAATCTGCTCCGATAAAACGGGCACTCTTACCCAGAACAAAATGACGGTCGTCGATCACTACGGCGATGATGAAAATCTCATAGCAACCGCAATGGCGCTGTGTTGCGACGCGAATATCGACGGCAACGGCGTTGTAACGGGCGAGCCCACCGAGGCGGCTCTTGTTGCATACGCAAACAAACTCTCTCTCAACAAAAACGACCTTGTCGCCGCCTGCCCCAGAGTAGGCGAAGCGCCTTTCGATTCAGGCAGAAAGATGATGTCAACCGTTCATCAGACCGCGGGCGGAATTGTTCAATACACAAAGGGCGCGCCCGATGTTGTTCTCAACCACTGCAAATACGCTTTAATAAACGGCGAAACGGTTTCCTTTACCGAAGCGGTAAGAAACGATATTGTTACCAGCAACAAGGCAATGGCAGACAAGGCCCTTCGTGTGCTTGCGGTTGCCATGCGTAAATATGACTCGGTTCCCGCATCATTTGAGCCCGCGGATCTCGAAGAAGACCTTGTTTTTGTTGGTCTTACAGGCATGATTGACCCCGTCAGACCCGAAGTCAAGGCAGCTATAGATGAGTGCCGTGAAGCGGGAATCCGCCCAGTAATGATTACCGGTGACCACAAAGACACCGCCGTTGCCATCGGCAGGGAACTCGGCATTATTACCGAGGCATCCGAAGCGATTCTCGGCGCGGATCTCGACAAATACACCGATGAAGAACTCATCGAAGAGGTTACGAAATTCTCGGTTTACGCCCGTGTTCAGCCCGAACATAAGACAAGAATCGTCAAGGCGTGGAGAGCACGCGGAATGGTTACAGCGATGACGGGCGACGGCGTAAATGATGCGCCCTCAATCAAATCTGCCGATATCGGTATCGGTATGGGCATCACGGGCACCGATGTTACCAAAGGCGTTTCCGATATGGTTCTCGCTGACGATAACTTTGCAACCATAGTCAACGCTGTCGAAGAAGGCAGAAAGATTTATGACAATGTCTGCAAGGTCCTTCAGTTCCAGCTTTCAACCAATATGAGTGAAGTGCTCATAATGTTCTTCTCAGCTGTTCTCAATTTCACAATTCTCGGTCCCATTCACCTTCTCTGGGTAAATATGGTTACCGACTCGCTGCCCGGTCTTGCTCTCGGTATGGAAAAAGCGGAAGGCAATCTTATGCGCCGTAAACCCCGTGCCACAACAGACGGCATTTTCTCCGGAGGCGCCGGCGTTGATATGGTCTGGCAGGGCATCTACCTCGCAATTGTTGAAATTGCCGCTTATGTAATCGGCTTCTTCTATGCAAATCCCGGCGCAGGTCTTTCGGCAATCTGGGGCGCAAGCGAAGCAAACAACAATATGTGCCTTAACGCGGTTGCAATGGCGTTCCTCGCCGTCAACTTCGGCGAACTGTTCTGCGCGGTCAATATGCGTTCGCGTCAGGGTTCCCTTTTCTCAAAGAGTATGTTCAGAAACTTCAACTGGTGGCTTGTAGGTGCGTTCGTGGTAACTGCAGGGCTTACACTGCTTCCCATCTATGTACCCTTCCTCTGTGATGTTTTCTTCCCGATTGCAGACGCGAAAGAACACTTCAAACTTGATTTCAATGAATTTGCAATTTCACTGCTTCTTGCCGCCAGCACGGTTCCCGTGTTTGAATTAGGCAAAGCCATTCGCAGAGCGTCAAGAAAAAGAGCTGAAAAGAAAGCATAAAAAATCGTAATAATAATCATAAAAGGTCGCTGAGGCGGCCTTTTATCTTTATAAATCCGAAATGTTGAAAACGCACCGACATTATGATATACTTTTTATCTGAAATATAACGGAAGGGGGATATGCCTTGAACAGCGAAAAGATAAACACGCTTTTTTCAAAACTCAAAAAACTCGCTTCAACCGACGCTTTTTGCTTTATTGCGCCTTTTACGGTTCTTTCGCTGTGGCTTATCGCCCTCGTGCTCGGCGGAAAGGTCGAAAAAGCGTCGGGCTACTATATTCTCTATTATCTCTATACATTCGACAGAGGCCTTATCACAAGGGGCGGCATTACCGGCGAGGTTATAAGCCGGTTTTTCGACACGGTTTCCCCGGAGCTGACCGTTCAGATTTCTGCCTTCCTTTCGGCAGTCCTCGTGCTTGTCAGCTCAATCTGCATAGGTCTCGCCCTCAAAAAAACAAAAAACGAGCCCGGAACACGCAGCGTTGTCCTGTTCTTCATAATTCTTCTGTGTGTTCTTCCCGTTTCGTTCCGCATATTCCTTGTTGACCAGAAATTTGACAAGCTCCTCTGGGCAATCGCTCTTCTCTGCGTTCTTCTCAGTGAGAAAAAGGCAACCGTAATTCTCGTCCCCGCCCTGTGCGTGCTTGCCACCCTTATTAATTCCGTCTTTCTTTTTACATCAATGTTCCTCGTTTCGCTTGTTCTTCTGCAGAATTTTTACGACAGCAGGTATTCAAAATACAAGCTTGCAATCTGCTTCTTTGCATATTCCGGTATGATAGCAACAGCCCTTATATCACTTGCCGTGCAGAAGAATATTCAGTTTGACAGCGCAGCGGAAATGGTCGATTATTTCTTTTCAAGATACACGGGAGAGCTTTCGCCCTCCGACAGGCAGAGAATCATCTATTCCTGCGTCAACGACTATTTTGAGCCCTTCTCCACATATTTTGTCAAAGCGATAAACGAATACGGGATAGCCCGCGGCAACTGGAAGCCTTGCCTTTTCCACCTGCTCTTCCTCGGCGTTCCATGCTTTACCTGCTTTTCCGTTTTCTGGCTCAATGCAATCAGAGCGGAGAGCAACAGATTTCAGAAATTCATTTTCGTTTTATGTATGATATTCCCGCTTGTCACAATCCCTCTCACCGTTTTTACGTGGGAAGCGTCAAGATACACCGGCAACTCTCTGCTCGTGCAGATGTGCCTGCTTGTTTATTACATCGTTCACAAAAACCCCGCAGTGATATCATCACTTAAAAAGTCAGCCGGTTTTGTTAAACGGCACAGTGTCCTTTCCGCAATCTGCGCCGCATATTTTGCAATGTATATTTTTTGATTTTCACGGTGTTAAACTATGAATAACCAATCCGCACAAAAAAAGAATATCAGACTCCTCTGCGCGGCTGCAGTTCTGCTCCTGCTTAAATATATTATGGTTGTCCGCATTTCAGAAAGCACGGAGTTTTTTGCGCGCACGGTAATCTTTCTTGCTGTCTCCGCGGCGGCTCTTGCCGTGCTGCTATTCACTTGTTACAAAAAAACGTCGCGCTTCAATAATATACCGGCATCGGTTGTTTTTATTGCCGATCCGCTCCTGCTTTTAAATGTTTTTGATGTCTGGGCGGCAGTATCTTTAATCATCGTTCTTTTTGCGGTGAACAGTCTGACTGCCGTAAAAAGCAAAAAAGCGCTTATATTGTCAACTGTCCTTTATATTTCGGCGGCAGTTGCGGTCAATCCTGTCGCAGCGCCGTCTTATGCGGCAGTCATTTTGTGCTGCGCCCTGATTTCCGGAGCATTCGGCGAAAATGAAATCATTAAAAATGCAAAGGATGTCACGGCGCCCGTTTTTGCAGGCGTTATTTGCGCCGCAGCTTCCTTCATCGCAGGGTGCTTTATCAGAAAGGGCTTCGAGTTCACCCGTATTTATAACATTATTCCCTACGAAAGAGTAGGCGTCGAACAGATAAAAAACCTTTTTGCTAACCAACGTTCTTTTGTTGAACTGAAAGTGGCTCTCCTCGCCGTTATCCCGCTGACTGCCGCCTGCATTTATTATATTTATTCTCTCAGAACAGGCAAAACAAAAAACAAAAACAAAGATTTACCCTTTAAAACAAAACTGCTGACCTCCGCCTTGTGTGCGGTTTTTGTGTGCAGTGTTGCAGGTTATGTCGTTCTCGGTTCCCGGCAGAATCTGTCGTTTCTGATTTTTGCACCGGCTGTTCTGCTCCTCTCAACTCTTAACAAAAAGAACACCGTTTTCACTCAGACGTTTGAAACGCTCAAAGGCGGAATAACCGCTCACCCCGTTGCTTTTGCGGCGGCTGTAATATATACGGCGGCGTTCTTTATCCCGTTTTGCGGCAGCAACACTCTCTTTTATCAGATAACCGATTTTCTTGTTTAAACCCGTTTTCATCGGGGCGGCGTTACGGCTTGTGACCGTTGCGCCGCCTTGACTTTTATATACAATTATAATATAATTTTATATTATTTATAATAGGGAGGTATGGGCTTGAATAACACCTGTGTTGACAAAACCGGCATATCAGAACAAAAACCCGCAAGCGCCTCCCGCAAAAAATCTGTTTATCTCGTTCAGCCCGGCTATGTTTACGGCGATGAAAAAAAGAGCGCCTATCTGCCATATGCGGCAGGCACCCTTGCGGCATACGCATTTTCCGATGAAGATATTTCCAGCTCATACACCTTCGGCGGTTTTATCTGCTTTTATGAAGATATTGAAAAAGCCGTTTCAAAACTCAGCGGCGCCTCAGTTGTAGGATTTTCAAACTATGTCTGGAATTATAAATACAACTGCGACCTTGCCTGCGCCCTCAAAAAAGAAAACCCCGGCTGTGTAATCATCTTCGGCGGGCATCAGATAGCAAGGGGCAAAACAACTCTTGACGGGCTTGACTTTGCCGATTTCCTCATTTTCGGCGAGGGCGAGGTAGTTTTTGCAAACATCCTTAAAACACTGTCACAGTGCGGCGATTTTTCAAAGGTCTCCGGCATATCATACAGAGACCCGCAGGGCAAAGTGTGCGAAACCCCGGGCGAACCGTGCCCTCTGTGCGAGTATCCCTCGCCTTATATCACGGGTATGTTTGAAGACCTTATAAAAGAAAACCCCGACATTTCGTTCTCCGCTCTTTTTGAAACAAACCGCGGCTGCCCGTTCAGATGCGCCTACTGCGACTGGGGCACAACAAAAGACAGAATAAAGATGTTCCCCCTGGAGCGCGTGTTTGCCGAAATAGACTGGTTCGCTTCACATAAAATAGTCAGCTGCTTTGCGGCAGATGCCAATTTCGGTATGTTTGAGCGCGACGGAGAGATTACCGCAAAGCTCATTGAATCAAACAAAAAAACGGGCTACCCCGAGCATTTTGACGCAACCTACGCAAAGTCAGACAAGCCGGGAGTGCTTAAAATTGCGTGCGATTTATTCAAAGCAAAAATGTCAAACGGTCCCTCAATTTCATTTCAGAGCTTAAATCCCGCAACATTAAAAGCAATCTGGCGCGAGAATATGACTCCCGAAAACTTCGTCTCCGCCCTTAAAAAATATGAGGCGAACGGCATAAGACCATATTCTGAGATTATTCTCGGTCTGCCCGAAGAAACATACGAAAGCTTCACATCGGGCATCGGTAAGCTCCTTACCCTCGGTCAGCACAGTTATATAGATATTTTCAGGTGCGAGATTCTTTCAAACTCAATGCTCGCAAACGATGAAGTCCGCGAAAAGTATAAAATAAGAACAGTCAGAGTGCCGTCAACCCTTCACCACGTAAGCGAAGAGGAGTCAAAAAAGAGCTACGGCTTCAGCGAGATTGTCGTTTCAACCTCAACAATGCCCGTTGAAGATATGTTAAAGGCAAACCTCTTCTCAATGACGGTTCAGACCTGCCACCATATGGGTCTTGCAAAATATGCGGCGATGTTCCTCCACCGCACGCAAGGCGTTGATTACGCCGGTTTCTACCGCAGACTCACCGACTTCCTTGAGCGCACAAATAATGATTTCAGTATTATGAAAAACATCTATGCCGCTTATCTCCGTGGCGGCGGAGAGCTCAGCTTCGTTGACAGAAGGTTCGGCGCAATAACCTGGTTCCCCGAAGAGGCATTCTTCCTGCGCTGTGTCGAAAACAGCGAAAGCTTTTACTCTTCATTAAAAGATTTTGTCTCTTCCTTCATTGCTGATGAAAACCTGTCGGAGCAGCTTATCCGCTTCCAGACAATGTTCTGTGTAAAGCCCGGAGCGGTCAGAAGGCAGGAGAGCTTTGATTACGATTTTTATTCCTTCTTCTTTAAAAATAAAGAAATTCCCGAAAACAAAAAAACAACCGTTTCGCTCACTCCGCTTTATTACTCCGACTGGCAGGAATGCGCAATGAAAACCGTCTGGTTCGGCAGAAGGCGCGGAATGACAAACGCATTCATTTCAAATTCGCAGATTTCCGTTAATTGAGGTCGTAATGAACAACGTTTATTTTTTTCAGGTTTCGGACGCCTTCAGCAGCCGCTCCGATCAGATGTATCTGCCCTATGCGGTAGGCACCCTGGCGGCAGTTGCCTGGAGCAATCCCGAAATTGCCGCAAAGTGGAAACTGAAAAAGATAATATGCAGGCGCGAAAGCCCGCTTAATATAGTCGCACAGCTTGAAGACCCTGCTGTCGCGGCGTTCTCAAACTATGTCTGGAATTACGAGTTTAACCTTAAAACCGCAGAGCTGTTAAAAGAAAAATATCCGTCCTGCACCGTCATTTTCGGCGGGCACAACGTTTCGCAAAATGCAGAGCTGCTTAAAAAATATCCTTTTATAGATGTCCTTATGTTCGGCGAAGGGGAGGAGACGTTTGAAAAACTGCTCCTTTCTCTCGGGCGCGGCGCTTCTCTTGTCACTATTCCGAATATCGCATACCGCATCGGCAAAAACACCGTTCACACCGCCTTTGCCTGTATCAACGGCACAGACTACCCGTCGCCTTATACAACGGGAATTTTTGATGATATTATAGCGGAGAATCCGGGCACCAGCTTTTCCGCCATTCTCGAAACAAACAGGGGCTGCCCCTATCACTGCGCCTTCTGCGACTGGGGTCCGATGAAATCGAAGGTGCGTATGTTCCCGATGGAGCGCGTCAGGGGCGATATTGAGTGGTTTTCACAGCACAAAATTGATTACGTCTGGGGAGCCGACGGCAATTTCGGTCTTTTTGAACGCGACAGAGAAATTGCCGATATGCTCGTTGAAGCAAAAAGAAAAACCGGCTATCCCCAGCAGATAAAAGTGAATTACGCAAAGTTAAACGGCGACAATGTCTTTTATCTCACCAAAAGCTTTGCGGAGAACGGCCTGAGCAAGAGCACAACAATGTCTCTGCAGTCAACATCCGAAGAAGCCCTTGCAATAACAGGCAGAAAAAATATGAGCAGTGAGATTTTCTCGCGCCTTCTCACCGTTTACAGGCACAACAACATCCCCACCTACACGGAGCTTGTTCTCGCCCTTCCCGGCGAAACAAAAGAGAGCTTTTTCGAAGGCATCGGCAGAATTATTGAGAACGGTCAGCACTCCGTAATCGAGGTTTACGACTGCATCGTTCTCCCCAATTCAACCCTTGCAAACCCGGATTATATAAAAAAATACGGCATAAAAACCGTCCATCTTCCCTATGTTCAGCAGCACACCTCGTCAATAGACTCCGACATCACCGAATATAACGAAACCGTCGTTTCAACCTTCAGTATGTCGCAAAGCGAAAGAACCGACTGCCGCTTTCTCGCCGTAGTCGTTCAGTGCTTTCACTCAATGGGTCTTCTCAGAAACCTCGCAATCCGCCTGAGACTTGAAAACAATATTTCATACTCGGAGTTCTACACCCGCCTCTCAATCTGGCTCAGAGAAAAAGACGGCTGCTCCTGGAACCTCTTTCCCGACATTTACCGCAAGATTTCTCTCGTCAGCAAAGGCGTAAACGAGCAGTATGTCTATGATGAAGTTTTCGGCAGCGTTTACTGGCCTATGGATGAAGGAGCGTTTCTCAATATCATAAGGCATTACGATGCCTTCTTTGAAGATATCAAAGAGTTCTCATCCGGGCTTACGGATTTGGACGACATCACCCTGCAGGTCATCGGTTTCTGCAAGGCAACCGTCAGAATACCCGAGCCCTGTAAAACTCCGTCATATTTTGATTATGATTTCCCTTCATATTTCAAAGCGGCGCTTGAAAATACACCCGTAAAACTCGACAAAAAGCGTTGCAGGGTAGATGCCTCTTCTCTGCGGAAATATGATGTGTTAAGCGACTATGCGCGTGAAATAGTCTGGTTCGGCAGACGCAGCCAGAAGCTCAATCTGCTTGAATACGGCAACACCTGCTTCACCGCAGAATAAATAAAGCAAGGATGTCCGCAGAGCATTCTCCGGCGGACGCAGCAGACAGATGAATGTTTACGAAGGCAAGTGGGACAATATAATACTCACCGTCGGCTCGCGCAGGCAGAAAAACCTGTGCGAAAAACTCCTGTCGGAAATGAGAGAAAAGCTCTCTGCGCCGATTACCGTTATTGCCGACGACGAACAGGGCTGCCGGCTCGGGTCGGGCGGCGCAATGCTCAATGTCATTGACACCTACTGCCGGCCGGACAAAAAGGTTATGCTCATTAATTCGGGCGGTATGAGCAAACGCTCCGTCTGCTATGCCGTGCGCGGCAAGGCGTTTGCAGATATCGGCAGCGGCAACGAAGCAGTCACTCTGCTTGAACTCATCGTCAGCGAGGCAAACCGCCTTTCGGGTCATATAAAATCCGGGCTTATGGTGAGCTGCAGTGATATCCTCGTCAAAACGGGCAGCTTTATTCCCGAATTCAACAACAGCGTCGGTTTCTGTGTCCGTTCCGATTTTCAGACCGGCTCCCGCCACGGCGTAATGATCCGCACCGCCGACGGCAGATTAAAAGACTACCCCCACAAAGTAAACGCATCTGAGCTTGAAGCAGTCAGCAGGTCAAACGGCGCCGATTACGCCCTTGTCGATACCGGCTTTTCATATTTTTCACCCGAGTTCATATCGGCGGCAAAACGACTTATCAAAGACACCGCTCTCACGGCAAAGCTTCGCGGAGCGGGTATGGAGCTCAATCTTTATTCCGATATCATTACTCTCCTGTGCGAAAATGTTGATTCCGAAAAGTATCTCAACGAACCCGGAATTTCCAAAACCCACAGGGAGTTCAGAAAAGCGCTTTATAAATACTTTTCTCCTCTTTCAATGAACGTCTGCGAAATCGCAGGCAACGATTTTCTGCATTTCGGCACAAACGCAGAAAGTCTCAAAAACATAAAAACCCTTTCCGACGGCGCAAGAAGCGGCTTTAACTGCATAAACAGTATTCTTGCCACCACATCAAGATGCTCGTCGGGCACCGTGCTCGACAACGCCCTCATCGGCGAAAACTGCACAATAGGCAAAAACTGCTTTGTGTGCGATGTCGCCCTTGACAACCTCTCTGTAGGCAGCGATACCCTTGTCTGCGGTATGAAGCTTACCGACGGTGCTTATGTTGCCGTAGTGTGCCCCGTGAGCGAAAATCCTAAGGATGTAATTAACGGCAGAGAGCTTTGGAAAACAAAGAGATTTTATAAGGGCAGGTCTTTTTCCGACTCCTACAGAAAATTTGTTGAAAACAGCGACGGCGAAAAGGTCAGTATGCAGTTCTGCGTCGAAAACGCCGATTATGATTATTACGCCGAGCACCGCAAATATATAAGCGACCTCCGTAACGCCGCAAAGTGGAATCCCGAAGAATACACCAGGATCCGCGCCGAGGTGCTTGATGATTATTTCGGCAGAACACCGCCTCTCGAAGAACTTGAATGTATGTGCGACAGCATCTCCGTCGCCCTTCCCGTGCGCATCAATCTTTCCGGCACGTGGACTGACGCCCTGCCTTACTGCATCGATAACGGCGGTCAGGTAATCAATATGGCTGCAAAGGTTGACGGTATTCTTCCCATAACTGTCAGCGCGCAGAAGCTTGAAGAAAAACGCCTTGAGTTTCAGAATGACAATACGGTCATCTCCCTTCTTCCCGAAGAGATTGACAAAATCGAAGTCAGGTGCGGCTTCTCCGATTTCAACCTTCACCTCGCCGCACTCAAAACCATCGGCGTCACAAAAAACACCGTCATCAAAAACGGCTTCCGTCTGACAACCTGCGTTACGGGAATAGCCAAGGGCTCAGGTCTCGGCACAAGCAGCATCCTCTTAACCGGCTGCTTCAGAGCGCTCGGCAGAATGTTCGCAAAGGACTATTCCGACGATGAAATAATCAATATGGTGTTTGTCGCCGAACAGCTTATGAATACGGGCGGCGGCTGGCAGGATCAGGCGGGCGGAATAACCCCGTCGGTAAAAATCACCACGTCAGCTCCCGGAGTCCCGCAGACTCCCGAAATCAGATATATCGATGTTCCCGAAGCGTTTATGCCGTTTTTCTCTGAACGCCTCTGCCTCGTTTCAACGGGCGAGCGTCATTTCGGCAGATTTATGGTCAACAGCGTTATGGGCAGATATCTCAGCCGCGACCCCGTCACGCTCAACGCATTTGAAGAACTTAAAAAACTCAACCCGGAGCTTGAAAACGCAATAAAAAACGGCGACGGTTCCTCGTTTGCCCGCTGCATCAACCGTCAGTGGTCGCTCTTAAAGGAGCTTTCACCCGATGTCACCGACGTTCATATTGACAAAATCGTCGATGAATGCAAAAAAGCGGCAGATGCCCTCTGCATC
>JAEEYU010000020.1 GCA_016288315.1 Clostridiaceae bacterium | reverse complement strand
CAATGACAGTTGCCGCAGAAAAGGAGGAAAACGTGAATACGGCAACAAACAAAATCACAGCACTGTATTGCAGATTGTCCCAGGAAGATGAACGCCTCGGCGAATCAATGAGTATTCAGAATCAGAAGGAAATGCGTCTGAACTATGTAAAAGAAAACCGATTCTCAAATCCCGTTTTCTACATTGATGACGGATATACCGGCACCAATTTTGACAGACCGGGTTTTCAGCAGATGCTTTCAGACATGCAGAACGGTAAGATATCAGCTCTTGTAACCAAGGACCTGAGCAGACTCGGCAGAGACTCAACAATGGTCGGCTATTATCAGAAATATGTATTTCCCCAGCTTGAAATAAGATATATAGCCGTAAATGACAATTATGACTCTACCAATCCCAACAGCACCGACAATGACATGGCGTTGTTCAAAAATCTGTTCAATGAGTTTTACCCGCTTGATACCAGCCGAAAGATTCGTGCTGTAAACCGTATGAAAGGCGAAAGCGGAAAAACTCTGACATTTATTGTTCCTTACGGATACATCAAGGACCCGGATGAAAAAGATCACTGGATAGTTGATGAAGAGGCAGCTAAAGTTGTGAAAAAGATTTTCAGGCTTTGCATTGAAGGCAGAGGTCCAAGTCAGATTGCAAGACAACTTACTGAAGAAAAAACGCTTACACCTACCGCATACAAAATTGAAAAAGGATTGCCGACAAACACAAAAGCGAATGATAATCCTTTTCAATGGAATTCAGCAACTGTTGTTGATGTTTTGGAACGCCTTGAATATACGGGATGCACGGCCGCTTTCAAAACTTACACAAATTCCATATGGGATAAGAAAAAGCGAAAAAACACTAAAGAAAACCAGGTTGTTACTCCCGGCACATATGAAGCAATCATAGATGAGGACACCTTTAACAAGGCTCAGATTATACGTGAAAAGCGTCACCGCAAAACAAAGACGGGCAAAAGTCATATGTTTTCGGGTTTGCTCTATTGTTATGATTGCGGAAGTAATATGTATTACTGCACATCGAATAATTTCGAAACAAGGCAGGATTTCTTTGAATGCTCATGTCACCACAAAAACCATAATGAATGCAAAGCCCATTTTATCAGGGCTGAGATTCTGGAAAGGCTTGTATGGGAACATCTCAAAGAGGTTATCTCATATGTATATAGTCACGAAGCGTATTTCCGCGACTATATGAAACAGGTAACCGAAAGCATTAGCACGCAGGAACTGAAATCCCTGCAAAAACAGCTTGTTCAGGCGGAGAACCGTATATCTGAAATTGACAGGCTTTATATCAAAACCTATGAAGATAACGCAAACGGCAAGTTATCCGATGAGAGATTTCAGATGATCTCCGAGCAATACGATTCCGAGCAGAAAGATCTCAAAACAAAAGCAATACAGTTAAAGAAACGCATTGAAACACAGGAACAGAATACAGAGAACGTCGACAGGTTTATTTCACTTGTCAGATCTCACATTGAAGACGACGGTCTCAACGGATACAATCTTCACGAACTGATTCAGGGCATATACATTGAAAACGCAGATGTGCCCAATGACACAGACGGGAATGTCGAAATTGATGATAATGACGGCGAATGCGTTATACACTCAAAGAAGCCGAAGCTGTCAACGGCAAAGAAACGCCGCATCCGCAAAATCCACATCAAATATGACTTTATCGGGTTTATTCCCGTTAAAAGTCTGATGCGGTATGCCGAAGAATCAGAAAAAAGTCCCGACAAAGAAATATCGGCGTGACCTGAATCACGCCGAATCTCTTGAAAATATTGACTTTTTCAGTATTATCAAGAACTACTTAATAATACTGGTTTATGACGGGCTGCTCTCGGGCGGTCCTTTTTTGTTTATATGTCTATATTTTATATATGTCTAAATGTCAGACAAGCTTTTTCATTTCTTTTTTCAGGCGGTTAAGGTCGGCAATCTCCCAGACGGGGACGGGGATTCCGCCTTTGAGGCGCATTGACGCTTCGTTCATTGCGGCATAATAGGCAACTTTGAAATCGGCATATTCCGAGAGGTTGTGCTCAGATTTATAGGTCTCATACAGACCGAAGGCGTCGCCCCACATATTTCTTAACTGGAACAAATCATATTCCATGTCGGCAAAGCAGGAGCCGTTGGGGTCGATAAAGCCCGTTAGCTCAAAGGTTCTGGGGTCTGCCATAATATTCATTATGTTGAGGTCGCCGTGAATCAGAACGGCGGTTTCGGGCTCGGTGTATATTTTGTCAAAAATTTCGGTTGCTTTGAGAAGAAGTTCGAGAGAGGAGTCTGAAAATCTGCCCTTCCGGTTCAGTGCGGAAAGACCGCTGAGCCAGGGGTCGCGCTTTGTTGATGTATAATAATCGTGCCACGAACAGTAACCGGGATTCTGCAGGGGACCGAATTTCCGGTTTGTAACCGAGTGCCACTGAGACATTCCGTCAACAACCTGACAGGCGAAGGTCATCTTTTTGTGACGGTTTTTAAGCAGGAAGGCAGGGCTTAAAGTGTTTTTGCCCTCAATAAAACTCATGGCGAGAAGGGAAACCTGTTCATCCTCAAAGGTGAAAAGAACCTCCGGCATGGGAACGGACGTGTTTTTGCGCAGAATGCGCAGCTGCTCCGCCTCATCGTTCTGAGAGCCGGGGACGAGATACGCCTTAAGGGCTGTTGCTTTGCCGTCGATTCCGGCGCAAAAGACCTTGCCGTAACTGCCGCCGCCGATGAAACGGAGATTTTCAGCTTCTTTGCCGGTCTGAGCTTTTACGATTGAAGGCAGGGTCTGCATCAGAAATCCGTTGCCGAGATTGTTCTGCGTCATTGTGTCACTCCCTCTCACTGCGGTATTACAGGGAGTATAGCATTTTTCGGAGAAAGGCGCAAGGCGGGGGCGTTGGATATAGTTGAGATTGATGTTTAAGGGGATTAAACCCTTCCGTCTCGCCTGCGGCGATCCCTACGGTTGCATTGGGATTGCGGCTTTTGAGATTCTTCGCCTGCGGCTCAGAATGACAGGTTAGTTTTCAGGTGTCAGGCGGCAGATGATATTCTGTCTGAAAATGCGGTTGAAACGGTGGGTGGGTTAAAGGCGGAACACTGCGGGTATGATATGGTTGAAAAAAGGAACCGGACAGGTTATAATTAAAAAATAATGGAGCGAAAGGAGGGCGGCAAAAATGAAATGCAGTGATATCAACATCCGCGACCCGTTTGTGATTTATGAGGACGGAACCTATTACATGTATGGCACGAGGGCGAAGGACTTCGGCATAAAAACGGGCGGTTTTGATGTGTATATAAGCGCGGACCTTGACGAGTGGAGCGAGCCGCACGAGGTTTTTGACTCATCGCAATACGGGCTCAACAAGGGCTCAAACTGGGCTCCCGAAGTGCATTTTTACAAGGGCGCATACTATATGTTTGCGACCTTCATAAAGCCCGACGGTCTGCGGGGCACGTATATTCTGCGTTCAGACTCGCCGATGGGTCCGTTTGAGCCGCACAGCGAAGGCTCCGCCACGCCCGACGGCTGGGAATGCCTTGACGGAACGTTTTATGTTGAGAACGGCGAGCCCTACCTTGTTTTCAGCCACGAGCACACGCAGATTATTGACGGCACCGTCTGCTATATAAAACTCAGCGACAACCTGACTCACGCAGTCGGGGAGGCGGTGACGCTCTTCAAGGCATCGGACCCGCACTATGTTGACGGTCCGCACGGCGACGACCATTATGTTACCGACGGTCCGTTTATGTTCCGCACAAAAAGCGGAGAGCTGCTTATGCTGTGGAGCACTTTCCCGAACGGAGACTACGCGGAGTGCCTTGTCAGATTTGAGGGCGGCTCAATAAAGAACGGTTTTGAGCACCTTGACCCGATGACGAACGACGACGGCGGGCACGGAATGTTGTTTTATGCTCAGGACGGGCTATATCTGACATTTCACAGACCGAACACCTCGGGCAGCGAGCACCCGGTGTTTATCAGGATTGAGGACAGAGGAGACACAATAGAATTGGCGTAAAAACAAAAGCCGGAGCAAAACTGCTCCGGCTTTTACATTAATTATCTTTACTTATGAGAAAAGTGATTTTATCTTTGAGAAGAGGCCTTTGACGGCGAGGGCGGGGATTTCGGAGAAGCCGTTTGTGCCGAAGTTCTCATAGAGGAAAAGGCTGATTTTGCGAAGGAAGGAGGGATCTTTTTCCGCCTCCTTTTCTTTTGCGGCGCCGAGACGGACAAGGACGGCGCGAAGCTCATCCTCGCATTTTTTAAGGTCTTCATCGGTGGAGAGGTTGTTGTCGAGGGTGCGCTGTGTGTTTGCGAGGGCTGTTTCGAGCGCCTGTTTGTCTGCCTCTCTGAGCTTGGATTTGTCAAGTGCCTTTGCCGCGTCGGTAAGGTTGATTATTTCACTGACATTTCTGCCGGGGAGGAACTGCGGGAAATCGGGAGACGAGTAAACGTCGGTGATTTCATCGTCGGCAATCATCTTCATTGCAATTTTGAGGATGACGTCATTATACTGGGTGAGGTCGTGGCGGTTGCCGTTGAAATAGAAGGTGGTGTCGGGCAGGAGACCTGCCGAGGCATCGACAACCCTTTCGGGTGAAATGTGGTTGTGTGAGGGGTCGGAGCAGTGGGTGTTTTTCTGGGTGTAGCCGTCGGGAAGGGTTTCGCCGACGTTTGCGGAATAGGCGCCGAGCGAGGTTGACGAGAGGTGGATGATGAAATCGCCGTTCATGGTGTTCCATCTTTCGGCAACATTGATGACGGGGATGTTGTATTCCGCAAGGTCAAAAACCATAACGCCCTTGTCAACGAGCGCCTGAATATTGTCGTGGGCGTGGAGCTGCGCCTGATAATAGCGGTAGGTCTGCGCTTTGATATCCGCCATTTCGGGGGAGGAGAGATATTTCTCCGCAGCGGTGGGGTAATCTTCAGGCGGGCAGAGCGCCCACATACCCGTGCTTCTTATCATTGTATTTTCAACAAGCGCTTTGACGCCCTTGTTGAGTGCGCCCATAATCACTTCATCGGGGAGGATTCTGACGGCAATTTCAATGAGACGTGCGGTGTATTCATCAAGCAGACCGAGCTCGTCGAGGAAGCCGTTGTAAAGGTAATCCTTATTGAGGAAGTTGACTCTGCCGTTGAAGACGTCGCCGATGATTATTGAGCCGCCGATTGCGGGAACGACGAAGATGACCTTGTGAAGCTCGTCGCCGACCTGCGGGAAATATTCAAGCATTGCGCTCACGATTGAGGCGCCCTGGCTTAACGGAACGAGGTTGACCTTGTCGTGCCCCGTCTGCGCTTTGACCATCTGGATAAACTCATAAAGCTCGGTCGCAAGGTCGATGTGGTTGCCGAACGAGTTGTAGGCGAAATAATAGAGGTGATCCTTGGGAAGCTCGGTTGCATAGCGCTCGAAGGGAACGTGGTGATTGACCGTTTCAACTTCATAGGCGCTGAACTGAGAGTAGGGATACATATATTTTTCTGTGGCGACGTTGCCGGTGTTCTGCGCATGCAGGTCGCTTGTGTTTATGCCGAAAGCCATATCGATAGCGTCGGCGAAGGCGTCCGAAAAGCCGATATCGTGCTGGGTTACGAGAGTGGCGAGGGCGGGGAAGAGCACCTTGCCGATGATTTTGCCCAGCTGAATATAGGCGGGGAAGGCGGAGACCTTGTTGCCGTCTTTGTCAAGAAGGAACTCGCCGTTTTCATCCGTTACGCAGACGCTGGACTGACCGAGACCGGGGACGATAATCGTCGGGAAATATCCGCAGTCATCGCCGCAGGATGATTTTTTGTCATAGGTCATTTTGTATTCAACGCCGAAAGCGGGAACACAGACCGAGAAAATCATCACGAGCGAAAGGGTGAGGGCGAGCGCAGAGTTGAAAAACTTTTTCATAACCTACCTCCGTTTATTCTTTGCCTGAAAGGGCTTTGAAATGGGAGCCCCTGCAGACGAATATTTCTCTTGCGAGCATAACCGAAAGAAAACCGATGGTGCCGCCGACGAGCACGTCGCTGAAGAAGTGGGCGCCGACCATAATGCGGCTGACGGCAACGAGCGCAGTCCAGAAAAAACCGCCGCACCAGAGAAGGGCGGTTTTCTTTTTTGAGGTTATGCCGAAAGCATCTTTGAGCATAACAATACAGAACGCAAGAGCGGCGCTCTGGGTATGGCCGCTGGGGAAGGATTTGCAGGCATCCGTGCTGCTGAAGGTTGCCTTCATCCATTCTTTATCCGGCTGACCGTTGAGAACATACCAGCGTGTGAAATAGCTGAAATCGTTTGCGTAGTTCATCGCCCTGAAACGGGTTCTGCCGAAGGGGTGCTTGAGATATTCGACGGCGAGAGACGAGACCGCAATTGCAAGAAAAGCGGCAAATGCCGCGCGAAGAAGTCGGCGGATGCTCTCGTCCGAAAAGGCGTTGACGGCGAAGGTTGCAAGAAAGACCAGCAGAGCGGCGACAAAAGCGAGCTCGACACGCACGAAAGGCGGTTTTGCAACGTCCTCCATTCCGTAATGGCGGAAATTGTAGTTGAGAATGTCGAGGGCAATGACGTAATATGCGGCAAATGCTCCGCCCTGAAGGAGGCAGCAGAGTGTGACCTTGCCTGCCTTGTTCTGCATAAAACGCAGAACATAAATGAACACGATTTCAAGGCAGAAAACGCCGATGACATAAGGGGCGGTGGTGCCGATGCACTCGAAAACCACGCCGAAAAGACCGTCGGCAAGGAATTTGCCGGGCGCAAGGGTGCCCTTTGTGAGAAGTCGGGACACCTGCAGGTCGGTGAAGGTTGCGGTGACGAGCAGAGCCACGAAAATGACGGCAAACAGCACCCAGGAAATAATTGTGTGTTTTTTAGTCGGCTGAACCATAAAAAGCCCCCTGTGCGGTAATATGAAAATATTATATCACAGGGGGCTTTTAAATTCAATCAGAATGTGGGTGTTTATGGAAAGACATATAAGCTTGCCGGAAGGTCTTAAAAACTGCGGTTCGGATGTTTTTATCCGGTTCAAGAGTAATTAACAGACAATGGAGAGCAAAACGGTTACAGAAATATTACAGAAAAACAGGCGGTGTTTTTGGTGAATCTGCCGAAAACAGAAAAATTTTTGATTATTTATACAAAAAAGAAACATTTGATATGTTATTTTCAATCCACCACATATTGTGCAAATACGGAAAAAAGCAACAACAAGTTTGTTGTTTTTCCGAAAAGGAAAAAAGAAGCCAGAGCGGTGGCAAGCCGTAAACCTTTACGGGCTTTGAGTTTTCACGGGTTTTCCGCTGTTTTTTAACGCTTGACTTTAAGATTTTGTTTTTGCTATAATGTCAAAGGTTTTATTTTTATAATAATAATAAACCGAAAGGAAGAGACAAATGAAAAGTAAAAAAACCTCGCAGATGAAGAGAACATTCTCGCTTGTGATGGCAGTCATCCTTGCGTTCGGCGTTTTCTTCAATGCAGCATTTGTCGTTAACGCGGCAGATGTAAGAACGGGAACTCCCGTTAAAGATGAAACAGGCTGGCAGTATTTCAGCGACGGCGAGCTTGTTATCACCGAAGACATAGCCGACTACACGGCTGAGTCACCCGCACCCTGGCATACCTATGCCGCAAACATAAAGACAATCACCATTCAGGAAGGCGTTAAATCCATCGGCGCATATGCGTTCTATGAGTTTACCGGAACCTCGAAGATTTATATCCCCGGTTCGGTCACCTCCATATCAAACAGCGCATTTGAAGGATTTGCTCTTACATACGCTTATTTCGGAGGAGACGAAGACGCTTACAATTCGGTATTCCCCGCAACAGGCGTTACGGTTCAGATTAACCACAAGCACACAGACGGTGCAGTTAAGCACAAAAAGGCAGCAACCTGCAAAGATGACGGCTACACAGGCGACACATACTGCGCAACCTGCGGCGCTTTCTTCAAAGCCGGAGATGACATTGACAGCACAACTGTTCCTCACACCTGGTCAACAACAAAGAAGACTAAGGTTGAGCCCACCTGCCAGAAATTAGGCAAAAAAGGCTTCTACTGCACAAAGTGCGGCGCTTTCAAAGAAGACAGCCTTGAAGACATCCCCAAGACGGACCACAAATGGGAGTTTGACGGCAACAAGATCACCAACTGCAAAACCGCAAACAGCCAGGTCGTTTTCAAGTGCGCAAACGAGGGCTGCACAGAGACAAAGACAGTTAAGGTAACAGACCATACCTATCTTTATAAAGTAAAAGACCCCACCTGCACCGAACAGGGCAAAACACTTGTTTCCTGCAAATACTGCAATTACACAGATGAAACAGACTTCAAAGATCCTCTCGGTCACAACGCAGACAAGCTTGTTGTAGTCAAAGAGACAACCTGCACGGAGAACGGCGTTTACAAACACGTCTGCTCCAGATGCGGAGAGGTTGACAAAATCACAACAATCGCTGCTCTGGGTCATGACTATACCAAAGAAGTCATCACCAAGGATCCGTCCTGCCCGACAGCCGACTCAACAGGCAAAGGCGAGATTGAGATTCGCTGCTCCAGATGCGGAGACGTTAAAGAAACAAAAGAGATTCCCAACCTTCACACCAAGGGCTCATGGGAAGCGACAAAATATGTAGGCCTTGAGGCCACATGTGTTAACGACGGTCTGTATTACTTCAGATGCAACATCTGCGGTAACGACATCTGCGAAGAGGACGAGACAGGCACAGTCGGCACAACAAAGATTACCGAAGCTATTCCGAAGACTCCCAACAGCCACAAGGCATCCAAGTGGATAACTCTTGTAGAGCCCACCTGCGAAGAAACAGGCCTTATGGTTAAAAAGTGCACAACTCCCGGCTGCCCCTACCACAGCGACGGAGAAGTCGGCGCAGCTATTGACAAGGCAAGCGACGACACCGCAGTCAAGGCGCTCATAGGCACAGTTGACGATGCTCTTGCAGAGCAGATTGCAGACTATATCCTTAACCAGTATTATGCTCTTCAGGCTCCTCAGGCAACAGCAATCGCTGCATTGATCAACGCTAACTTTGAAGCTAAAAACATCGCTCTCAGCGAAGCAGACGCAACGCTTGCAGGCGAAATAGTTGACGCAGCGGCGGCAGCAATAGCCGAAGACACAACAGAGGATGCGACAATCGTTGTAAACAAACAGCTTGTTATCGATTATCTTACAGCTGCTTTTGACGAGATGGGCGACGAATGGGTTGCAACCGCAGTTGCAGGCGCAACGGAAGATCAGATTAACCTTGTTGCAAACGTTACCCTTGACACTCAGATTATTGCGGCAACAGGCCACAAATATCAGACTGTAAGCTATTACAGAACAATCGAAGACGGCAAGGACGTTTATGTTCCCGTAGCAACACCCGACGGCGAGAATTATTATCCGATTATCTCCTTCGACGAAGTGGAAGTTGACGGTGAAATCACCTACGAGCCCGTTGTTGATGAAACCGGCACACCGATTGACACCGAGGAGTTCCCCATTGTTACAGGCGTTGACTGCAACGAGGGCGGCACACTTGTTAAGATGTGCGTTGTCTGCAACGGCGTTACCGCAACACCCGTTGCAAAGGGCACCCACAGCTATAAAGTAGAAACAATCGAACCCACCTGCACCGAGCAGGGATACACACTTCAGACCTGCAAGTTCTGCACATACAGCAAGACCTATAATTACACTCCTTCAAAAGGTCACGACTGGCAGAAGGTTGTTCTTAAAGACAGCACCTGCACAAAGACAGGTCTTCAGGCAATGCAGTGCCAGAACTGCGAAGAAATTGACGCCACAACATATCAGCCCGTGGCTACAATCCCCCACGATTACAAAATTGAAAGAGTTGAACCCACCTGCACAGCCGACGGTTATACACAGTATACCTGCACAGTCTGCGGCGGCGGATACAAAGACAGTTTTGTTGGCGCTCCGGGTCACAAGCTCGTTGACACCGTAACAGAAGCAACCTGCACAAAAGACGGTTACACAACCCACACCTGCTCCGTCTGCGGTTATGAGTATAAGGACACACCGGTTCTCTCCGTAGGCCACCAGTATGGCGAAGCCAAAGAGATTCCCGCAACCTGCACGGAAGACGCTTACACCCAGCAGATATGCACAGTCTGCGGCGAAGAAAAGAAGAGCAACGTTCAGGCGGGCTCCGCAACAGGCCACACCTTTATTGATGACGCTAAGGTTGACGCCACCTGCACAAAAGACGGCAAAACAGCCGGTCAGCACTGCGACATCTGCGGCTATGTAAACATTGCACAGGAAACAATCCCCGCAACAGGTCACAAGGTTGTTGAAATCCACTCAGTTGCCGCAACCTGCACCAAGGCAGGTCATACCGCAGGCTCCTACTGCTCCATATGCGGCGAGATTCTTGAAGGCACAACAGCCATTCCCGCAAAAGGACACACTCCCAACATCAGCAAGGCAACCTGCACACAGGACAAGAAATGCATGGTTTGCGGAGTTACTCTTGAAGAAGCCAAAGGTCACAGCTTAGGCGATAAGGAATTCATCAAGAAGGAAGCAACCGCGTTCAGAAAGGGCGTTAAATATAAGGTATGCTCAGTCTGCGGCGCAACTTATGAATATGAATACAGCCTTACATTAATCCAGAAAATCGTTTGGATTTTCACACACTTCCTTGACATAATCCTCTCCCTTCTCGGCAGAGCAAACAGCGTATTTTAATTTAAGATTCTGAAATAAAAAAGCCGTCGCTGAAAAGCGGCGGCTTTTTTTGCACGGAGATATCTGACAGGGAGAATTGCGCGGAAGTCTTTTTTCGGGATACGGTCAGGCGGATTATGTATTAATGAATAATTAAAGTAATAAAAACAGCACCCGGCGGGAATTCCGCAAAGGGTGCTGTTTGCTGTTATTCGGTTATTTACTTCGTGGGCGGTTTGGTTTTATTTCGGGGGAGTGATTCAGACTTCCTGTTCGGGTTTTAGTTCTTCGGGATTGGTGTCTTCGGGATTGAGGTCGTCGGATTCATCCGCTTCGGGTTTGGCGAGTTGTGATTCGGGCTCTTCCGGTTCGGGCTCTTCCGGTTCGGGCTCTTCGGGGGAGTCGGGTTCGGGGGAGTCTTTTTCTTCCGATTTGTTTTCGATTATGTCGGTGTAGGTGGCGTCGCGGTAGGGGAAGTCCCGTTTGTCGGGTTGCTGGTTTTTGACTATTTTAACCGTGAAGAGCACGACGAGGATGTTGAGTATTCCGTCGGCGACGAGGCAGACGCCCAGCAGGATGCAGATTATTTTTGCGCTCTCCTGCGGCCAGAACATCAGCACGATGCCGGCTATGCACGACAGGCACGCAAAGACGGTCATCACGGGCCAGGTTTCGAGCCCGAAGTTTTTTGACTGAACGGCAATGCGGATTTTGAGAAGGCCGTCGGTCAGGGAGGCAATGCCCATAACGACGCTGAAAAACGAAATGAGCTTTTCGGGCTGCGCCGCTATGCAGATGCCGATTATCAGCATTATTGTGCCGAATTCCAGGTCGAACTGGAATGCGAGGCGGTATAAATCTTTTGAGAAATAGCCGATAATCTTGATTGCGCCGAATGCGAGCATAACGGCTCCGCAGATTATTCCGAGCACTTCAAGACTTTCAAATGGTCTTAAAATAAAAACAACTCCGATTGAAACAATCAGGGCTGATACAATGATATATCCGATTTTAGCGATTCTCATCGGCGCTACGGACCTTGGTTTCATCTGATCACCTTACCTGTTCTTTTAAGGGGGGGATGGGGGCTGCACCTTCGCTAATACAGCCCCCGTATAAGATAAACCGAATTCCACACTCGCTCTATCCCCCATTATAAACACTATTTAATTTTATTAAACGGTCAATCGGGGCGATTTGACCGATTTTCAGACATTTTTGCTTTTTTGCCTAATTTTTTTTGGCGGTTTTTTCGAGCATACGCTCGATTTCGCCCTGTTTTAACTCGCAGAGGCGGCTGAAATAGGCGAGGATGTCGTATTTCATTCCGCTCTCCAGCCAGTCGTAGAGCATGCCGTAAAAGACCTCCTTGTAGTGGCGGATGATTATTTTACGGTCGCGGTCGGCGATTCTGCGGCTGCCGTAGAGGCGGTCGAAGGCGGAGGTTATGACCTTGTCGCACATACTCATAAGATAGCGTTCGGAGACGGTGTGGTCAACGAAGCTGTAGATGTGATAGACGGACTGTTTGTTCTGCGTTACGAAATTGACGACGGAGATGAAGGCGTCATCCAGCGTTGCGGCGGAGCCGGAGCCGGCTGTGAGGCGGTCCACCTCGTCGGAGATGATGGAGTCAACGAGGGCGGGCAGGTCGGCGTAATGATAATAGAAGGAGTTGCGGTTGATGCCGCAGCGTTCGACAATATCCTTGACCTTGATTTTCGGGAGCGGGCGTTCTTTTATAAGCGTGACAAACGCCTGTTTTATCGCCTGCTCTGTAAAGTTGGGCACACCGTTCACCTCCCTGCCGTTTAAGTGATAATTATTATATAACAAAAAAATCACTTTTTCAACTGCCGCCCGCCTGTTTTGCGTTGACTTGACAAAACAGGTTTGATATACTGAAAATGTATATTAAATTATATTGTATTATATACGGAAAAGAGGTTCTCGTAATGAAGGAATTTGAAAACAAGGTAGTATTTATCACGGGCGCGGCTCACGGTCAGGGCAGGGCGACGGCTCTCGCTTTTGCGAAAGAGGGGGCGAATGTAGTCGGCTTTGACGTGGCGAAAAAGATTGAATACCCGGCTTACGCCTTCGGCACGAACGAGGAGCTGGAGAGCTTAAAGGCGGAGATTGAGGCGCTCGGCGGGAAGTGCGAGGTTTTTGCGGGCGACGTGCGCGACGATGAAGCGATTACGCGAGCCGTTGAGGGAACGATAGCGGCGTTCGGCAAGATAGACATTCTGTTTAACAATGCGGGAATATGCGCCCACCAGAGCGTTGACAAGATGACGGACGAGGAATGGGACGCAATGATTGACATAAACCTCAAGGGGCCGTTCATGGTGACGAGAAGAATAAGCCCGTATATGATGAAGGCGAAGAGCGGGGTTATTATCAACAACTCCTCCGTAATGGGGCTTCGCGGGGGCAACCGTCTGTCGCACTATACGGCTTCAAAATGGGGGCTCACGGGGCTTACGAAGGCGTGGGCTATTGAGCTTTCGCCCTATAACATAAGAGTTCTGAGCATTCACCCGACGGCTGTCAACACTCCGATGAACGACGGGCTTGCCGCCATTGAGGGCAAGACGCCCGAGGAGGAGGCAGGCGCTTCGGCGGGCAACCTCATAGACACGCCGTGGCTTGAGAGCGAGGACGTTGCAAATCTTGTTCTCTTCCTGGCAAGCGACAAAGCCCGCTTTGCGACGGGCGCACAGTATGTGCTTGACGCAGGACTTCTGACTGTATAATTAATAAGGAGAGCGTAATGGAAAACATATCTTTTCGCGATGTTACAATAAAAGACGGCTTCTGGAGAGACCGTCAGAAAATCAATGCGGAAAAAACGATTTACAATGTGCGTGACAGATTCGCAGAGACGGGCAGGTTTGACGCCTTCCGCTTTGAGTGGAAGGAAGGCATGGAGAACAGACCGCACATTTTCTGGGACTCCGACATAGCGAAGTGGATTGAGAGCGTTGCCTTCATAATTGAAAAAGAGCCCCGTCCCGACCTTGAAAAGAAGGTTGACGAGGTTGTTGACCTGATGGAGAAAAATCAGTGGGAGGACGGCTATTTCAACAGCTATTTTTCGGTCTGCGAGCCGGAAAACCGCTTTACGAACAGGGACTGGCACGAGCTCTACTGCGCAGGGCATCTGACCGAGGCGGCTGTTGCGTATTATTATGCGACGGGCAAGGACAAGATGCTGAAAATCATGTGCAAATATCTCGACCTTATAGACCGCATATTCAGGGTTGAGGATTCCGCCGCCTTTCACACGCCGGGTCACGAGGAAATAGAGCTTGCACTTGTAAAGCTTTACAGGTGCACGGGCGAGAAGAAATGGCTGAACCTTGCGAAGCATTTTATTGACCGAAGGGGAATGCAGGAGGAGGTGCCGGAGGATTTCTGGTGCTCGTCAAGATATTACCAGAGCCACCTGCCCTGCCGCGAGCAGTTGACTGCCGAGGGGCACAGCGTGCGCGCCTGCTATCTCTATGCGGGAATGGCTGATATTGCCTTCGAATATGACGATGAAGCGCTGAAAAAGGCGTGCTTCTCCCTTTTTGACGACATATACAACAAAAAAATGTATCTTACGGGCGGTATAGGACAGACCGCTGTGGGCGAGGCGTTCACCGTTCCATACGACCTGCCTAATTCAAGGGCCTACACCGAGACCTGCGCTGCCATTGCGCTTGTGTATTTTGCCTCGCGCATGCAGAAAATGAGGGTTGACGCCCGTTTCGGCGACGTTATTGAAAGGGCGATATTCAACGGCGTTCTTTCGGGCGTGTCGCTTGACGGCGGCTCGTTTTTCTACAAGAATCCGCTTGAGTTCCTTCACGCCGAGAGGGGCAGAAACGTCGGTGTTCCCAGACAGCAGGAGCCCTTCCCCGAAGCGGTGAGGCAGAGGGTTTTCAGCTGTTCCTGCTGCCCGCCCAATATAACAAGATTCATAGCGTCAATCGGCGACTATATCTGCAGTGAAGACGAAAACACAGTTTATATTCACCAGTATATTGCTTCAACCGTAAAAACGGCGAAGGGTGAAATTGAGATTGAAACGGGTTATCCATACGACGGAAAAGTGAAAATCGTAACCGGAGCGGATTTCAGAGGAAAGCTTGCGCTGAGGATTCCGGGATTTTCAAAAGACAGTTTTGAAATAAAGCCGGATGCCGGGGCAGTTGTTAAAGACGGTTACGCATATATTGACGTTGCCGGAGCGGCTGAGTTTGAGATAAATCTTGACATAAGCCCGAAGGCGGTTTACGCAAACCCGCTTGTAAACGAGGACGCGGGCAGAGTTGCCGTCACAATGGGTCCGCTGGTTTACTGCGCAGAGAGCGTTGACAACGGCGAAAACCTGCGCGCGCTGAAAATCGGAAAAATCACGGACTTTGAGCGGAAATTCAACGCCGGGCTCGGCACAACGGATATAATCATTAAAGGCAGACGGCTCAGGCAGGAGACGTTTGAGGGCGGACTTTACGCTTATGAAAGAGAATACGAGCCGTGTGAAATACGGCTCATCCCGTTCTATGCCTGCATAAACAGAGGCGAATGCGATATGACCGTCTGGCTTGTTTCGGATTGAATCAGGAGGGAATTATGCTTCACAACACAGCTTTTATTCAGGATTTTATGGCGCGTTACAAATACCCCGAAGAGGCGGTGAATCTGTTTACCGAGGTTCTCGACAAGCTGGATTCAAACAAATCTTACGCAAGGACGTTTGACGCTCTGTATGACAAATTTGAATACCACAAAACAAGGCTGGACGGCAAGCTGCTTGCAAAGCTTGACATTCTTGCGGCGAGGATGGGATACAGCCGATACACCCTGCATTTTGTGTTTGTTCTTTCGCTCACGCGCGAGCTTTGGGAGCAATACGGACTGATGGGTATAGACGAGCAGATTTATTGGGACACAATGGACGACCTGCGCTGCAAGCTGCTTGAGTGCATTGAGTGCAAGGGCGTGCCCGGCACCTTTGTTGCAGACTGGTTTGACGGTTTTTTCCGCCTTGACAGGGTGGCATACGGCAGGTTCCAGTATCAGCTGGCGAATTTCAGCGAGAGGAACAAGCCCTTCACGATGAGCTGCGGGCACGTTATCAACCCGGGGGATCTGCTTATAGGTTTTCACATTCCGTCCTCGGGCGTTCCGCTGACGGACGAGGTGCGTTTTGCCTCATACAAATGCGCCTGGGAGCATCTGCACGGACTTTTCCCCGACGGGAGAGTGATTTTTATCTGCGGGTCGTGGCTGCTTAACCAGAACCACAGAAAATTCCTGCCGGAGAACCTGAATATTCTTAAATTTATGGACGATTTTGAGGTTGTTGACTCCTGGGAGAGCGAACGCTTCGGCGACGCGTGGAGAGTTTTCGGCAGATACGCCGACAGACCCGTTGACGAGTGGCCGACTGACACTGCGCTGAGACGCGCCTATGTTGACTGGATAAAGTCAGGCGGCGCCCCAGGCGGAGCGGCAGAGTGCGTGATTATGTTTGACGGGGAAAAGATAGTGAGATAACCGCCGGAAGGCAGTTGAGAGATATAATTAAACCCACCGGTTCATTGAACAGGTGGGTTTATTCATTGCATATCCGGTAATTTCAGGATTCGACGACATCTATGATTTCGCCGACGAACATTGTGTGAAAGTCATCGGAGGGATACCATTCGGGGATGATTCCCGGGTCGAGGATATCCTTCGGGGTGACGGGAACTGCGGCGAGTTTTTTGCAAAGGAAGGCGCGTTTTGCCTGCTGCGGATAGACAACGCCGTTCTTTTCCGCCGGGGTGAGCCCCGATGCCTGCCATTTATCGGTATTTCTGCCGCTTTCCGAGCCGCACAGTGCGAGGGCGGGTCTGAACTTTTCATCGAAGAACGAGAGAGAGAAGGTGCTGCCGCCGTCGATAAATTCCTTTGTGTATCTTGAATCGCGGATGAAAACGAAAACCGCATTTTTGCCCCACATTACTCCGACGGCTCCCCAGCTGACGGTCATCATATTTGCGCGGGTTTTATCGCCTGCGCAGACGAGACCCCAGCCCGTGCCGATTTCTTCAAACGGATTCATCTGAATTTCGTTTATATTCATAAAATTACTCCTTTTGTGATTCTATCAGGGCGTTGACGTCGCCGGCTCCGCGGTGGCGGTAGGGGAAGAAGAACAGCACGGCATACATAATCAGACCGCCGATGAAGTTCATGACAATATCGCTCATTGTATCCATAAGGGCAAAGCGGGAGAGGAAAACGTCGTAATCTCTGAGCGGGAACATAAGGAAGACGTTCTGCCAGTTTCCGCCCGCCTCCTTGAGGGCGTTTGCGAGGTTCCAGTGCTGGGCGTCGCCGCCGAAGAACTGGTCATAGATGAACTCGAAAAGCTCCCAGCCGCTCGCAAGGATGAAGCCGAAGCCGAGACCGCACAGTGACGCTATCTGCGGAGGGCAGGTTTTTTTGTATTTGAGCTGGAGGGCGCAGGTGTATTCGTAGCCGATATAGACGCCCTCTGCCGTGCCTGTTGCGTGCAGGATTTTGTCATACATCGGAATTGAGTAGTAGAAGTTGAGGTAGGCGCCGCCGAAGGAGCCGAGAAGGAAGCCGAGCGCAGTGATGTTCTGGAAGCGGGGGCTGAGCTTTCGCAGAGTGCTCTTTTCGGGGAAGAACTGGATAATCTCATAGGCGAACATACCGACGAGGTTGGCGGCAATCTGTATGGGAGGGTTGCTGCCGTTGTAATCCTTGCCGTTTATGATTGTGTCGATGAGGGCAAAAATCATAAGGCCGCGCATAATCCACCAGTAGATGAGCTCGCTTTTTTTGACCTCAGAGAAGATTCTTCTGAAGTAGTTTCTGAAATAATTCTTCATAACAGACTCGCTTTCATAAAGTGGGGTGTTAACCGAAATAGAATTATAACATATATGCGGAGTTTTTGCAAACGGGGGGCTGTCATTTATAATGTTTAAATCTTTTTTATTTTGATTTAAAGATTGATTTAAAAAACAATTTGATATTGTTATTAAGAAATAAGGGTTTAAACAACCATTCTCTTTTTTTGTCACCTCTTATGATTTATACTGCAGGTGTAATATTTCAGGGAGGTGTTCCGATGAAAAAAATAACACTTTTTATCACGGCCCTTATTCTTACTCTCTCAATAGCAGGCACACCGCCCGCTCAGGTATTTGCGGATTCCTTACCCGAATACATAAGCGAAGTGAAAGTTTATGAGGGCAGTTATGACGCCGCCGCATCCGAGGGCTTCAAGATCCTGTGCGGCGACGACGGCAACCCCGTTGACCTTAACCGGGGCTCGGGCTAAACCTCTATAGGCGCAAAGGGCAACAAAAAGGTTTACCTCGGCTACAAGACCACCACAAAAAGAAGCGAAGCCATAACCGACCTTGCCCTTATGAGCATGAAAGGCGGCTATGACACAGCCGAGTATGACAGGCTTATGGAAGGTCAGATGAGTCAGCAGATTGTTCCCTTTGTTGATTCCTTCCTTGCGGCTATAAACGAATACCGTGAGAACTATAAATCGACAAATGCCGAAAACAAGGGAAGAGCGCAGTTTATTCACGACATTCTCAACAAGTTCACCGATGACGATACAGACGGCGCGGACCTGGGAGACCTCTTCCTGAACGAGACTGTTTATGAGATGGCAAAACCGCAGTGGGACACTCTTTCAGAGAAGGAAAAGGAAGACACTTCTCTTTATGAAATCAACAAAAAGGTGCGCGATTCCCTTCCCGAGGGCGAAAAGAACAAACACGCCGATATTCTCACAATTATTGCTCAGGAAAACGGCAATGCCACGCTTTTGCTTCAGAACCTGCTTACCAGAGCCGCGGACACCGAGGACGACACCTGGCTTGAACGCTTTGAAAACACAACCTATGAAACCGTTAAAATAAAAAGCAAAAGGCGGCGGTCTTCATTATGAGGACCGCCGCCGCTTTTATTGCGATTGTTTTAAAGAACGTTTTTATTCCGGAAGCTGTTCGGGGGTGTCGGTGATATCTTCCATAACGGCGCCCTTCGTTTCTCTGACCTTTACCGTAACGCCGATAATCGCAACCGCCACGCAGGGCACGGTAACGAACAGGCAGGAGAATGCAACGCCGACTATGCCTATTCCCGCAATGCACAGCAGGTAACCGACCGCCATGCCGACGGTTACAATAAGCCCGTCTGCGCCCATGACGGAAGCGCGAATTTCGGTGGGAACCTTTTCGGTGACCATAATATCCATATAGTCTCTGCCAATCCAGTAGCCGCCCTGATAAACTCCGCACAAAAGCCCGAGAGCCGTGGGGGCAAAGCCGTGCCTCAGCCCGTAAACAAAGGTGCAGAAGGCAATAATGTGAAGGGTGCCGAAGAGCAGGATTGTCTTTTTACGTCCGAGAATGTCCGCCACAAAACCGCTGATGAAAACGCAGGAGGCATACAGAAGCGGCACAAAGAACAGCGCCCTCGTTGCCTCGGCGGTTGAATAGCCGGCATCCTTGAGCATTGACTCGTGGTAAAGCCCCACGCAGGCAAGACCGACATCGAAAATGATGTGAAAAATCATAAGCGAACGCAGGTCGCGGTGCTTCATAAGATATTTTATGCCTGCAAAAACGCCCTGCTTGCCGGCGTCCGTTTTCTTTTCAAGCTTAAGGCGTTCCGACTCCGCCTTGCGCTCGGCGTATGGGCGGCGGAGATATGCGCTTCGCCCTTCGATATAGACCTTTGTTTCGCGGGCAAAAAGCAGAACGCACACAGCCGCAGTGAGCGCGGCAACCGCGGGGGCGAGGTAAACGACACGCCAGCGTGCGGGGTCGTTATGCATAAGCGTCTTGCGCATCCAGGGGATTGCGACAACCCCGACAATGCCGATTGATTTGAGAATGCTGTAAATTCTTGCGCGGTGCTTTGCGGGCGCGACCTCGAGAATGTAGATAATCTGAATGTCGTGAGCGATAAAAAAGCTCATAACCGCCGAGCCGAAAAGATAAACCCAGTAGTTCGGGGCGATTGAAGCGATAAACATACCGACGCTCATACCGAAGGTGGACATAAAAAACAGCGGCTTGCGCCCGATTTTGTCGGCGAGCGCCTTGTAAAACGGCGTAATAATGCCCAGCGCATAACTTATTATGCTCACTGTGCCGTGCAGGGCTAAAGCGTCCGCATAGCTGCGCCCGTTGACTGCAAGAAACTCCGTTACATAGCACGACTGCAGGTTCGCCGGCAGGCTTGATGTTATCTCGTCAATAATATTCACCGAGGCAACCAGAAGCAGTATTACGGCAAAATACCCGAAATACGGCTTTTTGGCGCCGAGCTTTTCGAGTCTTGCGAGCTGCCTTTGCTCGCGCTCAACGGTTTTGCTTTCGTTCTTCATACGCTGCCTCCCGGATTCAGTCTTGTTGCGTTTAAGTTTAACACAAATAAAAGCTTTTGAAAAGCGGATATTTCAGTTTATGTTATTTACTTTTGGCGCTTGTCAATTTATAATTGTGACGGAGGCGGTTTTATGAAGTTTGCCGTAATCGGCGCAGGCCTTGCGGGGCTCGTTTTCGGCGCCATGGCAGTAAAGGACGGCCACGAGGTCGTAATATATGACAAAAACCCCGTTGCAGGCGGGGTTCTGGCTCTGTGTGAAGCCGGCGGATACCGCTTTGAGCAGGGTCCCCTGCTTATGTGCGACCTTCTGCCCGGCGAGCCGATGAGCGACCTTCTGGCTCAGTTCGGCATCCACCTTGACCTTATGCGGGCGGACCGCAACGTTGAAATGCCCGATTATTCAATGCAAAAACCCGAAAAATATGAGGGTCCGTATTGGCGGCGCGACCGTCTGAAGGAGCTGTTCCCCTCTGACGCAAAGGGGCTGGATGAATACTACCGCTTTTATGACAATATGATGCGCGTGCGTTACAACTTAAACCGCAAGCCGTCTCTTCGCAGCGCCTTTGCCCTTGCCGCCTCGTTTGTTCCCGTCGCGCGTTACTCGCGTATGACGGCGCAGCAGCTTGTTGAACACTTCTTTAAAGACAGAAAACTTCAGGCGCTTTACACCGGCATTCTTGCCGACTACTGCGCCGACCCGGACGAGGTCTGGGGGCTCGCCGTGCCGATGACCAACCTTGAAACGGGCTTTGACGACAGAATTCCGCTTGAAAAAAACGGCAGAAAGTTTCTGGGCGGCTTCGGCTATATCAAAGGCGGCTGCCAGAAAATAGCGGAGGAGCTCTCCTCTTATATCACGCAAAACGGCGGTGTGATAAAGCTCAACACCGTTGTCGGAAAAGTGCTTGTTGAAAACGGAAGGGCGGCAGGCGTGCGCCTTGCGGACGGCACTTTTGAAAAGGCGGATGTTGTTGCAGGCAGCGGCAGCGGGCGTGATTTTTTCTTGAAAACCGTCGGGGAGGAGTATCTTGACTCCTCCTACAAAAATATTCTTGAAACCTACCGCCCGATGGAGGCGGTGTTTATGGTGCATGCGGGCGTTGATTTCAACCCCGTTGACGTGCTCGGCACGGCACTTTGCTACTGCTACGGCTCCTATGACCTGCACAGGGCAACCGAACGCCTGCGAAACGGCGAATACCACGACGGCGAAGACGGTTTTCTTTTGTTTGTGCCGTCATATCACGCGCCGGAATTTGCTCCCCCCGGCAGGCACTGCCTGACCGTTTACACGGTTGCGCCCGACACCCTGAAAGACGGCGACTGGGAGAGCGAAAAAGAAAAATATGCCGATCATCTGCTGGAACGCGCCGAGCGCTATCTGCCCGGTCTCAGACAGCATATTACGGTTAAAAAGATAATGACCGCAGCCGATTACAGGAACCTTACGCACATGAGCAAAAGCTCCTTCGGCGGAACGGTGCCCGTCCGGCATCAGAAAAATCCGCCGCACAAAACGCCTGTAAAGAATCTGTGGTTTATAGGTCAGCAAAGCGAAAACGGCGGCGGTCTGTGGGCGGTCTCCGGCGGAGCTGCGGCGGCATATAAGGCGTGTATCCGCAGGTAGGGTTGAAAGGCGGTTTCTGAGCTTTCCGCAAAGAGCCGCAACTCCCCTTAAAACAAAAACAGAGGATTAACCTGAAACTCAGGTTAATCCTCTTCTCTTTCCCCCCGCTTCAGAGCGGCGCTGTAAATCATTTCAGATATTCATTTATATACTGCGCAATAAGCTTGTAGATGAGGTCCGACTGTTCTTTGTCACTGCCGAGGTCGTGCCCGGAATTCGGGAAAACAACAAACTCGTGCTTAACGCCGTTTTGCGTCAGCAGAGTGTCAAGCTTTTCGGACTGCGAAAAGCTGACGGTCGAATCTTTCTTGCCGTGAGCCAGAACGGTGGGAACGCTCGCGGGCGTGACGTAGGTGACGGGCGACACCTTTTCAAGGTATGGCTTTGCCTCTTCAAGATTGTCTTTTGTGAATTTATATCCGCAGGCCTTGGAGAACAGCTCATACGCCGTCTCCTCCTCAAAATCGCCGTCAATATATGACTGAACGTCGGTGAGGTCTGTGGGTGCGCTCATGCCGAACACGGCAACCGGTTTTACCGGCGCCTCGTCTATGCGCGAATAGGCGTAGAGCAGCGAGAGATTTCCGCCTGCGGAGTGACCGTAAAGCATAACCTTGTTTACGTCGATTCCAAGCTCATTTCCCTTTTCCTTTATGGCTTTGAGCGCCATGGTTATTTCATCCAGAATGAGGTTTATGTCTGTCTTGTCCGAAACAAAGGTGTAGTTGATTGCCGCGGCGCAGCAGCCGCTGCCCGCCGCCTGGCTTACAAGCGAGTCCCTGGAATCCTTTTTGTCTCCGCCTATCCAGGCGCCGCCGTGAATAAGCAGAATAAGATTTGTCTCGCCCTTTGCGCCCTTGGGCACAACAAGGTCATAGACTTCACGTGCTCCGCTGCCGTAGTGAACATCGTAGTAGGTGTTGACCCTGCCGTAGTTCCCGAGACCGAAAAGCGACGAGAAAAAGGCAATAATTGCCATTATAAAAGCGTAGATTCTGTTAAGCATCGTTTTTCCCCCTTTATTACAAGCCGGCTTATCCGCCCGGCAGATTATTCATTTTCATTATAAATTATAACGCACCGGACAGTCATTATAATTACAATACAGAAATATGCCGTATTTTTTCGCAAAAAGAACAGTCGGGGGCTTTTGTTCCGCGCAATAACAGCTTGCGGCTGACCTTGCAAAGCACAAAAAGCCGGGTTGACTTGAACGGCAGGCACGGTTTATACTTTATGTATATTTACCGTTTCATAAAAAGGAGGAACAGCGATGCCTGAATTATCCGCAAAAACGCAGGGCTTCACCGACTCGGTAATCCGCCGTATGACGCGTATCTGTATGGAGTGCGATGCGGTCAATCTTTCACAGGGCTTTCCCGATTTTGACCCCCCGCGCGAAATTCTCGAACGTCTCGCCGAAGTTTCATATGAGGATTTTCACCAGTATTCAATAACCTGGGGCGCGCAGAATTTCAGGCAGGCGCTCGCCGAAAAGCAGGCAAGGTTTATGGGCAGAGCAATCAACCCCGAAACCGACATTGTCGTTACCTGCGGCAGCACAGAAGCGATGATGGCGGCTATGATGAGCGTTGTCAATCCGGGCGATAAAGTAATTGTTTTTTCGCCCTTTTATGAAAACTACGGCGCCGACGCAATTCTTTCGGGCGCAAAGCCGATATACGTTCCCCTTCACCCGCCGGAATTCGGCTTTGACCCCGACGAGCTTGAAGCGGCGTTCAGACAGCGCCCCAAAGCGCTCATACTCTGCAACCCCTCCAACCCGAGCGGCAAGGTGTTTACTTATGAAGAGCTTGAATTCATTGCCTCCCTTGTTGAAAAATACGACGCCTTCGTCATAACCGATGAGGTTTACGAACACATTGTTTTTGAGCCGTATAAACACACATATTTCGCTTCTCTGCCCGGGATGTGGGAGCGGACTCTTTCGTGCTCCTCCCTCTCCAAGACCTATTCAATTACGGGCTGGCGGTTGGGGTATATCATTGCGCCGGCGAATATAATTGATGTTGCAAAAAAGGTTCA
The DNA here is from genome assembly GCA_016288315.1 of Clostridiaceae bacterium. Lineage (GTDB taxonomy): Bacteria > Bacillota > Clostridia > Oscillospirales > Acutalibacteraceae > CAG-177. The sequence goes on along the minus strand of JAEEYU010000020.1, from coordinate 3,448 downwards.
CGACTTTCTTACCGTTGGTGCGGCGGCTCCCCTTCAGGAAGCGGCTGTTACGGGGCTGCGCTTCGGCGATGACTACTACGCTGACCTTGCCCGCAAATATACAAATAAAAGAAATCTCTTTCTCAAAGGGCTTGACGAACTCAATATTGCCCACACGGTGCCGCAGGGCGCGTATTATGTTCTTCTTGACATTTCGGAGTTCGGTTTTGAAAGCGACCTCGAATTCTGCGAGCTTCTCGCAAGGGATGTCGGCGTAGGCGCCGTTCCTGGCTCAAGCTTTTTCCGCGAGCCGGTAAACCACCTCATCCGCCTGCATTTTGCCAAGAAGGATGAAACCCTGCTTGCCGCCCTCAGCCGCCTTGAAAACATGAGAGCGAAAATTCCCTGCAGGAAGTAACCGGCGGGAAGCGGTGACAAAAAATCCGGCGGATGAAAAACCGGAGCCCCGTTTTTAAAAAATGTATTTAAAGTTTTGTTTTAATGTGCTATAATCAATCCGGAAAACGTGATTTGCACAGGCAAATTGTTTAATTCTGATAATTTTCAAAACAAAGGAGAACGAATGATGAAAAAAGTTTTATGCGTAATCATCAGCGCGATTATGGTGTTCGGCATTTTCGGCGGGCTTACGGCTTCGGCGGAGTCCGGCTACACAATAGTTTCGCCCTATGAGGACGTTGTGTGGAGCGGCGACGGCGCCTGGGGCGCATACAGAGGCGTTCTTCATTCACATACCACATGGAGCGACGCCGATGTTGACCTCCCCGAAATGGTCAAGGAATACTACTCTCTCGGCTACGATTTTCTTGCCAACAGCGATCACGCCGTCACGGGCGTTGAGTGGAATAAAAAGCCCAAGCTTGTAACCCCTTACTGGTATCAGTATATTCTCGGCAACAAGATGAGCGTTCTCACCGATGAGGAGTATGAGGCAATCACCTCCGGCACCTATAACAACAGGGGCTACGGCATGACCTGCATAACCGGCGCAAACGAGCTCAACCACCTGACGCTCTCCAAAAACCACGTCAACGGTTATTTTCTTCCGCCTGACGTCGGCAACGGCTTTGCCGGATATTATCCGGGCAGCAACATTTTCGACCCCTCCGGCTATGTCGCCGAAAACGAGGACGGTATTGAAAACGCTTTGAGATTTGTTGAAGACAACGGCGCGCTCTCCCACATCAACCATCCCGGAGACGTGCTTGAATCCAACGCTCATCCCGAAGTGGTGACAGACCCCGAAACAGTCAGCTTTTTCGGCAATCTTCTGCTTAAATACAAGAGCTGCCTCGGAATAGAAGCGTTAAACGAGGTCAATTCCGTTACCCGCTATGACAGAATACTCTGGGATCAGCTGCTTATGTATTGCCTGCCCTACGGCAGAACGGTCATCGGCTTCAGCAACACGGACGCGCACTCCCTTCTTAACTGCGACAGCTCCTTCAGCGTGTTTATGATGAAGGAGAACACACAGGAAGAGGTTAAAAAGACCATGCAGTCGGGCGCCTTCTTCTGCGTGTCAAAGTGCCTCCCCGGCAATGATGTTTATGAGATAGGTCCCAAAGAGGATATTGACGTCAGAGGCAAGGGTATTCCCTATCCGATGTTCAACAGCGTTGTGGTTGACGGCCACAAGGTTACCGTCACGGTTGAAAACGCCGATGAAATCCAGTGGATTGCGGACGGAAAAGTCATTATGAAGTGCGAAGCCGGCGCAGACCCCATCGTGCTCGATCTTGACACAATCGAAGGCAGCAGCGATTTCAGCTATATCAGAGCGGAAATCCTGGGCGAAGGCGGAATCTGCCTTACACAGGCGCTTGTTATAAACGACGGCTCGCAGCCGCTTACATTCCACCCCGAAGAGCACACACCGGGCATTGTTGAAAAAATCGTTATGTTCCTGCGCGCAACAAAGCTTTACAACATCATTGTTGAAATCTACCGCGCAATCGTATAACTCTTGACATTTACATAACAGCTTTTTAAAACCTGACAAAAAAATATTTGTGAAAAAAGAGCCTCTCGGAAAAATCATCATTCCGGGCGGCTCTTAAAAATTGTAACCCCCTTGAAACAAGAGCTTTGAGGCATAAAAAGAAGACTGACTGTTCTGTCAAAACAATCAGCTTTTTAAACAGAGTTTGTGATGCGCACAAGTGAAGGAACGGTTCCGGCGCGCCCGGTGAAATGAAACCAACCCGCGCCCGCTGGCATTTCACTGCCCGAAGGGCAATTTCACATTGCGAAGCAATATTTCACCCGCCCGCAAGGGCGGATTTCACTGAAAAAAGCAAGTCATAAGACTTGCTTTTTTCTGGTCGGAGTGCAGAGATTCGAACTCTGGGCCTCGTGGTCCCAAAGAGTCCAATTTATAGGACAGTAAAGGAAAACCGAGGACAAGTTTAGACTCATTATCCCTTTTGTTTCAAGGGAAATCGGCTTTGTGGTCAGAATTCGGTTTTTTTACACTTGATTGCCGAAAAATCGTGTTTTTTGATACTTTTAAGACAGTTTTCTGATAAAATTTGAATAATTGCAGGAAAATTTGGTCAATGACCAAGCGGCTTAAACAGGGTTCAAGGTTCGAATAAATTTATAGGAGAGAACCTATGTTTAACGATTCAAACTGGAAAGAGATTCTCAAAAACCGCAATGATCCTCTTACCATCGGCGACCTTACGGATATCCTCGGCCTGACGCCGAAAATGGTTCGCAAGTATCTCAAACGCGCCGATATCGACTACAAAATTATGTCAAGAAAGTTCTATGTTTCGAAAGCGACCTGGTTAAGGCATGTGAGATCGGTTTTCAAAAAGGTCGGCTACGCATCGCCAAGTGATATGGCAAGGGTGATGATAAAGCTGAACCATATGTGGGAAGCCGGCATCAATCCGCCTCCGCCCGAACCCAATGACGAGGAGAAGGAAATTCTGAACAGAAAACTTACCGAAAGCAGAAAAATCGGCTACAGAGAAGGATATGCCAGGGGCAGGAAAGAAAAGATCTCAGAGGCTGTGACCGAGCTCAACGAAGACGGCTTCACAAACAAAAAGATTGCCAATCTGCTGAACATTTCGGAAGCAGAGGTCAGAAACTGTCTTGACCCCGAAACGGGAGTAATTCTGCAGATGCCTCAGATTGGCTGATTAATCCCCTAGCATAAGAAGGCAGCGGTTCTTGTTATCAGAACCGCTGCTGAATGCACCGATTGACACTTGATTTATTCGTTTTATAACAAAACAAAACCACCGAATGATTTAGACCATATTCCAAATAAGCTTGCAAAAGATTAAGGTTATAACCTTAATTGCCTTGACAAATCATTGTCAATCAGTTAAAATACTTTCGAAAGGATGTGTTTTATATGGCAAACACCGTCAGCGATCAGATACTTAATGCTGAACTCAGGCTTTACAATACCTGGTGGACTACAGGTAAAGTT
>JAEEYU010000019.1 GCA_016288315.1 Clostridiaceae bacterium | reverse complement strand
CGCTTAAAACCTGAGTATTCTCCACATCTTCGGTTACGGCAATTCCGTATTTTGAAAACAAATCCTGCTTTGCCAGCTCAATGGCTCTTTGTGTATGATATATATCAAAGAAATGCTCCGGAATAATATATCTTATATCATCATCGTAATAACACCCCCTCATTTTGAATTGTGCGCCTTTTTCTTTTAATTCAGACAATCTGTTTTTTAAATCTTCAAATCTCATTTCAAGCTGTCTTCCGGGTGAAGGATAGCTTAAATCTTCATAATCAATATTTAACGCTGAAAAATAACCCATTTTGATTCCTCCTTAATCATTTTTACAGACACTGCGTCAGACAGATTCTTCTTCGCTTGCAACTGCGGCTATTCGTCAAGACAGCACTTGTAATGCTCGCTGAAATCGTATCTGACAACCGGCGGCGAGTGCAAATTGAACAGTTTGATTATTTCCGGAATATATTTCTTATCAATATTCTGATTCATATAAACTACGGGGAGAGTTGGTTCCGGAGAATAATTCATAGCCGTAACCGGGTTCCGGTTATATCTTAACAAGGGTCCCCTGCCCGAAGCTATAACCACGCGGCCGCGAGGATAGTAATTGTATGGTTTATTGCAGCCTTTAGGTCTGATATATTCCCAGATTTTTTCGTGATTATATGTATTGCCGGATTTTGAAATTGCTTCACGATAAATCTCTGAATCGTATGGGAACGCACATATTTTATCATCAATCAGCCAGAATACGCCGTTTTTTTCAAACCCTTCATCTTCTTTGGGCTGATGAATATATACTTTTTTCTCAAGGTCTCGCATTTCTTCACAGTTAAAGGCGGTTCCCCTGCTTTTTCCGTCCCAGATCATAAACGCCTCATCGGCATCCTTTGCCATCTCAATATCTTTCAGACGGTAATATTCATACCCCTTCTCACCGTGAGACGGCACATTTTTCACCGCCCAGTCACCGATATTGTTTCTCGCTTTGCCGTCGGTAGCGTAAACGGTAACATTTCTGTATCCCTTGAGAAACAGATATGCCTGAACAAGCTTGTCTGTTCCCCTGCAGTCACCTATGAGAATACGGACGTTTTCAGCTATATAGCCGTCAATTTTATTTTTTGTTTCTTTATCAAGAGCCTCAAAGCTCTTTGAGCCGCCGACGAATACTTTTTTGGGGGATACGGGAACATATTGTTTTGAAAAATCCATGTTTCACCTCTTATAAATATCAAAAGCCAATCCGGCTTCTTTTTGCCTCGGTGCCGGAACACATAACGGGCATATCGAAATCATCGGGAATAAGTGTAGTCGCCTGTTCCCCGGTAATCAGTTTTTTATCCGAATGCACAAGGCGGCTTGTTTGATTTCTCAGCTATATCTTCGAAGCAGTATGTCAGTTTATAGAATACCATGATCTTTCCTCCCTCTTAATAAACGTTTTCGTCAATTTAAATTGTTCGTGATTTCGTGCTTATCTTGTTTTTCTTGCTCTCTGCAACTGTATAATACCAAAGCCAATGGGTGATTTTAGGCACATGAAAGCAAAAGGCATATCTGAATACTTTTGCGTAAAACATAATCCCGTCTGCAGATGTTTGTGATTTAAACCATACTGAACCGACTCACAGTTCAAGGTTTTTTTCTTTTAATTTAATACCGGAAAAGTAAGACCGATTCTTTACCCTGAAACAGCAAAAACCACAGGCATTGCTGCCTGCGGTCTGTTATGTTTTCTGTTATGTTTATTCAATCATGGCGCCGTTGCCATACCACTCAAAACGGACCTCATCTTTTCCGTTGAAGAGCCAGGTGTCGGGCGTTGCGGTAATCTCCCAGTCGAGAGGGACCGCCTTGTCGTTCTGCCTTGAGGCGTGAGCATAGGCGTCGCGCACATAGCGCATTTCATCATCACTCAGCGTGCCCCTTGCGCAGGAGATAAACAGCGGAGAACCGCTTTTTGAGAGCAGATCGAGCCATTGTTTGTTATACTTCCACTTGATTTTGCCTCTTATAAAGCCCACACAGTCGGCGTCAATCATATAAAACGCCCTGTTCTGCGGCAGACGGAAGGCAAGAGAGTTTATGCCCATCTTGCGCGTTCTTGCCCAGCTTTTTCCGCTTGTGTCGTCGCCGACGCGGTTTATGTGAACATAGCCTGCGGCAAGGTGGCTGATTGTGTTACAGCCGAGTATGAGAGCGTCGCCCGCGTTTTCATAGATGGTACGGTAAAAATTGCGCACAATTTCGGCGGAGGTTTTTGCTCTGTCATAAAACGCCCAGCCGTCGTCGGTGATTTTGCCATTCATATCCTTGCCCCACTTACCGAAAATATCATAAGTGGAAAAATCGTGCTTTATGAGTTCATAGCCCCACGACACTAATTTGCGGGTTTCTCTCGCTACATAGTGAAGCACCTTGGGATGCGAGGGGTCAAGAGTGAATTCGCCGTTGTCTGACCTGCCCTTGAGCTGCATAATCTCGGGCACTTCGCTTCTTGTATTGAGATATCTTACCCAGATTCCCGGATGAACGCGCATCTCTTTTATATCGAGCGCGAGCGCGGACATATCTATAAATTTCTCGTTGGGCTCCCAGGGACCCGATACGCGGTTTATCTGCCAGCCGTCGTCTATAACCATATACGGGCGGTTTGCAAGACCGGGTGATAACTCCGACTGCAGCTTTGCGTCGTTTATGATATCGGCGTATGAACTCTCACCATAGGCATAATACCAGTTGTTGCCGCCGTAAACGGGGTTTTCGGGAAGCACGGGGTCGGGGCACATCATTTTGCAGAACCTGCAGGCAGCATCAAACGAGGAGGTGTTTCTGAACACCTTGCTTATAATTGTAGCCGCCTCAAGCTCCCGTCCGCCGAGTTCGACTCCGCTGCCGCCGCAACGGACATCAAGCCAGCAGCTTATGCCTTCTTTGTCGTAGCTCCAGGAGACAAAACTCGCAGGCCGTGTTTCAACACCGCAGGCAAGAATCTCCGTTTCACCCTTGATGAAAAAATACCAGGGCATAAAGCTTTCCGCGTGGATGCCTCTCCACATCATATCACCGTATGCGCGCTCCCAGGCATCGCCGAGAACGCTGACCTTTTCATCCGTTCTGCCCTGCCAGCGCAATTCGATAAAAGCGGGCTTGCTTCTTGTGGCGGTAATCAGGACTTTAAGCTTGCCGTCAACACCCTCAAAGCGCAGAACGCCGTCATCACGGATGAAATCGGTGGTGTCGTAATGAATTTTGAACCTGTCGGGAACTCTTATGACATTTATCATTTATTATTCCCCCTTGAATAGTTTTTCTGCATAGCGAACGGTCGCCATGGCTTCTTTTGAATAGAAATCGGCGCCTATCATATCGGCGTATTCCTGTGTCAGAACCGCTCCGCCGACGGTTACCTTTACATCGGGACATTTTTCGTTTAGGAGTTTTATTGCCTCCTCCATGGCGGGAACGGTTGTTGTCATAAGGGCGCTTAAGCCCACCATTTTAACGTCGTTTGCGGTTACCGCCTCAAGTATCGCTTCCTTGTCAACGTCCCTGCCGAGGTCGATAACATCGTAGCCGTAGTTTTCAAGCAGAACCCGGACAATGTTTTTGCCAATGTCGTGGATGTCGCCCTTTACGGTTGCGAGCAGAATCTTATGCCCGCTTTTTTGCTGAGATGTGGGTATTGTTTTTTTGATTATATCAAATGCACTCTGCGCCGCCTCCGCACTCATAAGCAGCTGCGGGAGGTAGAATCTGCCGTTTTCGAACCCGGTGCCGACATAGTCAAGAGCAGGCACAATGTAATTGTTTATTACATCGAGAGGGTCTTCGGTTTTAATCATATCAGTTGTAATCTGAGCCGCTTTTGCCCCCTGCCCTTTTATGATTGCATCCTGCAAACCGGGCTTTTGTTCTTTTGCCTCTTTTGGCTTTTCCTGTGTTTCGTTGAGCGATGCAAACTCAATATAACGCGCAAAGCCGTCATCCTTGCCGGTCAGGGCGCAGCCGCTGTAATAAGCCGACATCATCGGGAATGAATAGGGGTTGATTATTGCGGCATCAAGCCCGCAGGCAAGAGCCATTGAGAAAAATGCGGAGTTTACGGCAGGTCTGTCAGGCAGACCGAACGAGATGTTTGAAACACCCAGACAGGTGCCGACCCCGAGCCGCTCTTTGATAAGTCTGATTGACTGCAGGGTTGTAAGCGCTCCGTTTTTGTCGCTGCTGACCGCCATAGCCAGTGTGTCAACAATAATATCTTTTTTATCTATGCCGTATTTTTCGGCTTCATCGACAATCCGCTTTGCTATTTTGTATCTGCCCTCGGCTGTGCCGGGTATTCCGTTCTCATCAAGAGTAAGGGCGACAAGCGCTCCGCCGTATTTTTTAACAAGCGGCAGAACTTCCCTCATACTCTCCTGCTTGCCGTTTACCGAGTTTACAAGCGGTTTGCCGTTATAAATCCTCATTGCTCTTTCAAGCGCAACCGGATCGGATGTGTCTAACTGAAGGGGCAGGTCGATTACCGCCTGAATGCGTTTAACCGTTTCGGTCAGCACGGCGGGTTCATCTATTTCGGGCAGACCGACGTTGACGTCAAGAATATGCACGCCTTTTTCGGTCTGTGCGAACGCCTCGTTCATTATATAATCTATATCGCCGTCACGTAGCGCCTGCTTGAATTTTGCCTTACCCGTGGGGTTGATTCTTTCGCCTATGAGAACGGGAACATCGCATATATCAACAGCGTGCGTGTAGGACGAAACAAGAGTGAAATCCTTTTTTGTGACAGGCAGAGGAGTGAGTGAATCCAGTTTTTCACGAAGAAGTCTGATGTATTCCGGTGAGGTTCCGCAGCAGCCGCCGAGAATTCTTGCTCCCATTGAAGCAATTTCGGCAACATCATCGGCAAACTCTTCGGCTGTTACATCATAGACGGTTTTGCCGTCAACCACCGAGGGTATGCCTGCATTCGGCTGAACAAGAACCGGAACGCTCGCATATTTTAGTATGTCGGGAACAATGTTTTTCAGCTGTTTTGGACCGAGCGAGCAGTTCATACCGAGCGCATCAACGCCAAGACCCTCGAGCATTGCAACAACGGCAGCCGGATCTGCGCCGGTCATCAGAGTTTTTTTCTCATTGAAAACAACGCTTGCTATAACCGGAAGGTCGCAGTTCTCCTTTGCGGCAAGCACAGCCGCCTTGAGCTCGTAAAGGTCGTTCATTGTTTCAATAAGAACAACGTCCGCCGAATCTTTGCCCGCATTTATCACCTTTGCGAAAGCACTCACGGCATCTTCAAATACAAGGTCGCCTGCCGGCCTGAGCATTTCGCCGGTTGAGCCGATATCGAGAGCGACATAGCAGTCCCTGCCGTCATTTTCCGCTTTTGCAAGGCAGACCGCCTCATTTGCGCAGTCGAGTGCGGCCTTGATTATTTCTTCATAATTGTCAAATTTGAAAGGGTTTGCGCCGAATGTGTTTGCAGAAACAACATCACAGCCCGCATCAAGATAGGCGCGGTGGATGTTTATTATTCTGTCGGGGTCGGTGATGCAGAGCTTTTCGGGAATCTCGCCCGGCTTGAGCCCGCTTTTGATGAGCATTGTGCCCATCGCACCGTCAAACAACAGAAAACCGCTTTTGATTTTTTCAAGAATAGTCATAGTCGTTTATTTTATAATCTCACTCAGGCCGTTCTGTATTGCCGCGGCAACATCCGGCTTGTTCATGGTGTAAATGTGTATGTTGTTGACTCCGTTTGCAATAAGGTCGATTATCTGCTCGATGGCGTATGCGATTCCCGCCTGCTTCATCGCCGCAGGATTCCCGCCGAAGCGGTCGATAATCTGCTTGAACCTGTATGGCAGTTCGGTGCCCGAAAGCTCGCAGGAGCGTTTAACGTTGCGAAGATTTGCAACCGGCATAATACCCGCAACAACGGGAACCTCAATACCTGAGGAACGGATTTTATAAAGAAAATTGTAGAATATGTTGTTATCAAAGAACATCTGCGTAGTCAGAAAATCACAGCCGGCGTCAACCTTTGTTTTAAGATTTCTTATGTCGTCGGCGTAGCTCGTGCGCTCAATATGCCCTTCGGGGTAGCATGCGCCTCCAATGCAGATTTCGGGCGCAATCTCTTTTATTTCTGCCACAAGCTCGCAGGCGTAGTGGTAATGCCACTGCTCCTTGGGAGGTGCGTCCTGCGGTATATCTCCGCGCAGGGCAAGAATATTCTCAACACCGAAGCTCTGCAGTTTTCTGATTTCATCAACAATCGTGTCTCTGCCCGATGAAACACAGGAGAGATGGGCAAGCGGTGTAACACCGTAGTTTTTGAGAACATCGTTTGCTATTGCGGCGGTGTATTCGCTTGTTCCGCCGCCCGCACCGTAAGTAACGCTCATAAAGTCGGGCTTAAGTTTCGCAATCTCTCTTGTAGCTGTCTGCACCGAGTCAAAATTTGCGCCCGATTTGGGCGGGAAAACCTCAAACGAAAGGGTCGGGCTTTTTTGCAGGAATAAATCTTTAATCTTCATCGTTCATCCCTCATCCGTAATAATCTCTGATTCTGTCATATTCTTCATCCGTGATTTCAACAACGCCGCCGTGTTTGAAACCGTAGGGGAAGGAAAACTCTTCTTTTCTCATTTTAATATGGGCGTCGCCGGGCGCCGGTGAAACGAAAGGCACATAACCCATTTTCTCTTTTTCACAGCCGAAAAAGTCAAACAGAATGCACCATCTGCCGTCGGGCAGAATATATGACGTGCCGCCTTCGTAAGCTCCCGGGTTGCCGAGTGCCTCCATAATTCTGTCAAAATCTCCATCGTGTGTGTATGGGCCGTAAGCCGTCGGCGCCGTTTCGTGCATATTCATACCGGGGTTGCAGTTTTTGTAGAACAGGTGATATGTCCCTCCGATTTTTACAAGGTGTGAATCGAGTATTTCGCACTCCTTGGTGAAAAGGATTTCCGGCTTTGAGAATGATTCAAAATCCTTTGTAGTGCAGCAGTAAATTGACATATGATTGAAACCGTCCGTCTCAACGGTTGAGCCCCAGTGCAGAAGATACTCGTCATCCTCTTCGATGTATGTTATTTCGGGTGCCCAGAGGCAACCGTATTTTTCTGCGCTGAAATCGATGAAATGCGGACCGTCAAAATGAATAAGGTCGTCGCTCTTCCACAGAATCAGGTTTTTGCTGCCGTTGTGGTTGCAGTCCTTCCAGTCAACGTTGTAGTTTTCATCCCATCTGCGTGCAATACAGAGGTCGGTTGTCACAATTACAAATCTTCCGTTTCTGAGCTTCGCGATTTCTATGTCGCGCATACCCTTCTCTCCGATATTGCTTGTCAGAACGGGTCTGCCGCCGTTGACCTGCTCCCAGTTGAAGCCGTCTTTGCTGATGCCGAAATAAATCTGCTCGCCGTCGGGTGTCAGCAGTTCTCTGAAATGCCCGAAAAGATATGCCAAAAAATCACCGTCCGAAAAGGCACATTTGCCTTAGTATAGTATTTTTTAATTATAATACATACGTATTTAAAAATCAATATATATTGAAAAAGATTGAATATATTATCAATATATGGTATAATTACATATCTTTTCACGGAGGGATTCATAATGCCTTTACAGCTTGTCAGAGACGATATAACAAAAATGGACGTTGATGCGGTTGTCAACGCCGCCAATTCGTCGCTTCTCGGCGGAGGCGGAGTGGACGGCGCAATTCATCGCGCAGCCGGTCCCGGGCTTCTTGCAGAGTGCCGCACACTGGGTGGATGCAAAACGGGGCAGGCAAAAATCACGCTCGGATACAAAATGCCGTGCAAACACATAATTCACACTGTAGGCCCCGTCTGGGAAGGCGGAAACAGCAATGAAGAAAACTTGCTTTACTCCTGCTATGCAAACTCCCTTGCCCTTGCTGCAGAAAACAACTGCAAAAGCGTTGCATTTCCTCTTATTTCATCGGGTATTTATGGCTACCCCAAAGCGCAGGCGCTCGGAGTTGCCACAAGAGCAATAAGGGATTTTCTTGAAAAATCCGATGATGATATTCTTGTTTATATAGTAATTTTTGACAGGGCGGCGTTTGAGGTCAGCTCCTCGTTCTTCGGTAAAATCGAGCAGAGAATCAGCGATTTTGAGGTTGAAAGAGCACACCTTGAAGACCGCATTTACGGCAGAAGAGAGCCGGGCACACTGCTCAATATTCCGTCGGCAAAAAGCGGAAAAGCAAAACAGTTATTAAAAGCGGAGCGTATAGAATCCGACCTTTGCATGCAGCAGATTCCGAAACCGTCGGAAGCCTGCGATGACGCCCTTTCATTTGTTCTTGATGAGAGTTTCAGCGAAATGCTATTCAGAAAAATAGATGAAAAGGGTATGACTGACCCGCAGTGTTATAAGCGCGCCAACATTGACCGCCGGCTGTTTTCGAAAATCCGCTCCGACAGTAAATACAAACCGTCAAAACAGACGGCTCTCGCACTGGCGATAGCACTCGAACTGCCCGTGCGTGAAATAAACGAAATGCTGATGAAGGCGGGTTACGCTCTCTCACCGAGCGTGCTGTCGGATGTTATAATTAAGACCTGCGTCGAACAGGGCGAATATGATGTTTTTAAAATAAACGAAATTCTGTTTAAATACGACCAGCCGATTCTGTGCTGATGAGGTCGCCTCAGGGCGGCCTTTTTATTTGTCGCTTTGCAGGCGACCACTCCGTTTTTGTTCTGAGATATAATTCAGCTGCAATCAAAAAACAAAACAAATTTACGGAGGAAAACAAAATGAAAAACACAAATGAAAACGCAGCAAGAAACGAAAAGGTGAACGGCATCACGGAGCTTGTATTCATTCTCGACCGCAGCGGGTCAATGTCAGGGCTCGAGAGCGACACGGTGGGTGGCTTCAATTCCGTCATTGAGGAGCAGAGAAAAAAAGAAGGCAGGGTCTATGTTTCAACAGTGCTTTTCAATCACGAAAGCTTTGTTCTTTATGACAGAGTTGACATCGACAAAATCGAAAAGATGACAGAGAGCGACTTTGTTGTCGGCGGTTCCACAGCTCTTATTGACGCCATGGGCTGTGCGATTCACCACATAGGCAACGTTCACAAATACGCCCGCAGGGAGGATGTGCCCGAAAACACAGTCTTTGTTATTATGACCGACGGAATGGAAAACTCCAGCCATATCTATTCATCCGGAAAGGTCAAAGAGATGGTTGAAAAGCAGCAGAAAAAATACGGCTGGGAGTTCCTCTTTATGGGAGCCAACATTGATGCGGTTGAAACGGCGCGCAGTTACGGAATCGACCGCAGAGGAGCGGTTCAGTTTGAGAGCGACAGCGTCGGCCATCAGCTTAATTACAGAGCAGTCTGCAAAGCGGTCAGCTCAATCAGGGATGAAGGCGTGCTCGCCGAATCCTGGGCAGATGAAATCAAGAGCAGAAAAAAGAAAAGATAATCCACGGCGGCAGGGCAGGTCCCCTGCCGTTTTGCTCGATACGATTTTTTGACTTTTTTGAACGATTTGACATATTTTTGTATGATATGCTGTGTTTTTTGGAGCTTATGTGATTGAAAACACTTCTGTTTTATTATATAATAATTATTTGTGTGCCGGCATAAATAATGTGTCGGATGAAACCTGATTATATTCAAGGGGTATGGAAATGAGAAAATCCGTTTCAAGAGTTATATCTTTTATTATTGCGGCGCTTCTGATTTTAACCGCCGCTGCGCCTGCCGCCTTCACCGCCGACACGGATGTTGAATCCGTAACGCAGCAGCTTGAGGCGATCGACACGCTTGCGCAGATGCAGACCAAAAAATCACAGTTCACGGTCTCCGGTCACTATGATGCAGAAAACCCCGATTCTGTGGAGGAACACCTTGCGGCCATTAACGGATACCGCAACTATATTATTGAAATGCGTGCACTGAGGGCGGCTGCAAAGCAGGCGTATGAAACACTCTCCGACAGCGAAAAGGCGCAGATTCCGTCCGCGCTTGTTGAGAAACTCAGCGACACGCTCGACACGGTATATAATTTCAAGAGCTACCCGGTAACTCAGAGATTTGATGAATACTGCTATGAGGTAATTTTTCCCCGCAATCTCGTGTATGAGCTCAGTTCGCACTTTTCACCCGGTGTTGATATGCCCGCAACAATCATCCTGACAAACACCGCAGAGCTCGGCGGCAGCACCTGGACTCCCGACGGTCCCTACTCATACGGCACAAACAATTATGATTTAACCTATTGCTGCGACCTTGAAGTTACGCCCGTAAACGGCACTCACTATAAAATAGGCAATCTTGAAGAGAGCGGTCATTACGGCGTTACATCTGCAAGGCACATAAGAGCGATTGTTGAAAACTCCTACCCGTTTGTGGCAATAGACGAGATGAAAGCCAAATTAAAAGAAGGCGGACTTGACGAAGATTTTGTTGACAGTCTGACAAGGAGCGACATAATCGCAGGCGTGCAGATGGCAATCTGGGCGTATTCAAATATGACCAACGAAAGAATTGAGCAGTCTGTTTTTTACGGCGGTTCGCTCGACATAACAAAGCAGTATATTATGACGCTTATTCACAATTATCACAACGAAATCTGGGACTGGGCGCCGACTGTCAGAAACAGAAGAACATATAACGATGAATCGGCATATAAAGTAAACAACCTTGTTTACTACCTCTACAGTCTTGAAGGCGTTGAGCCCACGGAAGAACAGATAGTTGTCTCAAACGTTGAAATGGTGCGTGCACAGCTCAGACACGGCTCCTCCGACACCTTTGACATCGGTATGTATGTCAATTTAAACGGCAAGCTTGAAAGCGATGACGACATTACCATAACGGTAAAGAGCGGTCACGATGACAACGGCACTTTTGTTGTAACAGACGAGTTCACGATTCAGGCAGATACAAAGACAAGATATCCCATTACAGTCACTGCAAAGGCGGGCGACACGGTAAGCGTTGAAACCTCCGGTATTCAGAATCTTTCAAAAGGCGTTTATCTTTTTGAGCCCGAAGGCGGCAAAGAAGCTTCGCAGACCCTTGTAGGCGTCACCGAAGGTCCCGCAAGAATCAAGGCGGCAAACTCTTTTGTGTTTAACGGCGACATCGACAAAGGCATAAGGATTTTCAAAACATCTGCTGAAACAGGTGACCCCATTGAAGGCATAGAATTTGAAATTTACAGAGCGGACGGCGCAGCAGGCGACACGCCCACACAGGCGGATATTGACACTTATGCAGTTGACTCCGCAAAGGCAGGCACCGCAGTCACTGACTCCACCGGCTACGCCGCACTCGAACTTGAAGACGGCAAATATCTTGTTGTTGAAGTTCAGAACGAAGACAAAATCGAAGCGGCAGTTGAGCCGTTCTTTGTAAACGTCCCCTCGCCCGATCCCGACTCCTTCGGCGAATACTCACCGGTTGCCTCCGTTTACCCGAAAAACACTCCTAAAGAAAACCCGGATGAGCCCAAAGACCTGATTATTCCCGAAAATGTCAAGGGCACATTCTCAATCGTCAAACACAAAGACGGCGACACAGAAAAGCGGCTTGAAGGCGCCGAGTTCAAAGTCTATCGCCCTGCGAATTACTATGACACGGAATATGTAACCCTGCACGGTCCGGACGGCGAAAGCTATGCCGCAGTGCCCGTTACAGACGGCAGCGAAGAGCTTGTTCTGCGCTCGGATGAAAACGGCGGCGCAACATCGCCGGAACTTCCCTGCGGGACCTACTATTTGGAGGAAATCAAAGCACCTCTCGGCTACCACAAATCAAGTTACGCTTTCAGCGTTACGGTAGTTTCGGAGCTGGTTGACAATCCTCCTCAGACCCTGTTTATTGCGAACAAATCATCCTCCCTTCTTCCCGAAGCAGGCGGAGCGGGAACATTCATTTATACCGCCGCCGGCGTTTCGGTTATGGCAGCGGCGCTGATTCTCTCCGCAATAAAAAAGAAAAGGCAGAAAAGCAATCTGCCAGCCTGAAATTAATCTTTAATCAACAATATTGAACACGGGGCTTATCCGTCGGATAAGTCCCGTGTGTTTTGTTTTATTCTTCGTTTTTAAGGTTGTTCCTTATCTCAGTTAAAATTTGCCCGAGCCAATTGAGACCCTCTTTGTTTGCGCAACGCTCACAGGTGCAGTTGCCCCATTTGTTGTCGTGCCAGCGGTTGCCTTCGATGAGTTCGGCGTCGCCCGTAGCAAGCAGTTTTTCCTTGAGTTCGGGCACAGAAAACTTCGCCTTGAGAATATCCTCCATTATGCCATAGGAGATTTCATCCCAGTTTGCGGGAAAGCCGGGTTCTTTTTTGCCCATAGCTTTTACGACAACGGGGTTTTTGACAAGGGTGTATTTAACTTTTTCTTCTTCGGTTGCACATTTCTGTGCCTGAAAGGCAGCTTCGGCGCTATGATAGGTAAGCCCTTTGTATTCAAGGGGATGAACGTAAAAATTTGAAAGAAAACGGTATTCGTCGCGGAAATCGTCAATAATTCTTTTGTCGCTCATAACAGCACCTTCCTTTTCGTTTTTCGGTGGCTGTATTATACGCCCTGCGGTGCGGAAAATCAAGAGGATTCATGGGGCAAAAACAGGGCATGAAAAATTGCGAAACGTTATTCATCTTTTTCACGATATCTCCATAGTATCAAATCTATTTTTTTAGTATCGCTTATTGTTTTCTTATTTTTAGGAAAAGCTGTATCAAATTTATCTATTAAAACTATGCTGTTATCGCTTTTATACCACTTTTCTATTGCTTTGTATAACTCAACAGCACATTTTATTCTTTCTTCTTTATCGTTGCCCCAATTTCTTCTGGTCTTATTCCATTGGCTGTCTAAACCCAGATTTTTTAAAACCCACTTGTCAACTAAAGGAGCTTTTGTATCATATGTTGCAATCATTTTGCTTGCAAATGAAATTTCAATGTATTTGTTTGGCTCATATAGTTCCGCAAGAATATCTCCAACTTCTTTGGGATTTGTTTTTTGGGCACAAAGCAATTTAAAGTATTTTTCTTTCCATTCTCTTTTTCTTCTTACCATTCTATAAAACCTGGAATACCTACTTTGAAAAACCTTATCATTTGGATCATCGGGCTTTACAACATTGAGATATTTTTCTATGCTATCTCTTATTTTTCTTTTTTCATCTTCGTTATTAAAAAAATCAGTTATTTCATCATTGCTAATTTTCAATTTAGGTGTAAATTCTATTTCAATATCTTTTCCCATAAAAGCATTCTCCTTCAAATGAAAAATATTATTCACAAAACGGAATAGTCCAGTTGTTCCGGCAATCCGTTCTTTCCCTTTTTAAACTTGTCATAGGAGCCGTTGCCGTAAACATTCTCCCATATCTGCACGGCGTTCAGATATCCGGTCATCTCCGTGAAATTTCCCTGAGCATCCTTTATATATGCGCCCGTGGGCTCATTCATTATTCTGATAAAATCATCCTTGTTCTGTTTTGTTGTGAAACCAGCCGGCTCTTTGCCGCCGGAATCCGCATACTCCGGCCTGTCGAGTCTCACACGGACATAATCTTCATTATCAAGAACATCTCCCGTGTAACAACGCATTTGCGGTATCTCATCATCGCCTGTTTCCATAACAACCACCTGAACGCTCAAGCTTTTGCCCAGGCGGGGATTAACGCTTGCAATTACATCTAAATCAATTATTTCTTTTGTTATTTCAGCCATTTTAATTTCCCGCAGTATTTTTTCCTCTTTGAACATTTCAATGTATTCCGGCAAATCTTCATTCAATCATCATCTTCACAATCATCCCAATACTCTTCTTCACTTTCTGCGTATGACTCTTCATAACACTCAAGGCAGGTTGCAAAACACTTTGAAAAAGACTCAAACGAGCTCATATCCGCTTCATCCGGAACAATATGTGTTTTCGGGAAATGCAGAGATTCCTTGAAATATCCCCTTTTGAACCCGGCTTCCGTTGTCAGGCAGAGAGCTTCTGCTGTTATCTGACAGCAACGATAATGCGATTCCCGGTAACCGCTCGGAGCGAAGTCCAGCCTGCTGAAAACACACATAAGGCGAAAAATCGGTAAATCATCGCGAAGAACTGAATTAAACTCTCTGCTTTGCGAAAAATATTTGTAGGTGTCGTAAACAAGTTCTTTAAAACTGTCAATTTCCGGTTCTGATCTCCCGGCAAGCTTTTCCCATTTTAACTGCAGATTCTCTCTGTGAGTCATTTCTTTTTCCTTTCATATAGTATCAAACATTACATCACCGGTTATGCAATCAGGCAGGAGGATTGTCGCTGCTTTTTCTTCTTGCCGCAACATTCTGTCTGATTTTTTCGTGCATTTCCGCATGCCTTTTTTCGGCAGCCGCTGCATCTTCATCCGTGTAGTGAAGCAGAGTCAGAAAATCCTCTTCAAAGTTGTTTTTGTCAAACTTATATCTTATTCTGGTTTCTCCCTCATTCTCGTGAATATATCGCAGAGGAAGGATATTGTCGGGTATTCCCCTTTCTACCATTCTTTCGCCGTATTTGACGTCATAAAGCATGGCATCAATAAGCAGGGCAACGGCGTGCGCTTTGGAGAAACGAATGCGGCGGACTTTGCTGACATTATCATTCAGCGCAAGTATAAGCTCGCAGTATTTTCCGCGGATTTTTTTGCCGCGAAACGGAATAAGAAGGGAGTGTGTTCTTTTGACCGCCTCCTCAAGTTCTTTGATGCTGAGTGTGTCGTCAAGTGCATCGTCGCATATTTTCTGCCAGCTGTCGCAAAGCTTTGTGATTGCCCCGGATGCTTCGGAAATTGAGCTTAAGTCGTCGTTATATTTGCGCCAGGCGCTTCGCATTGAGTCTTTAATATCTTCGCGTAAGCTCTCCGGTTCAAGCACCTCAACATATTCGCAATACTGCATAGCCCAGAACTTCATTGATTTGGGAACAACCCTGACTTCGCAGACAATGCTGTTTTCATCCTCTTCGCCGAATTTAACGCCTTTGCCGAACCAGTCAACAAGGTCGCTGATAATCTTTTTGTTCACCCTGAGGACCGTTCTTTCCGGTTCACCCGGTTGCATATAGAGCAGTTCCGCCAATGAATATGCCGACTCCTTAAGCCCTTTTACACTGTTTTTCGGTTTAATATGCGTTTTGAGTATTTCAATGTCGGTCATTTTATCTATGCGGATTTTCAGAGCATTGTCATATTCGTTGTAGTTACACAAAAGGTAATATCTCTCGTTGCCGATTACAATGGAATAAGGGCTTGCCGTTCTTTTCATCGGCTCGCCGTCAATAAGCTTTCTCGGGTGCAGTTTTTTGTCTTTGCCGTAATCATTGTATATGAACGAAATCTGCCTGCCCTTTTCGATGGCTTCATCAATAATGCCTATATTGTTGACTATCTGCTGGTTTGTAACCTTATCCTGAGACACTGTGTTGAGCTTGTAAAGATTTTTCGAGAGTTTTTTTCTCGAATCCACTCCTCCGAGCCGGCTCAGTTTTTCAATCAGATCTCTCGCTTCGCTCTGCGGAATGTTTTTGGAGAAAAGAATCGCCTCGGTGAGAAGGTGAATCTGATAATCGTCAAAATCGTGGCAATAACGGAAGTTTGTATGCTCTTCATACGGATTCCCGCTTTTTACGCCTTTAACCTTTGTGTCAAAATCGATTCTCTCGCTTATTTCGGGAACAGATGAAATAAGATCCTCCATGCCGCGGCTGACTGCTTTGCGGTCAAGAGAAAGGTCATAGTCTTCAGCCAGTTTTTCACCGAGCTGTGTTTTTGTCAGGCAGTGTCTGGCATTACCTTTTGAGTCGAGCGAGTCATCGGTATATTTTTTCAATATTTCAAGAAAATATACATTTGACATCTTTTTTCTCTCTGAATCTGCCATGCTTTTCTCATCCTTTTTTCTTTTTTCAATAATTATATCACCTCCTGCCTTTATATGCCATTGTTAATGTGACGATTCAGGGACATCATAATTGTAGATTCTGCACTGCCTCAAGCAGTTTTTTCGGTTTTTTGTATTTGCCGCTGCAGGTTAATTTCCATACTTCATCTCCTTTATAATTGTCACCTTTAATAATATCGGATATCTGCTCAAAAACGGCTTCTTTTTCATTAAGCCTGCCCCTGAACTTTCTCAGGCGGTAAAGCGGAGAAACAAGTGCAGGCGGCCACAGATGCAACCACATATCGCAGTGCTTTACTGCCCCTGCGATATATGCGCCGTCTCCTCTGCAGCATTTTTCACGGTAATAAAGAGCGAGAACTCCGCAGCAGTCCCAGTCTTCACCCGAATAAAGAATAAGGGCGTTGAGCGGCGGAGCAAAGGGTGCGCAGTCAATTCGCACAATGTCGCCCGCCCTGAACGGAACCGCAAGGTTAAGATGAGCACAGTCACGGGAATAGCAGCGCTGCGGTCGGGGAAAATAAATTTCTTCTTTATCTTCGGATTCTGACGAGCGCGAAAACTTCTCAAACCAGCAAATACCGGTTTTGTAAATGTGATAATAGCAGTAATCTTTTTTCATGCCGCCTTCTTCATCGGGCAACCATTTTTCAATTATTTGCCATGAAAGTGATGCTCCGCTCAATTCTTCAAGTGTTTCATTAAATTCTATGAATTCCATCGCTTTTTCAAAGCTTGTGAAAGGAACTGAATTGCCGCACTGCGTGTCGTTTATATCTTCGTCATACCATTGGTCGCTTACCAGCAGAAGCTCGCCGGGCGCAAGATCGAGTGCGTCAACCGCCTCTCTGAAATCGCCTGCAATTTGGCTTATTTCTTCGCCGGTGTCGCCGTCAACCGTTCCCGCAATTCTTTTTATTATTTCATATTTTTCATTAATATTAAGGTCGGGCGAGCCGGTGACAAGCTCGGCAAGCCCTGTGGGACCGAGGCGGTTTTCGTCTTTTTTATAATATCTGTTCATTTCGGCAAAGAGAAAAACACGGTCGATTATATTGTCATATTCCTCTTTTGTCAGTTCTTTTATAACCTTTTTACCCGGCGTGTATTCAAACACAAAGGTTCTGATGCCTTTTTTCTGCGCCTCTTCAAGCGTGAAGCGGGTTCCCATTGTGTTTTCGCTGACAAAGCCGATAACAGCGCCGTCAATCTCTCCTGTGGTGCCGACCGGCTCAATACCGATGTATTCAACCATTTCTATATTTCTTCTTATGCCTGCCGATTTGCCGTATTCAGCCCAGTCGGCGGGAAAAACGGTGAGTTTATAGCTGTTTTCTTCTGCGTATCTTTCGCCGAGCAGGTCGCATCCCTTACAGTGATCACTGACAATTTCAATCTCTTTTTCCGGTTTCAGTTCTGATATTACGCGGTCGCAGCTGATTTTCAGGAAATCATAATCCTCAAAATGTCTGCCGCCGCAGATTATTATTTTGAAAGTGCCGTCGCCTTTCGTTTTGTTTTTCACAGCCATATTAAGACTCTCCGAATTCCTTATAAAGTTTTCTAATGTTTTTGTCACCGATATATTTGCCGAAAAGGTTTTTTATTTTATTCTCAATCAAAGCTGAATCAACAGGAAACATTGACATTGTTTCATCAGCCTTTGAAAGAATCATTATATTAATTGTGTTTATAGAAGGGGTGTTAGTTGTAACATCATTCGCAAAAGAATTTAATCCGATCATGAAAATGCCGTCTGAATTTTCAAATTCACAAAGTGTATCGAATAATATGCTTATCGGCTGTGCCGAAATTTTTGATAATGCCGAAAAAACCTCAACGGTATTATATAAAGAAATAATTTTATAATCGGGGTTTAATACATTTTCAAGAATTTTATCTTCATATGCTTTCATCTCATCTTCCGTTGTGAAATCATAACGGATGCATTTTTCATCTGCAATTAATTTGTAAAAAAAGTCAAACAGTTCTTCTGCAATCCTGTCACTTGTTTCGCCGAAGTAATTGGGGTCTTTACCATTAAATTCTATATCTGTTATAAAATTCCAATACTTACCGGTAACATAATCCTTGATTGCTTCAATAATTTTATTCATTTTTATTTCTTTCATTGATAATCGGTTCATAATTTTTTATAACTCAATCCCATAAATCATCGAAGTTTTCTTTGAGCCAGTCAAATACTTCGTCTTTTATTTCTTTGTATTCATCGTCTGCACGCTTCCACTCCCAATCCCAATCCCAATATATGTCGTCAAGTTTTCTGACAAGGTCTGCAATCCGTTTAAGCTCTTTTTCCCAGTTTTCATAACTGCCGTATTTATCGGGATATCCGTGTTCATTCTCCGCAAAACAAACGAGTCCGTCGGCAAAAACCTTTCTGAGGAACGAATTAAAATCCCAGGTGTCACAGTCTGCAAATCCTCTTACCACTCTTTGTTTTGCGTGTTTAAGATTGCGGAAAAAGCAAACGATATTGTGTGATATACGCCTGGATTTACGCCTGGAGTAATCGTCCATATATGCGAAAAGGACATTGTTTTTGTTTTTCATTGTCACACCTCATCCACATCCCTGTAACGCAGGCAGAACTCATCAAGCGTGCGTCCGTTCCCGCGATACTGCCAGTGAGTTCCCTTTTCATCCAGAATATCGTCCGCGACAAAACCCTTGGATTTCAAATAATCCTCAAATGTCTGAAAGCCCTTGAGATTGATGTAATCCCTGCACGCCGTAATTGCCCGGGCGTGGTAATCCTTATACCATTCTTCGCATAATACAACTATGTTGCCGTCATCCAGAACGCAGCTGCAGTTCCGGTAACCGAATTCGTCAATATCGCCCTCACTGTATGGCTTGAAATCACCGTAATAGTCCTTTTTTCTGATGGCGGTTATGTGCTTTTCAAGTTCCGAAAAAGGAGATTTGACCTTTGTGAATTGAGCATCCCTGCGTTCGGCTTCCGCCTGAAGCGCCTCACGATATCTGCTTGCCGAATAAGCGTTTCTTCTGTCTTTGTTGATATTATCACTCATAGTTTTCAACCTCCTCAAACAATTTCAGGAATTCTTCAAATGTAATCGGCTCACTGCCGGTTTTTGCAGCATCGACAAAGGATCTTGTGTGCGGGTTCAATGTATATTTTGAACGGGTGCTTCCATACATTGCGATGTTCGGTCTGTGAAGAAAAGCGTAACCCGACCTGCCCAGCAGCGAATACGATATTCCCTCTTTTTTCACTGCGTAACCCCTGTCAAACTTATCGGAGAGTTTCGGCAGAACCCTTTCGCCAAGCAGTTCCGACAGCCGTTCACAATCCCTCTTTGTTGCAATGTTGTAATAAAGCTTTATTTTCAGCTGCAATAATTCATCGCCGCTTCTGACTGCCAGCATATAAACCGGATTTTCGGTTATTGTCTGTTCATCCGGATTTTTCAGTTTTTCAAGGAGCTTTGCGTTTTCTTTGTTTTTGAAATAATGATTCTGTATAATTCTCAATAAGCTCAAAATACCGCATTCATGTATTTCAGTGACGATGTTATTGTCATTGTCGGTATATTCCTCAATAAAGCAGTCGGCGAAAACAGCGGGCTTTTTACAGTAAAAAGTCAGATTGAGTTCTTTAATTTCAATCATTTCGGCATCTCCGTTTTTCACCGATTCAACGGTCTTTTCAAACTCCTTGACGGCGTTTTCAACGGTGTCACGCGCCGAATCGGAAAGGTAAAAGCCCTTCGACGAATCTTTAAGGATGAAATCAGTCCCTGCAGCATACATATATGTTTTTTCACCTCTTTGGTGTATGCTGCAGAAGAGTTTATACTCATCGTTGATTTTTTCATAGCAGGAACACCGCTTTATCTTTTCAACATACCTCTTGCCGTCTTCAATATATTCGTTTTTGTTTTTCATATATTCTTTCATTTTCACTTCTCCTTACACTTTCCCGAAGAAAATCAACTGCAACAGGCGGGCATTTGCCCGCCTTAATTTATAATCGGCACTCAACAACTGTGCATTCCTTTCTGATTGCCTCAATTTCAGGCGCGGTAAGTATTCTTTTTCTTAAAAGACTTTCGGCAATTTTATCAAGGAATTCGCTGTTATTTGCAAGAATCTGCTTTGCTTTGCGGTAGTATTTTTCAACCTCCGCAGCGGTTGCAAGTTCAATACGGCTGTCAAGAGACTCAGAATTTCTGTAAGGTGAATCGTGAAGATGAAAACCGAGTATGCATTCTTCGGTTATCAAATTGCAAAGAGTGTGGAAAACATCGTTTAAATCAGCCGATGCACCTCCCCTGTTTATGCCGAATTTCTGTTCAATCGCAGCCATACCTCCAAGGCCGCCGACAACCCTGTTGAGCGCATAATCGAAACCGGGAATGCCGTTGACATTTGAGTATTTTGTAAAACCGCCTTTTTCTCTGCCGTGCGATTCTCCGGATACTGAAACAAGCATGACAGAGCCGGGGTCAAGAACCTCCGAAACAACGGCATGCCCTGCCTCATGATAAGCAATTCTTACAAAAGAATTCTGCGTTGTTTCTGCCATACTGTAAAAATCGTCATCGTCATCGAAATCATCATCGCCGTCATAGGCTTCGCCATATACATTTCTGAGGTAAGCGCGCATAAAGTGGCTCATTGATATTTTTTCTTTTCTGTCAAAGCCGGCATAAAGGCCCGCTTCGCTGATAATGTTTTCAAGAAATGCGCAGGAGTTGCCTTCCACCAAACGGGCGATATATTTTCTGTCAACGTCTTCGTCAAGGTTTTTGCCCTCAAGGTAGTGAGATATAATTTCAAGTGCATCGGCACCTTTGGGGGCTTTTACCAGAATGCGTCTGTCAAACCTGCCTGCCCTGAGGAGAGAACGAGGCAGGCAATTAATACTGTTTGCCGTTGCAAGCACAAATACACCTTTTCCCTTCACCTTGTCGATACAACTCTGAACGGTAACATACTCCTCGGCATCCCTGTGATTTGCGTCACCGTTTGCAAACTTATCCATGTCATCAAGAAAAACAATGCAGGGAGCGTTTTTCTCCGCCTCTTCAAATGTTTTTGTGATTTCATTGACAAACTCACCGTTCGGCTTGTTCTTTCTGCAAATATAGGTCTTCAAGCCGCTTGCCTCGATAAGACACTGCGACATAAGGGTTTTGCCCACGCCCGGCTCTCCGTAAAGGAGAAGACCGTTCGGAGCTTTAATGCCGAGATTTTCGTAAACTTCACTGTTTCTGAGGCAGTCTGCTACCTGCTCAAGTTCCTTTTTTTCTGATGAATAACCGATAATTCTTTCAAATTCTTTCATTATAATTCTCCTTGTTAAAATATATTTCTTTTAAATCGTCCAGTCTGAGAAGTGCGGGTGCTTCACCGTAAGCAGCCCCCGTGTCAATGTTTATCCATGTGTCTGTTTTAAGAATTCTGCCTTTGCAGTCTTTTCCGTAAAAGTATGTGGGGGTGTGCCCGAGAACAACCGTTTTTGTTGCATAATATTTTGTATTGATATCAGGTCTGCTCCACAGTAAATCGTATTCGTCATAAGAGCTGAGTTTGCGGTGGCTGCTGAATCCGTCAAATCCTCCGTGAACAAGCACAAAGCTTTTTCCGCCCGCTTTAACCTCTGCGTAATAAGGCAGATT
This sequence comes from Clostridiaceae bacterium, assembly GCA_016288315.1. GTDB lineage: Bacteria > Bacillota > Clostridia > Oscillospirales > Acutalibacteraceae > CAG-177. The sequence continues at coordinate 13,996 of JAEEYU010000019.1, read as the reverse complement.
CTCAAGGTATTCAACGATGCGGTCAAATTCAGCCGGATTTTTGTTTTTTAGCATTTCAAGATTCTCTATTGTGGCTGCGCCGCCGTTATACAGATAATTGTCAAGGTCAAGTATTTCCTGAAGGCGGAGTCCGCGACTCCTGTCAAAAACGCCCTTACAGTCGAGCAGCATACGCTCGTGGTTGCCCATAATCATCTTTACGTTTTTCTGTTTTACTATCCAGCGCAGCATCTCGACTCCGCCGTCGCCGTTACGGTCAATGACATCGCCTAAAATGCAGATTGTATCTTCCTGTGTTACACCGGCTTTGCGAAGAAGTTTTCTGAAACTCTTCAGCGGAAATCCATGCAGGTCAGAGCATACATAAACCATTTTTATCCCCCTCCTTAAAGTTGATTTTCTGAGCGTTCTTTTGTTTTGCAACTGTATTATAGCTTAAGCTATGTCCTTTTTTCGCCTCATCATTTTTCTGTGCTGTGCTTGTAACGGCTGACCTTCTGATAAGATAGTATCATTATTTATGTTCCGTTTTCGACACATAAAAATACGGGGCTTATCCGACGGATAAGCCCCGTGTGTTTTGAACCTGTAAATATAATAAAACTCCTGCCGTATTTAAAGTAAGCACGGCAGGGGTTGTTTTATTGCTGTTTATGCATCTTCCTGTGAGGATGCTCTTCTGACCCAGCGCATAAAGAAGGTGATTGCTTCCTCAACCGTCTTTATCGGCAGGCGCTCGTTGGTGTTGTGTGTGCAGCGCAACTCTTCAACCGTTACGTTGAACGGAGAGTAGCGGTAAATGTTTTCGCACACGGGTTCATAGTAGCAGGCATCCGTGCCGCCCATAACCAGGTAGGGAGCCACAAAGCTGTCGGGATTCTGCTGTTTGCAGATTTTTTCCATAACCCTGAAGGGTCTTGAGTCTGTGGGCGAGAACTTTGATGCTTCTTTTTGCTTTAAGATTTCAATGGAAATGTTTTTGTTGCGCACAACCTTGCGGATATGTTTCTCAAGGTCGGCAACGGTAGTGCCGGGCATCTGCCTGAAGTTGACGGTAATGTTTGCGTTCTGAGCAAGAACATTGGCAGCGGGACTGCCCTCCGTCATGGTTACCGCCGTAGTGGTCCGGACAAGGCAGGCGGCGGGGGGAATCTGCTTCATTATCTGCTTGATAAGAGGTTTCATAAACGGAATGTTGCAGGTTATAAGTCTTGCGGGGTATGTGCAGTTACGTCCAATACCCGAGAAAAGCTCCGATACAAAGGGCATAAGCTCCGATTTGAACTGGTGATTCTCGAGGTCTTTTACCACATCTGCAATTTTGCCTATAGCGCTGTGCTTGGGCGGCTGTGAGGAGTGACCGCCGTTTGAGTGAACGCTGATTTTAACATCGGTGTAGCCCTTCTCTGCAATGCCGACGCCGATAAGTTTTTTGCCTTTTATTACACCGGGTATGTCAAGGTCGAGCACAGCGCCGCCCTCATCGACAATGCTGTCAAGGTGAATACCGCGCTGCCTGAAGATTTCCATCATTGAGCGTGCGCCCGATTCTTCTGAGGCAACAACCTCTTCATCCTGACCGAAGCAGAGGTAAACATCTCTCTCGGGTTGGAATCCCTCTTCGAGCAGAGTCTCAACTGCTTCCATAACGCAGATGAGATGGTTCTTCATATCAAGGGCGCCTCTGCCCCAGATGAACTCGCCGTCATTATAGCCGCTGAATGCGGGATGAGTCCAGTCATCCTCAGTGCCTTCTTCAATGGGAACTACATCCTGATGAGAGAGCATAGCCATCGGTTCAAGGTCGGGGTTTGTGCCCTTCCAGTAATACATAAGACTTGCCTCGTTGACTACTTCCTTCTTCATCGTTTTGTGGATAAGAGGATAGGATTCTTCAAGGAACTTATGGAATTTTTCGAACTCCTTGAAATCAACCTTTGACTTGTCGGGGTTGCTTATAGTTTTAATCTGAATTGCACCTGAAATGTGTTCGAGCGCCTTATCTACATTGATTTTTTCGTCTTCAACGGTTCCCCAATCCTTTTTTTCGGGAACAAACATTGCTGCTCTCACGGCGTTTGCCGCTGTTAAAGCGCCTGCACCGGCAAGAGCCGCTATGGTGCGTTTTTTCATAAAAAATCCTCCGTTTTTGTTTTTTGACATTATTATAATATTACATTTATTATTCTATTTCAACAAAAAAATCAAAACAGACTGAGCTGTGTGGTCCTGGGCAGGCAGTCGAGAGCTCCAAGCGAATCAAGCGCTTCAATAAGAGTCTTACTCGCTCCGGAGCGTTCCTGAAGGTCGTCAACAGAGATGTATTCAACAATTCTGCTTCTGTCGGGAGTGCCGTCGGCGTTCTTCTCATACCTGGCAAGTTCCATCGCCTCCGCAGCTGCATCGCCCACGCCGGGCATTGCGGCAAAGGGCAGCCGGATTTTGCCGTCTTCAATAACATAGGTTTTTGCAGTTGATTTGTAGATATCAACGGGCAGGAATTTAACTCCCCTTGCCATCATTTCGTTGACAATCTGCAAAGATGTGAAAACGCCCTCATCCTTTGCCTTTGCCTCTTTGTGGCTGATCATTCCCTTGAGTTCCGCCATACGGGCTTTGACGGCAGGTCTGCCTTCGAGAATCGTTTTCATCTCGAGGTCTTCACTGCGAACGGTCATATAGGCGGCATAATACTGAAGAGGATAATAGAGTTTATACCACGCAAGGCGCATGGCGGCAATAACATAGGCGGCAGCGTGCGCTTTGGGGAACATATATTTAATCTTGATGCAGGAGTCTATATACCACTGCGGAACACCGTGCTCGAGCATAATCTTTTTGTGTTCGTCAGTCAGGAGTTTTGAGGCGTTGCCCTTACGGGTAATCTCCATTATTTTGAACGCCATACCGGGTTCAAGCCCTTTGTTAATAAGGTAAACCATTATGCTGTCACGCGTGCCCACAACATCGGAAATTGTGCAGGTGCCGTCGGCGATAAGATCTTTTGCGTTGCCGAGCCAGACATCGGTGCCGTGTGAAAGGCCAGAAATTTGAAGCATATCGCTGAAGTTTCTGGGCTGGGCATCAATAAGCATCTGGACCACAAACGGCGTGCCGAGCTCGGGGAGCGAGAGTGTCCCCGTCGGGCAGTCGATGTCCTCCGGTGTTACTCCGAGCGGCTCGGGAGTGGTAAGCAGCTTGTATATCTCAGGGTCGCATACATCGGCATCCATAACTGAAATGCCTGTCAGATCCTCAAGATATTTGTAAGTTGTGGGAACAATGTGCCCCAGGTTGTCTAGCTTGAGAATCGTGTCATGCATGGCGCGGAAATCAAAATGCGTTGTGCGAAGACCTTTGTCGGCGTCATCGGCGGGGTGCTGAATCGGCGTGAAGTCTTCTGCATCGCGGTCATCGGGTATGACAACCATACCGCCGGGGTGCTGTCCTGTCGTGCGCTTGATACCTTCACAGCCGTTTTTGAGTCTTTCAATCTCTGCATTTGGCAGAGGCGTGGGTGTTTCGCCGTTTTCAAACGCCTTCTTTGTTTTTTCCTCATCCCATTTTTTGACAAAGCCGAAAGCGGTTTTGTCGGCAAGGGCGCTGATTGTGCCCGCCTTGAAAACCTTTTCAAGCCCGAAAAGCTCCTCTGTGTATCTGTGGGCGCGGAACTGATATTCGTCGGCAAAGTTAAGGTCTATATCAGGAGACTTGTCGCCGTTGAAGCCGAGGAAGGTTTCAAACGGAATATTGTGACCGTCGCGGTGCATCGGCTCTCCGCAGACCGGGCAGTTCTTTGGCGGAAGGTCAAAACCCGAACCGTATTCGCCTTTTTCAAACGCTTCAAAGTGGAAGCATTTTCTGCAAAGGTAATGCGGAACAAGGGGATTTACCTCCGAAATGCCGGATGCATAGGCAACGAACGATGAGCCGACCGATCCTCTGGAACCGACATAGTAGCCGTTATCCATTGAGTTTTTGACAAGCTTTTGTGCGATCATATAGAGAACGGCAAAGCCGTGCTTGATTATTGCATCAAGCTCGCGGTCAAGGCGGTGCTCAATTATTTCGGGCAGAGGCGAGCCGTATTCCGCCTCCATACGCTCGTGGCAGATTGAACGCAGCTCGTTGTCGGCGTTATCCATATAGGGTGTAAATGTTCCGTCCGGGAACGCCTTGAGGGGTTCGCACATATCGGCGATTTTGTTCGGGTTGGTAATAACAACCTCCCTTGCCGTCTCTTCGCCGAGATAAGCAAACTCATTGAGCATATCCCGTGTTTTTCTGAAAAACAACGGCGCCTGTTCGGCTGCATCGCTGAAGCCCTGCCCTGCCATAATGATTTCTCTGAAAATGCTGTCTTTTTCATCGAGAAAATGCACGTCTCCGGTAGCAACAACGGGGATGCCGAGAGCATCGCCTATGCGGATAATCTTTTTGTTGAATTCTTCAATTTCCTCAACACTCTTGACTATACCCTCGCGCACCATAAACATATTGTTGCCGTCGGGCTGAATCTCTAGGTAATCATAGAATTGTGCAATTTCGAGAAGGCGTGCGTCAGGCTTGCCTTCAACAACCGCCCTGTAGAGCTCACCCGCCTCGCAGGCACTGCCGATGATAAGCCCTTCACGGTGCCTGATTATTTCACTTCTCGGCATACGTGGGTTGCGGTAGAAATAGTCGAGATTTGATTTTGTTATGAGCTGATAGAGATTTTTGAGACCTCTCGTATTTTTTGCAAGAATAATAATGTGGTTGCTGTGGAGCTTCTTTACATCGGGCGCAGGCAGCTTTGTGTTGAGTTCGTCAACTCTTTCAACGCCCCGTTCCTTTGCAAGTTTAATCAGCTGACCGAAAATGCGTTCAAGGGCGAATGCGTCATCAGTCGCTCTGTGATGATTGAATCTGGAAAGTTTGAAGTAGTCCGAAATCGAGTCAAGCTTATAGTTTTTGAGCTTGACGTTTTTATCGGTGTTGTCAACAAGCATCTGCGTTAAAAGCAGGGTGTCAATGAAGGAATATTTGAAATCGGTAATGTTGTTGCGTGCACAGGCGGCGTTTATCATTCCCGTGTCAAATTCTGCGTTATGAGCCACCAGCACGGCACTGCCGCAGAATTCAATAAACTTTCTGACTGCCTCGCCCTCCTTGGGTGCTTTTGCAACCATATCGTCGGAGATGCCTGTTTTTTCGGTTATTTCGTGAGGTATCGGGCGTTCTGGATTTACAAAGGTTGAGAAAGAGTCACATTCAAGACCGTTCTTAAAGCGAACCGCTCCTATTTCTGTAATACGGTCGTAACCGGTGCGAAGTCCGGTTGTTTCTACATCGAATACAACGAATTCGCCGTCGAGGGTCTCATCACTTTTGCCTGTAAAAGGTCTGACGCTGTCGTCAACATAATAGCCCTCAATACCGTGAAGAATCTTGATTTTGCCTTTTGCGGTATTATCCGCCTCCGGGAACGCCTGAACAACGCCGTGGTCGGTTATCGCCAGCGCCTTGTGCCCCCAGCTGATTGCTTTTGCGACAATGTCTTTTGCCTTTGACACGCCGTCCATAGCGCTCATACTGGTGTGAAGATGCAGTTCAACGCGCTTTTCTTCTTCGTCATCCGTTTCAGGCATTTTTTCAACAATCATAACGGAACGCGCCTTGATTACGTTGTCGTGAATAAAGCTGTCCTGTTCAACAAAACCTCTGACAACAACAGTAAGGCCGTCCTTGATAGTTTCCGCCGCTTTTCCGCTCTCCTCTTTTGTTGCAATGATTTTTACTGCATAAGAACTTGTGTAATCTGTTATATAAAACGTGATTATATTGCGGGAACCGTCTTTTGTGGTTTTTAAATCAAAGCCGAAAACATCGCCCCAGACCGTAACATTGCCGTCTTCAACGCTGACCTCTTTTATCGGTTTGGGTTTGCTTTTGACCTTTCCGCCGTAAACCACCTTTGCGTTATGATATGTAAGCGGCAGGTCGTCGAACTCCTGTTTCGGCTTTTTTTCGCCGTCATCCTCCGTGAAGTTTATGGGGTCAACCGCCGCTGTCTGCATTTCAACATATTCGGGTGAATCTACTGCAAAGGGCTTTGAACCGTCATCGATGAATAAAACGCTGACAGCTTTTGAAAAAGTGTTTTTTATGTAGTCCTGAAGGCATTTTGCCGCTTCTATTTTTTCAAGTATTTCGGCACCTTTATTGATGTGGTAAACAATGCTGTCTGCGTTGAAATCCACGGGAATATTGTCAATAAACCCGTTTGTCGGTGCCTTGTTTTCTTTAAGATATGCGCTTAAATCTTCAATCACATCTACGGTCAGGGAATCAGAGGGATAGTGCTCTGTTATCAGAACGCTGTCTATTCCGAGAGTCAGGCGCAGTTCGTGTGATATGCGTCTGATTTTGCGAAAGCCGATATATGACGGGAAATCGGCATCTATTTTAAGCTCCCCCGTGTCTCCGAGAGCAATCGAACGCACCGTTGCACCTTCGAAGAGCGAACACAAATCGGGGGATAAATATTCACCTATAAAGTAAAGTAATGAGTTGTTCATCTTGTCTCCGGATTTTCAATTTCTTTGATTAATTCATCCACTGCCCTGTTTTCGGGCACCTTGCGCAGTATTTCGCCTTTTCTGAATATGAGCGCACAGCCATCGCCACCCGCTATACCGACATCCGCCTGCCTTGCTTCGCCGGGGCCGTTCACTGCGCAACCCATAACTGCAACCGTTATTGATTTTTTGCAGTTTTCAAGTCTTTTTTCGACCTCGTTTGCAAGGGCAATAAGGTCAATTCTCGTGCGTCCGCAGGTGGGACACGATACTATTTTTACACAGTCATTTTTAAGGTTGAGCGCCTTGAGAATATCAAAACCCGCTCTGACTTCGCGGACGGGATCCGCCGTCATGGAAACTCTGATTGTGTCACCGATTCCTCTTGCGAGAAGCGAGCCGATGCCTATGCTCGATTTTACAAGAGCCATACGCTCTGTTCCCGCCTCGGTAACTCCAAGGTGAAGGGGGTAATCGCACTTTTCGGCGCATATCTCATAAGCGCTTATCATCGTTTGAACATCTGAGGATTTTATTGAAATAACCGTGTCATAAAAATCGTTCTTTTCCAGAAGCTTTGCGTGGTTGAGTGCGCTCTCGACAAGAGCTTCGGGTGTGGGTGCGCCGTATTTTGCAAGAAGTTCCTTTTCAACCGAGCCGGAATTCACACCGATTCTTATCGGGATGCCTTTCTGTCTGCAGACATCCGCAACGGCTTTTACACGCTCAGCGGAACCTATATTGCCGGGGTTTATGCGGATTTTGTCAACTCCCGCCGCCGCACTTTCAAGTGCCAGACGGTAGTCGAAATGTATATCCGCCACTACAGGAACTCTGAGATTGTTTTTAAGCTCGTATATAAGCCTCACGGCATTCATATCCGGCACGGCGGCACGGATAATCTGACAGCCGGCTTCTTCGAGCGCCTTTGCCTGGCGCACACTGCCTTCAATATCCGTTGAGGGAACATTCAGCATTGACTGAACGCTGACGGGCGCACCGCCGCCTATAAGCACATTCCCCGCTTTAACCTGTCTGGATTTTCTGCGCTGCATACCGTCACCCCTTTCGGATTGAATAAAATGTGTTTACATCTCTCCGCGTATGAGTTTTAAAATATCGCTTGCGGAGATAACCGCCATAAGCCCGAGCAGGAACACAAGACCTGCTGCGTGAACCCATTTTTCATATTTTGACGGAACGGGCTTGCGGAATATCATCTCAATAATGATAAAGAAGAGTCTGCCGCCGTCAAGTGCGGGAAGCGGAAGAAGATTGAAAACGCCCACATTGACCGCAACAAGAGCCATAATGAGAAGCATACTTTCAAAGTCTATACCGCCCGATTCGCTCTGTGCGGATTCAGCAACATAAGCAACGGTGCCTATGGGTCCTGAGAGGTCATTGAGACCGTAGTGCCCGGTTACAAGCTGGAACAGACTTATATAGACCATTCTTGCCAGACTTACCGTCTGAACGGGAGCGTATTTTGCAATATTTTTAAATGTCGGGTCAACGCCCCTGAGCATAAAGTCGAGAACAACAACATTATGACCGCTGACATCCGTCATTTCAAACTTCACATCGGAAACGGTTACTTTTTTGCCGTCACGTTTTACGCCCATATCAAAAACCCCGTCGGAGTCGCCCATCATAAGCACACCGAGGTCGTAAATCGAGAAGACGTGTTTACCGTTTACCTCTGTAATAACATCGCCCTCCTGAAGACCGTCTTCACAGGTGGTGGCGTTTTCGGTGAAATACAGAATCTCTGTAGTGCCGATGCCGGAATCTTCGCCCGTTGCAAATGTGAGCATAATCAGAACGGTCAGAAAGCCCATAATGATATTGACGACCGCACCCGCGCTGACAATAAGGAACCTCTGCCACGCCGGTTTGTTGCAGAACGCTCTGGGCTCCTCGGATGTTTCATCCTCGCCCTCCATGCTGACAAAACCGCCAACGGGGAAGGCGCGCAGAGAATACTGCGTTTCGCCCTTTTTGCGTTTCAGCAGGCAGGGACCCATACCCATTGAAAACTCGTTGATTTTAACATCAAAAAGCTTTGCAACAAGAAAATGCCCGCCCTCGTGAAGCATTATTATAAGACCAAAGAACAATATAGCGATTATTATGGGCAGAGCTTTAAGCGCAACTGCCGAAAAGGTTATAAGCGGAATAATTTTCATAATTACTGCTCCGTTTCAATGCGGAAGAATTTGTTTACCGCCTGCCTTGCAATGCGGTCCGTTTCAAAAATCTCCTCAACTCCGCCCGGCTGACAGGGCGCAATATTATCGAGCGTGTATTCAACCGCTTCGCCAATCTGCAAAAAGGCGATTCTGCCCTGCCTGAACAGGAGGTTTGCCTGCTCGTTTGCTCCGTTGACAAGTGCGGAATACAGCCCTCCAATACTGCACGCCCTCTTGCAAAGGTCTATGCCGATAAACGTTTCATAATCGGGAGTTTCAAAAGTAAGGCGGCCGTAATCTTCAAGCCGCAGTTGCTGTGCGGGGCTCTCATGCCTATCGGGATATGTCAGCGCATACTGAATCGGTATTCTCATATCCGGCACGCCGAGCTGCGCAATAACCGAGCCGTCAACATATTCGACAAGCGAGTGCACAACGCTCTGCCGGTGAATAAGAATATCTATCTTCTCAGCAGGAACGTCAAAGAGCCATCTTGCCTCGGTGAGTTCAAGCCCTTTATTCATCATTGTAGCGCTGTCGATGGTGATTTTTTCGCCCATTGACCAGTTCGGATGCTTAAGTGCCTGCCCGGCGGTAACACTTTTGAGTTCTTCTTTGTTTTTTCCGAAAAAAGGACCGCCCGAAGCAGTGAGAATAAGCCGTTTTATCTGCCCTCTGTCATTACATCCGGCAAGCGACTGAAAAACTGCGCAGTGCTCGCTGTCAACGGGCAGAATGTCAACGCCGTTTTTCTTTGCCGCCGCCATAACGAGCTCACCGCCCGTAACAAGAGATTCCTTGTTGGCAAGGGCGAGGGTATTGCCTGCGCCTATTGCCGCAAGCGTAGGTGTAAGACCCGCTATTCCCACAACAGAATTGAGCACAACATCCGCCTGCATGGCGGCGCACTCGCACACACCTTCGATTCCCGAAAGGATTTTTGTAGGCGTGTCGGCTACTCTTACCGTCAAATCGGCGGCCGCCTTTTCATCGGCAGCCGCAGCTGTTTCGGGTTTGAATTCCCTTATTTGTTTTTCAAGAAGTTCAACACTGCCGAAAGCGGTCAAAGCCCTTATTTTGTAATTGCCGAATTTTGCAACCTCAAGTGCCTGTCTGCCTATTGAGCCGGTTGAACCGAGAATTGACACAGACTTGTTCATAAGTCTCCTTTAAACGGCTTTGAAACTGATTATCGCTATAATAAAAATATAAAAGGTCGGCAGAGCGAAAAGGGTGGAATCGAATCTGTCCATAATTCCGCCGTGACCGGGGAAGAATGTGCCGTAATCCTTTTTGCCGAAGTTGCGTTTGATAACCGAAGCCGAAAGGTCTCCGCAAACGCCGAGAACCGATGCAACCGTGCCTATTGCCACAATTCCCCAGCCGTTGAAGGTGTCGGGGAATCTTGTGAACCAGTGTGACGCTATAAGCCAGGTTATGCCCGTTACAAGTGCATTTCCGAGAAGACCGGCTACAGCGCCCTCGATTGATTTTTTGGGGCTTATTACGGGAGCCAGCTTGTGCTTGCCGATTTTTCTGCCGAAGAAATATGCAAACGCATCTGAAATCCAGGCGGCATAAAGCGCACAAAGAACAATTGCTCTTGACTGTGCGGGCTGAATATAATCCGGGAACATATGGTCAAGGTCCCTGAGATAAATGAGAGTAGCCATACCGAAGCCGACACTCACCGTGCTGAAAATTGCCATGGCGGCGTGCTCGAAGGGGACTGTTTCATAGTTGCCCAGCATAATAATCAGAACGATGAAAACATAAATCACCGCAGGCACCCAGGCGGGCATACTGAAGGAGTTGAAGAAGTCAACTCCCCTGTGATATTTGAAGAATGCAATTACATCGCTGCAAAACGGTATAGCGCCTGCAAACACCATTGAAATATATGTTATCGGCTTGTTTTTGCAGCCGATTACGTGCAAAATCTCGTGAACCGCGGTTGCGGCAAAAAACGCAAGCGGAATTGCCAGCACAAAAGGCACCTGCATAAACACTACGCACGCTATTGCAAACAGCGCTCCGCTTATTCCCGTAATTAATCTCTTTTTCATAGCTTACCTCTCATTAAACCGCACCGAAGCGGCGGTTGCGTGAACAAAAATCAATAATAGCTCTGTCAAGGTCGTCTGTTGTAAAGTCCGGCCACAGAATATCGGTAAAATAAAACTCCGAATAGGCGCTCTGCCAGATAAGGAAGTTTGAGATTCTGCTCTCCCCTCCCGGTCTTATTATAAGATCCGGGTCGGGCTGACCTGCAGTGTAGAGCAGTGATGAGACGGTGTTCTCATCAATTTCGTCAACCGCCATTTCACCGTCGCGGACCTTTTCTGCTATCTGCCTTACGGCGTTTGTTATCTCCGCCCTGCCGCCGTAATTTACGGCAATGTTTACCGTTGTTCCTGTTTTATCTGCAGAGCGTTTTTCGCAGATTTCGAAAAGATTGACGAGCTCCTCGGGCATATTTGCCGTGTCACCAGCGAATTTTATGTGAAAGCCTATCTCTTCGTTTTCTTCTTCTCTCTCCTGCGCTTCTTCAAGGAACTCCCTGAAAAGCTTCATAAGAGCGTTTACCTCGTTTTCGGGGCGTTTCCAGTTTTCTGTTGAAAAGGCGTAAAAAGTCACCGATTCGATTCCGAGCTTTGCGCAGTAGGTGCTGATTGTGCGGAAGGTCTGCGCCCCCGCCTTGTGCCCCTGCGCGCGTTCAAGCCCTCTCGCAGTTGCCCAGCGCCCGTTGCCGTCCATAATAAAACCTATGTGCCGCGGTAAAACGAGGCTTTTTTTTGTTTTTTCATCCATAGTTATTTCTCTGTTTGGTTTATTATAGGGGCGGTTGTTTCCGCCCCTTTTTATGTGTTTTATACGAAATTAAACTTCAAGAACTTCCTTCTCTTTTGCATCTGATTTTTCATCAATCTTTTTGATGTAGGAATCTGTGATGTCCTGAAGCTCCTCTTCGCAGTCGTCAAGGTCGTCCTCTGTGATTTCGGAGGCCTTCTCCATCTTTTTGAATTTTTCCATTCCGTCGCGGCGGATTGAACGGATGGCAACCTTTGAATCTTCCGCCATTTTGCGGACTTCCTTGACAAGCTCCTTACGGCGTTCCTCTGTGGGCTGCGGGAAAATGAGGCGGATTACTCTGCCGTCATTCTGCGGGTTTATGCCGAGGTCGGATGCCTGAATTGCCTTTTCGATTGCTCCGAGTGATGAAACATCCCAGGGCTGAATCTGAAGGATTCTTGCCTCCGCTACGGAGACGGCAGCCATCTGGTTGATGGGTGTGGGTGTGCCCCAGTAATCAACTCTGATTTTGTCAAGCACGGCGGGGTTTGCCCTGCCGGCTCTTATTGATGAATAGTTGGAATCGAGAACACTTAAGGTTTTCTCCATTTTTTCTTTAATCTGAGCAAATACGGTATCCATAAATTTACCTCCGTTTATTTAATCTTAAACTGTAACTACCGTTCCTATGTTTTCACCTGATGATGCGCGCACGATGTTCTGCGGGTCGTTAAGGTTGAAAACAAGAATCTGTATTTTATTGTCACGGCAGAGTGAAGCCGCCGCGGAATCCATAACCTTGAGGTTCTGAGCGAGCACCTCATCCATTGTTAGAGTGTCGTATTTGACTGCGTCGGGGTTTTTGCCAGGATCCTTGTTATAAACGCCGTCAACATTTGTTGCCTTGAATATTACCTCTGCGCCGATTTCGGCTGCGCGTATTGCGGCGCAGGTATCTGTTGAGAAGAAGGGGCTGCCCGTTCCGCCGCCGAATATAACAACCTCACCAGCTTCAAGGCGCCTTAACGCCTCTCGCTGTGAGAACGGCTCGGCAACCGCATTCATCGGTATTGCCGACTGTGCCGTTGCGGGAACGCCGAGATTTCTGAGCGTTTCTTCAAGCATAATCGCATTCATTACGGTTGCGAGCATTCCGATATGGTCTGCTCTTGCCCTGTTCATATTCTCGCTTGAACGGCCGCGCCAGAAATTGCCGCCGCCCACAACAAGACCTATCTGAACGCCCATATCACGCGTCTGTTTTATTGCTTTGCAGATAACATCGAGTTTGGCAGGGTCAAATCCCGAACCCTTTTCGCCCGCAAGAACTTCTCCGCTTATTTTGAGAAGGATGCGTTTGTATTTTGCCTGCATAATAACCACCTCATATATTCAACTACATATAATAATATAATATTTTAAATAGCGTGTAAAGATTTAAAAGTAAATTTTGCGTGAATTTTTAATATGTTCTTTGGCACACTTCTTTTATTTTCTTTTTCAGGGCAAGAAAATCTTCAAGCGCATCCGGCTTCTGCAGAGGATTTCGCAGAAGAGCGGCGGGGTGGAAGGTTCCCATAAAAAGAATACCGCCCTTTTCGATAAACTCGCCGTGCTGCTTTGTAACCTTAAAGTCGGGAGAGATGAGTTTCTGCGCCGATATTCTGCCCAGGCAGACTATGATTTTCGGTCTCATAAGTCTGGTCTGCTCGCGCAGCCAGTCAATACATGCATCCTGCTCCTCCGGTTTCGGGTCTCTGTTCTGAGGAGGGCGGCATTTGACTATATTGGCAATGTAGATGTTTTTTTTGCGGTCAAGGTCAACGGCAGTTAAGAATTTGTCGAGCAGCTGTCCGCCTCTGCCTACAAACGGCTCACCCTGCAAATCCTCGTTTTCACCGGGGCCTTCGCCTACGAAAAGGACTTCGGCGTTTTCGTTGCCCACGCCGAAAACAAGGTTTGTGCGTGTTTCGCAAAGCCCGCATTTTCTGCACTGCATACACTCTGTTTTCAGTGCTTCCCAGTTGTCATACACAGCCGTTTTCTCCCCTTTTTTCAAAAATAAGTTTTGCCGCATCACTGTCTTTTTTTATCTGTTCGGCAAGCTCCTGCATTGAATTGAACTTTATTTCATCCCTTATCTTTTCAATCAGACCGACTTCAATATTTTCGCCGTAAATGTCGCCGTCAAAGTTCTCAATATGTGTTTCACTTCTCGGTTTTGATTTGCCGAAGGTAGGGCGCACTCCGATGTTTGTGATTCCGCAGTATTCTTTGCCTCTGAGCTTTACGTTTGACACATAAACTCCGAACTCAGGCACAATAAACCCGTCTTCAAAAAACTGGTTTGCGGTGGGAAAACCCATTTTCCTGCCTCTCCTGTCGCCCCGCATTACCTCTCCGTCATAAAAGAACTGCCTGCCGAGCATTGCGTTTGCCGTTCTTATTTCG
>JAEEYU010000018.1 GCA_016288315.1 Clostridiaceae bacterium | reverse complement strand
TCGACTCTTTCGAGCAGCTTGGGCTGCACGAACGGTCCTTTTTTAACGCTTCTGCCCATTATCTTCTCTCCTTTCTCGATTACTTGTCGTTACGACGTTTTACGATCAGCTTGTTGGAAGCCTTCTTGTGCTTTCTCGTCTTATAGCCGAGAGCGGGCTTACCCCAGGGGGTAACAGGGCCGGGTCTGCCGACGGGTGATTTGCCTTCGCCGCCGCCGTGGGGATGGTCGTTGGGGTTCATGACTGAACCGCGGACTGTAGGTCTCCAACCCATGTTGCGTTTACGGCCTGCTTTGCCGATCTTTACGTTTTCGTGGTCAAGGTTGCCGACTACACCGATTGTAGCCATGCAGCCTGCGGGAACGTTGCGGAGTTCGCCCGAGGGCAGACGAAGAAGAGCGTAGATGCCTTCTTTAGCCATAAGCTGTGCGCTGTTGCCTGCTGCTCTTGCAAGCTGACCGCCTCTGCCGGGGGTAAGTTCAACGTTGTGAACAACTGTGCCCACGGGGATGTTTGTAAGCGGAAGAGCGTTGCCGGGTTTGATATCCGCAGTTGTGCCTGCGATTACTGTATCGCCGACTTTGAGTCCGTCGGGATAAAGGATGTAGCTCTTTTCACCGTCGGTGTATTCGATAAGTGAGATGAATGCCGAGCGGTTGGGGTCATATTCGATGGTCTTTACTGTTGCGGGAACATCGAACTTTGAACGTTTGAAGTCGATTATACGATACTTCCTGCGGTTTCCGCCGCCGCGGTGACGAACCGTGATTCTTCCGTAGCTGTTGCGGCCGGAGTTCTTTTTGACAGGAGCCAGTAAGCTTCTCTCGGGCTCGACCTTTGAAAGCAGGGAATAATCTGTAACGGACATATTACGGGTGCCGTTACCGGTCGGATTATAAAATCTTATTGACATTTTTTCCTCCTGTTCGGCAGCTTTGCGGAGCATGTCGCTCTCCATACCTTGCCGCCGTTACTTCTGCCCTCAGGCAGCGGTTAAATTACATAAGACCGTCGAAGAACTCGATTGTCTTGGAATCTTCGGTAAGGGTAACAATCGCCTTTTTCCAGGACGCTGTGTAACCTTCATACATACCGTATCTGCGGAGTTTGCCTTTGCAGTTTACGGTGTTGACCTTTTTGACTTTAACGCCGAAAAGGGTTTCAACCGCTTTTGCGATTTCGATTTTGTTGGCATCTTTTGCAACTTCAAAGCTGTATTTTCTGTCTGCCATGCCGTCCATGCTCGCCTCTGAAATGATGGGGCGGAGAACAATATCCTGTGCTAATTTACTCATGCGTAAACCTCCTCAATCTTGCTGACAGCATCCTTGAGAACTATGACAGTGTCACAGTTGAGGATATCATAAACGTTAAGAGTGTTAACAAGGGTGGTCTTTACGCCTGCGATGTTGCGTGCGCTTCTGTAGATGACGTCGTTCTTTTCGGGAAGCACGATAAGCACTTTCTTGCCGACGTTAAGCGCCTTGACCATATCCGCGATAACCTTGGTTTTGATTTCGTCAAGCTTGAGCTCGCTGAGAACGATGAGTTCGTCGTCTGCGAGTTTTGCCGAAAGAGCGGATTTCATTGCAAGTCTTCTGACTTTCTTGTTAACCGATTTCTGATAATCGCGGGGCTTGGGGCCGTGTGCGATGCCGCCGTGATACCACTGGGGAGCTCTTGTTGAGCCCTGTCTTGCGCGACCGGTGCCCTTCTGTCTCCAGGGCTTTTTGCCGCCGCCGCTGACTTCCGAACGCGTAAGGGTAGATTGTGTGCCCTGGCGTCTGTTTGCGAGATAGCTGACTACGCAAAGGTGCATCGCGGGAATGCTGGGTGTGATTCCGAATATGCTGTCTGCGAGTTCGATGCTGTCAAGCTTTTTACCTGTCATGTCGAATACTGATACGTTAGGCATTTTCTACTCCTCCTTTACGCTTTTTTGACTGAATCGCGAATAAGAACAATTCCGCCCTTGGGGCCGGGAACGGCGCCCTTGATGGCAAGAAGGTTATTCTCTGCATCTACCTTGATAACGTCAAGGTTCTGGATGGTAACTCTCTCACTGCCGAGGTGACCTGCAAGTTTCTTTCCCTTGTAAACTCTTGAAGGGTCTGAGCAGGCGCCGAGTGAACCGGCGTGTCTTGCAACGGGACCTGTGCCGTGTGATTCTTTAAGTCTTGCGAAGCCCCATCTTTTGATCGAGCCGGCTGTTCCTTTACCTTTGCTCGTGCCTGTGACATCTACCTTTTCGCCTGCTGCGAAGATGTCTGCTTTGATGGTGTCGCCGAGATTCAGTGCCGACATATCGTCGAGTCTGAACTCTTTAAGTGTTTTCTTGGGAGCTGTGTCAGCTTTTTTGAAGTGACCTGCAAGGGGCTTTGTTACGCGCTGAACCTTGATGTCACCGAAGCCGAGCTGAACCGCTTCGTAGCCGTCGTTCTCAACTGTCTTCTTCATAACGACGTTGCAGGGACCTGCTTCGATAACTGTTACGGGGATTGCGTTACCCTTGTCATCGAAAATCTGGGTCATGCCGAGTTTTTTGCCGATGATTGCTTTCTGCATTTAATGCTTTCCTCCTTTAGGTTATTGGTTGGTCGTGCCAACTTGACCTGCCGACGCAGTAAATCAAAGTTTGATTTCGACTTCTACGCCTGCGGGAAGCTCAAGACCTGTCATTGCCTCAACTGTTTTTGCTGAGGGTCTGATAACGTCGATAAGCCTTTTGTGTGTGCGCTGTTCGAACTGCTCACGGGAGTCCTTATATTTGTGGACTGCGCGAAGAATGGTGACTATCTCTTTCTCTGTGGGAAGAGGAACGGGACCTGATACCTGAGCACCTGTTCTTTTTGCTGTTTCTACGATTGTTTCCGCTGCCTTGTCAACAAGGTTGTGGTCGTAGCCCTTGAGTCTGATTCTGATTTTCCCTTTGACTGCCATTTGAACGCCTCCTTAAATTTGGCGGGCTTTGAAAATCACTACACCGAGCCGGGTGTTTCCACCCTTCCGCTTTAAAAGCCGGAAATCTGAAATATTTCCGGGATGAGGTGATTTTGCAATTCGGTGCAGGCCGCACAGTTCTGCCCGGGAACGGCAGACTGCTCTGGCAGCACATTTCGCCCGGTTTTAAATCGGACATACTCCGCGGAAATTCCCCGTCTCTGAGGACGGCCACCTCCCGCATCATCGCATATCATTACGCGTTTTGCGGCCGGGTTAAAAGGGCATAGAACACCCTTGGTCGCACGCGTGCTTATGTATAGTAACACAAGGCATTTCAAAATGCAAGCATTTTTTAAAAAAATTTTTCACTTTTTTCCGGAGCGAAAAAACCTTGTTTTTCAAGGCATTCCGTTTTGAAACGCGCCCGCGTGTTTCCCGCCTTTCCGTGACATATATATAAATTGTATAAAATATATAATATATAGTGGTTGCATTTATCTGCCTCTACCACATATTGACCCGACATTTTTGTCAAAATAGAAATATAAATTGTTTGAATTTTAAAATGCGTTGTGATATAATATCAGCATCTTAATAAATTTTTAAGAATTATTTTAAAAATTTTTTCGGAAAAGAGAGACAAATTATGAAAAAAAGAGTCGTGAAAAGCATAATTGCCGCAGTTCTTGCATTCGTTCTTGCGGCTGTTCCGGTTCTCAGCGGCTTTGCTGCAGCCGATGCTGAAATCTGCCCCGTAATCGATATGCGCGGATTTATGAACGCAAAAATCTACGCTGTTGAAAACGATGACACAAGCGACCAGCTGTGGCCCCCCGCAACAAACAAAATACTCGACCTTGTAAAAGCTCTTATAGGTCCTCTGGCAAAGCTCAGCATTGACCGCGACTGGGACAAGTTCGCCGATGTTTTTGCCGAGCAGGCAAATGTGGTTTTTGACGGTCTTTTTCTTGATGAAAACGGTGAGGTAACAAACGGCAGCGGTCCCTGCATGGTATATCCCGAACCGGATGAGGTTAAGAAAGACGGCGAATATACCTTCGTTTTTGACTGGAGAATCGATCCGTTTGAAGCGGCGTCAAAACTCAATGATTTTATTAATTACATAATTGAAGAGTCGGGCTGCGATCAGGTTGTGCTCGACTGCCACAGCTATGCAGGTATTGTTACCACCTGCTATTTCGAGCAGTTCGGCTGTGATGCAATAAAGAGCGTTTGTTACAATTCAACCGCTGTTTACGGCGCCGGCTTCACATCGGATTTAATCAGAGGCAACCTTTTTGTCGGCGGCGACGTTGACCTGAGCGGTATGGGCGCAGAAGCGCTCGTTGCATACCTTCTCGGTGCTTTTTCAAACAATCAGTATAACGAGCTGATTGACGTTGTTATAGATATGCTCAAAAAAGCGGGGCTTGTTGATTTTATTTCAAACTTTATCAACAAGCTTATGCTGGAATCCTCCGACGAGCTTTATGAGCGTGCAATAGTCCCGCTGTTCGGTCTGTGGCCTGCAATCTGGTCAATGATTCCGGACGAAGATTTTGACGAGGGCTTCGATTACATTTTCAACGATGTTCTTGCAAAAACGGGCAAGGATTATTCGGGAATAATCGAAAAAATCGACCATTACAACGAGAGTGTCCGTTCAAGACGCGAGGAAGTTCTCAACGAGGTAAACGACAACTGCAACCTCTATGTAATTGCACGTTACGGCTATTCTTCAATTCCCCTTTCATCAAACTGGCAGGTTATGACGGACGGTGTGCTTGACACGGCATCTGCATCGTTCGGCGCCAAATGCTCCGATTATAACGTTTTTAATGTTTTCAACAAGAGTGAAAGTGAGCTTGTCTCGCCGAACGGTCAGATCGACGCATCGACCTGCCTGTTCCCGGAGCAGACCTGGTTCATACGCAGCGCCTCGCACACACAACAGTATGATGCAATATATGATTTTGTAAATACGCTTATGTTCTATGACGGTCAGGCAACCGTTGACACCTTCCCCGAATACCCGAGATTCCTTCATTTCAACGCTCCACTTCTCATTCTTGAAGCGGATGACGGAAACATAATCAACCTCTCTTTCCTTGACAGATTCAAGCTGTTTTTCACTCAGCTTTTCAATCTTATTTTCTCGGTTTTCAAAAAATAAAAACACATAATGAAAAGGAAGTTCCGTTCAAAGCGGAGCTTCCTTTTTTTGCATACAGCATTATAAACAAACGCGGGCATAATAATATAAAAAGATTTTACATTAAAACTTCTTTATTTTTTCCGCTTCGGATGATATAATATTTTTACAATTTCAATAAGGAGCGGGAATATGGCACACGACATTTATCAGAGCCCTCTTTGCTCTCGCTATTCAAGCGATGAGATGAAAAAGATTTTCTCGGATGACACCAAGTTTTCCACCTGGAGAAAGCTATGGATTGCACTTGCGGAGAGCGAGAAAGAACTCGGTCTTGACATAACAGACGAGCAAATCGACGAACTGAAAGCACATATTTACGACATAGATTATGAAGCGGCAAAGAAGTATGAGAGCGAACTGCGCCACGATGTCATGGCTCATATTCACGCATACGGCGACATCTGCCCCAAGGCAATGCCGATTATTCATCTGGGTGCAACCTCCTGCTATGTAGGAGACAACACCGACATAATTCAGATGAGAGCGGCTCTCGAGCTCGTCCGCAAAAAACTTGTAAACTGCATAAAAGCAGTTGCCGATTTTGCAGAGAAGCACAAAGGCACGCCCTGCCTTGCGTTCACACATTTTCAGGCAGCTCAGCCCACAACTGTAGGCAAGCGCGCAACGCTCTGGCTTCAGGACCTTATGCTCGACCTTGAGAGCGTTGAATTTCGCCTTTCAAATCTCAAACTGCTCGGCTGCAAAGGCACGACGGGCACGGGCGCAAGTTTTCTCGCCCTGTTTGACGGCGACTATGAAAAGGTCAAAAAGCTTGAAATGCTGATTGCCGGCAAAATGGGATTCGATGCCGTCTTCCCCGTTTCCGGTCAGACATACACACGCAAGAACGACTTTGACGTTGTTTCGGTTTTATGCGGAATTGCGCAGAGTGCGGCAAAATTCTCCAACGACACACGCCTTCTCTCGCATCTCAAGGAATTTGACGAGCCGTTTGAGTCTAAACAGGTCGGTTCTTCCGCCATGGCCTACAAGCGCAACCCCATGCGCAGCGAAAGAATCGCCTCACTTGCACGCTATGTAATGGCAGATTTAATCAACCCGGCAATTACAGCAAGCGCGCAGTGGTTTGAAAGAACGCTTGATGACTCCGCAAACAAGAGAATCGCCATCCCCGAAGCGTTCCTTGCGGTTGACGCAATACTCAGTCTTTACATCAATATAATCACGGGCGGCACAATCTACCCGAAGGTTGCCGAAAAACACCTCAACGAAGAACTCCCCTATATGGCTACCGAAAATATCCTTATGCACTGCGTGCAGAAGGGCGGAGACCGTCAGGAGCTTCACGAGGCAATCAGAGAGCACTCCGTTGCGGTTACAAAAGAAATCAAGCTTAACGGCTCAAACAACAACCTGCTTGAACGAATCCTCAACGACAGCCGTTTTGACCTCACAAAAGAAGAGCTTGACGAGATAGTTGACCCGCACAAATTCACAGGCTGCGCCACAATGCAGACCGAGGACTACCTCAGCAACTGCGTCAGACCCGTTCTCGAGGCACGTAAAGAACTGTTGGGCGTTGATGCCACGGTAACAGTTTAATGATATAATAAATCTTTAAGGAGAGTAAAAATATGGAACTTACCAAACAGGCACAGATGTATGAAGGCAAGGCAAAAAAGGTTTTTGCCACCGAGGATGAAAACTACGTTATCGTTTCCTACAAGGATGACGCCACGGCAAACGACGGCCTTAAAAAGGGCACAATCTCCGGTAAGGGCGTTATCAACAACCGGATGAGCAACTTCCTTATGCAGATTCTTGAAAAGGAAGGCGTCCCCACCCATTTCGTAAAAGAAATCAACGAGAGAGACACGGTAGTCAAGAAAGTCTCCATCGTTCCCCTTGAGGTAATTATCCGCAACATCTCCGCAGGTCATTTCGCACAGCGCTACGGCGTTGAAGAGGGCATTGTTTTTGATGAGCCCACAATCGAATTCTCCTACAAGAACGACGACCTTCACGACCCCCTTCTCAACGAATATCACGCTCTTGCGCTGAAGCTCGCAACCAAAGATGAAATCGCCCTCATCAAGCAGATGGCTTTCAAGGTCAACGAAGTTCTCAAGGCATATTTCCTCAACCTCGGCGTTAAGCTTGTTGACTTTAAACTTGAGTTCGGCAAAACAGCAGACGGCACAATAGTTCTCGCCGATGAAATTTCACCCGACACCTGCCGCTTCTGGGACGCAAAAACAAACGAGAAGCTTGACAAGGACCGTTTCCGCCGCGATATGGGCGGCGTTGAAGACGCTTACACCGAGATTTTCGGCAGAGTAATGAGCGATAAATAATCAGTTTGCATATAAAAACGGCTGCCCGCGGGCAGCCGTTTTCTTTTTTATCTTCAATCTTCCCATTTTTCGCATAGGTTGTTAATCTGGCTTGTGAGTTTTGCGATATCTTTATTTGACATACCCTTGACCGATTCGATGAGTTTCTGCAGACGGAATCCGGCCGCAATAAGCCGCTCATACACGGTTTTTGCCCTTTTGGTTGCAAGATTCTTCTTGCTGTCCACCCGTCTGATTGCCGCCTTTTCGATGCATACGCCTTCGGCAAGGTCATAAATATCACCGCTGTAAGGCGCAACCGCCGGCTTGCCGAGCTCGGTCTGAGCGGTGTTTGCAAAATAGTCGGCAACGGAATCCTCGCCGTGATTTATGAATATCATACCCGCATCGACTTCTCTGAGCCAGTTGAGAAGCATATTGCGGTCAGCGTGCGAGCTGAAGCCGTTCATGCGCAGGATTCTCGCTTTAACAAGGATTTCTTCACCGAACACTCTGACTATCTCCGCACCGTCAAGCAGTTTTCTGCCGAGGGTGCCCTCGCTCTGATATCCGGCAAAAAGAACAGTGCTTTCATCGCGCCAGAGGTTATGTTTAAGGTGGTGGCGTATTCTGCCCGCCTCGCACATTCCCGAAGCGGAAATAATCACCTTCGGCTCTGAGTCGGTGTTTATTGCGGCGGATTCCGTGCTTGTTACCGCTGTTTTCAGATTTGAGAATGCTATGGGGTTTATACCTCTTGAAAGCAGTTCTACCGTCTCATCATCGAAGAACTCCGCCACTTCCGATGAATAGATATGGGTTGCCTCTATGGCGAGAGGTGAATCGACATAGACGGGAAAATCGCCGACTTCCGACAATCCTTTTTCTTTAATGATTCTTATAAGATAAAGAATCTCCTGTGTGCGGCCGACGGCAAAAGCGGGAATAACCACATTGCCGCCCTTGCCGAGCGTTTCGTTAATTATTGACGCAAGGTCGCCTACATAGTCGGGCTCTTTTGTATGCAGTCTGTCACCGTAGGTGGACTCACAAACAACGTAATCTGCGTGCGGCGGAACCTGCGGATTCCTGATAAGCGGGCGGTTGAGATTACCTAAGTCGCCCGAAAACAAAACGGTTTTTGTAACTCCGTTTTCGGTAATAGTAAAAAGAATATTCGATGAACCGAGCAGGTGCCCTGCATCCGTAAAGCGGATTGATATTCCATCAAATATGCTTATTTCTTCATTATACCTGTATGACACAAAAAGCGGGAGCGTTTTTTCAACATCATTTACGGTGTAGAGCGGAACATACTCCTCCTCACCGGTGCGCTTTGCTCTTTTGTTGCGCCACTGCGCCTCAGACTCCTGAATATGGGCAGAATCGCGAAGCATTATGCTTGCGAGTTTTGCCGTGGCACCCGTCATATAAATCGGGCCGCCGAAGCCGTTTGAAACAAGGTTAGGCAGCTTGCCGCTGTGGTCAATGTGCGCATGAGTCAGGCAGACGGCATCAATCTCACCGGGCGCAACCGGTAACGAACAGTTTTCAAAAATATCGGCGCCCTGCTCCATACCGCAGTCAACCATTATTCTTTTCCCGCACGCCTCAATAAGTGTGCAGGAGCCCGTAACCTCGTGATTAGCCCCGATAAACATAATCTTCATTTCCGTCAATCCTCCTTAACAGAAATCCGCCTCCGGCAACTGCTGCGCCGCGGCGGATAAAATCGGCACAATAGCACCTTTATTCAGTTAAATTATAACACTGTTGAAATTATTAATCAATAACAAACCGGCAGAGATTTTACCTGCCGATTATACTTTTTAACAATATTTCAAGACCTATGAGAATCAGTATCACACCGCCTGCCGTTCCCGCTTTGCCGGCAAGTTTTGTGCCAGCCCTTTTGCCTGCTTCAACACCTGCAAAGCAGATTACAAAGGTAACCGCACCGATAATCAGGCACGATGCAAGTGCCTGTGCAAAAACATACTGTTCAATCGCAAAGCCGACGGAGAGAGCGTCAATTGAAGTCGCAACCCCCTGCAGCAGAAGAGCGCCGACACTCACAGCCGGTTTCGTTTCATCGATATTTTTATTTTTTATGCCTTCATAAAGCATTTTTGCGCCGATAAACAAAAGCAGCGAAAATGCAATCCAAGGCACATATTTTTCAAACGAAGCAAAAATGTGCGCTGCAGCAGAGACACAGAACCAGCCGATAAGCGGCATTATGAACTGAAAACCCGCAAACACAAGCGCAATACAAAGCATTCTGCGTTTTTTCATCTGCGGCTCGTTGAGACCATTTGCAAGCGAAACCGAAAAGGCATCCATGGCGAGTCCTGCGCCAAGCAAAACGCTTGTTATAATAAAAGAAAAACCGGGGTTCATTTTTGCCTCCGAATAACAGAATAATCTGAAAAAGGATAATTACAAAAAAGAATCCTGCCCTATGACAGGATTCTCTGGAGCAGGGTACGGGAGTCGAACCCGCCGCTGAGGCTTGGGAAGCGTCCGTATTACCGATATACTAACCCTGCAAATCTGTTGAATTCCCTTTGTCTTCAAGGGATTCGAGGTTTTTCTGTTTTTCCTGATTTCCGCGATTTTCCGCGGTGTTTTGATACTTTCCGAAAAAAACGGTGGACAAACGTTGGACAAAATATTGACGTTTGACGCTGGAAAAGATACTATAAAATCACATAAGAAAGTGAGGCGAAACAATGTCAAAAAACAACGATGCGCACGGCAACCGTCTAAAAAGCAAAGGGAGAATCGCTTACAAAAATGACGGACGTAAAAAGCCGTTTATTGCATCTCCTCCAGGTGGAGGCAAAGGAGTAAGTTTTGAAACAAAAGAACAGGCGGAAAAATACCTCGATAACCTTTTAAAAAACGGAGACAAAATTGAGAAACTGAAAGCGTCAAAAGTCACATTTTCTGCCTACTGCCCGATATATCTGGAAAAGCATCTCGCAAAATGCAAAAAAGAAACAGGAAAAAAAGACCTGAAACGC
>JAEEYU010000017.1 GCA_016288315.1 Clostridiaceae bacterium | reverse complement strand
TATGACGCGAACCGCCGCTACATAGAGCAGTTCGGCTACAAATGCACGATGCAGACCGACACGGAGGTTATTACCTACCTTTTTGACCACCTGATAAGGCACCACGGGCTGCCGGCAAACGTTGCTGCGGATGTTCTGACTGCGCCCGAATGGGATGAGATAGACAGAATGGATGCGGAGAAAAAGGAATATTTCACAAACCTGCGCGCCATTTACAGCGGAGCCCTCGTGAACGGACCGTTCTCGGTTATACTCGGCTCAAACAAGGGGCTGCTTGCCATAAACGACCGTCTGAAACTGCGTTCGCTCACCGCCGCCGTAAAGGGCGACAGGGCGTATTTTGCCAGTGAGGAGAGCGCCATAAGAATAATCTGCTCCGACCCCGAAAAGGTCTGGTCCGTCAGCGGAGCTCAGCCCGTTTTTGTTCCGCTTGAAATTGATGAAAGGGAGGATGATTAAATGGCTGTCAGTTACATCCCCCGGAGATTCACGGTTGTCCGCGACAGAGAACGCTGCATAAACTGCGGCTGCTGTGTGCGCCAGTGCTCCAACGAGTGCCATCTTTTTGCAGATGACGGCAAAACCGTTATTTCGGATTCAACCGCCTGCGTTGCCTGCCACAGGTGCGTTGCCCTCTGCCCGACAGGCGCGCTGAGAATTGAAAAATATGTGTGCGATTACAGAGAGAATGCCAACTGGACCCCGCAGTATCAGCAGCAGATATGCCGTCAGGCGGAGACGGGCGGAGTTCTGCTCGCGGGCATGGGAACGCCGAAGGATTACCCCGTCTATTGGGACAAGATTCTGCTCAACGCTTCTCAGGTTACCAACCCTTCCATCGACCCTCTGCGTGAGCCGATGGAAATACGCACCGTTCTGGGCAGAAAACCCGAAAAACTGACGGTTGAGAAAAAGGGCAGATCGACTGTCGATATGCCCCCTCAGGTCATAATTGAAACGCCGGTAATGTTCTCGGCAATGAGCTTCGGCTCAATAAGCTTAAACGCACAGAAATCGCTTGCGATGGCGGCGAAGGAGCTCGGCACGCTCTTCAATGTCGGCGAAGGCGGACTTCACCCCGACCTGCAGCCCTACACCGACAGGGCGATAGTTCAGGTTGCATCGGGCAGATTCGGCGTTCACAGCGATTACCTCAACAATTCAAAATATGTTGAAATAAAAATCGGTCAGGGCGCAAAGCCCGGCATAGGCGGTCATCTGCCGGGCGAAAAGGTCAGCGTTGAGGTGTCAAACGCGAGAATGATTCCCGAGGGCAGCGATGCAATTTCGCCTGCGCCGCACCACGATATTTATTCAATAGAAGATTTGCGCCAGTTAATATGGGCAATCAAACAGGCGACAGACAACAAAAAGCCCGTATGTGTCAAAATTGCGGCTGTTCACAACACGGCGGCTATTGTTTCCGGCTGCGCGAGAGCGGGTGCGGATATAGTCGCAATCGACGGCTTCAGAGGCGGCACGGGCGCTGCCCCTGTCAGAATAAGAGACAATGTCGGCATTCCTATAGAGCTTGCTCTGGCAGCCGCCGACCAGCGCCTTCGCGACGAGGGAATACGCTCGCGCATATCGCTTGTTGCCGCCGGCTCCTTCCGGTGCTCGGCTGATATAGTCAAGGCGATTGCCCTGGGCGCGGACGCCTGCTACTGCGCTTCCGCTCCGCTTATAGCGATGGGATGCCATATGTGCGCCACCTGCAACACGGGCAAATGCAACTGGGGAATTGCCACCCAGCGCCCGGAGCTTACAAAGCGGCTCAATCCCGATATTATGTCCAAGCGTGTGGTGAATCTCATAACCGCTTGGAATCACGAAATCAAGGAGATAATGGGCGGAATGGGTATAAATTCCGTTGATTCGCTCAGAGGCAACCGCCTTATGTTAAGAGGAATAGGTCTGAGCGAAAAAGAACTTGAAATACTCGGCATAAAGCATGCGGGCGAATAGGAGGCGGTGAAATGAAAAGAATAACGGCGGGAATCAGAGGATACGCCGAAGTCAACGATGAAATCAGAAAAGAATTCCTTTCAAAAAACAAAACAGTTGTGACCGACGTCAACGGGCAGAGGTATCTCGGTAACGCCCTTGAAAGCGGCAAAACGCTTGAAATTGAGGGCACCGCAGGCAACGACCTCGCCTTTTGTCTGAGCGGCGGCAGAATTATTCTTCACGGGCACGGGCAGGATGCTGCAGGCAACACAATGGGCGGCGGCGAAATAATTATTCACGGCCACGCGGGCGACGCGCTCGGCTACGGAATGCGCGACGGTCAGATTTATGTCAGAGACAGCGTCTCCTGCCGCGGAGGAATACATATGAAGGAGTTCCGCAGCATGAAGCCCGTTCTTGTCATAGGCGGCAGCGCCGGCTCATTCTTAGGCGAATATATGGCGGGCGGAACGATAGTTCTGCTCGGCATTAATCTCAGGCACGGCAAAAAGCTGTTCGGCACACACTGCGCCTCGGGAATGCACGGCGGAAAAATGTTTGTGCGCGCTCCCTTCCCGAAAGAGAATCTCTCGCCCAACATAAAAGCCGTAAACCTCACTTCGCAGGACAGAAAAGAGCTTGAGGGCTATGTCAGAAAATACTGCCGCTATTTTGATACGGATTATGAGGAAATAATGAAAAAACCATTCCGCAAGCTCATTCCCGAA
Source organism: Clostridiaceae bacterium (assembly GCA_016288315.1). Lineage (GTDB taxonomy): Bacteria > Bacillota > Clostridia > Oscillospirales > Acutalibacteraceae > CAG-177. The sequence continues at coordinate 10,853 of JAEEYU010000017.1, read as the reverse complement.
ACATCAAGACCCTACGCAAATCTTTACACAGCCGAATAGGAGAGTTATGTTTAATTCAATTCACGAAGAATGCGGAGTGTTCGGAATTTTCGACACAAAAACATCACCGGTTGCAGACACTGTTTATTTCGGGCTTCACGCCCTGCAGCACAGAGGGCAGGAGGCGTGCGGAATTGCCGTAAACAGCGACGGTGTGTTCACCCACTACAAGGGAGACGGTCTGGTTGCCGATGTTTTTACGCCCGAAAAAACCGCCTTGCTGGGCAGCGGAAACATGGCAATAGGCCACGTGCGCTACTCAACAACCGGCGGCAGGGATATTAACAATATACAGCCCCTTGTTGTTCGCCATATCAAAGGCAACCTCGCTCTGGCACACAACGGGAATCTGACAAATTCAGACGAAATACGCAAAAAGATTGAGCTCTCGGGCGGAATCTTTCACGGCTCCTCCGACACAGAAGCGATTGCCTACTCACTCGTTGAAAACCGCCTGACATCGGACAGCACCTGCGAGGCGGTCGAAAAGACGATGAATACGATTAAAGGCGCTTACTCCTGCGTGCTGATGACAGCAACAAAGATAATCGCATTCCGTGACCCAAACGGCTTCCGCCCTCTCTGTATGGGCAGAACTGCCGGCGGGGCGTTCTGCGTTGCAAGCGAATCCTGCGCCCTTGACGCCGTCGGCGCGGAGTTTATGCGCGATATCCGCCCGGGCGAAATCGTCGAATTTTCAAAGGACGGAATGCGCTCAATAACCTCGCACTGCACGGAAAAAAGCAAGAGCAGCATGTGCGTTTTCGAGTATATATATTTTGCAAGACCCGACTCCGTTCTTGACGGCGTGTCGGTTCACCACGCAAGAATAAATGCGGGCAGATTTCTTGCCATGGAGCATCCCGTTGACGCGGATATAGTTATCGGCGTTCCCGATTCGGGGCTTGACGCCGCCCTCGGCTACGCTTCGCACAGCGGAACCCCCTACGGAATAGGATTCATCAAAAACAAATACACGGGCAGAAGCTTTATTCAGCCCTCGCAGAAGCAACGCGAAAGCACCGTGAAACTCAAGCTCAATGTTATAAAAGAGAGCGTAAACGGTAAACGGGTTGTTATGGTTGACGACTCAATTGTGCGCGGCACAACCTGCGCGGGAATAATCCGCCTGCTGCGAAACGCCGGCGCGAAAGAGGTGCACCTGCGCATATCATCCCCGCCGTTCAGACACCCCTGTTATTTCGGCACGGATATTGACAGCGAAGAGAACCTGATTGCCTGCAAATATGATTCCGTTGAAGAAACCGCGCGTGTAATCGGAGCGGATTCACTCGGCTACCTTTCGGTTGAAAGCACAAGGAAAATCGCACAGGGGGCAGGAGTCTGCTTCTGCGACGGCTGTTTTACCGGTAATTATACCGTGCCCGTTCCCGAAAACCCCGCAAAGAATAAATACGACACGAAAATAGGTGAGTTTTAAGAAACCCCTGCAGGAAAAATTACAAGTTTCCTGCAGGCGATTTGTTTTTAATGGAGTTTGGAACAACGTTATATTGACGCATTTTTTTGAGTCTATACTACGGATTAAACAGCGGAGGCGTGTGGAAATGTGTTATATGGGAACTTTTGCTGCGCTCAGGATGACATGCTTTTTGGGGTTGTTTTCTTTTTTGTAAAAATGGTATATAATAAGATTGATCGAATCAAATTGGAAAAGGATAAACAAATCGGAGAGGGAAAGGGTTTTGATACGGAGACGGACGGGGCATTCAGATAGTTATTTGAACATTATTTGGATTTCAGATATTATCAGGATAATTTTATGATATAAAAAATCCGGACAGGATGAAAGGGGAATTGTGATGCAGGATGCAAAAACAAGGATGCCGTCGGGAGCTGACAAGGCACTGTCGGTTGTTCTCGGCGCGCTGCTCGGCGGGCTTATGTGGAGATTTCGCGGCTCTCACGGCTACGGCGGCTCGTGGGGTCTTATTGCCGTCGGCACGGCGCTGACGCTGCTGATTTTTGCCTTTTACGGCAAATCGATAAAAAACGGCTTTGTTCTGCTCCCCGTGCTTGCGGTTTCGGCGGGCCTTACAGTTACGGGCTGGGGCGCGTCGAACGGTCTGCTTTCGGGCTACATAAAATCCGTTGCGGAATTCCCCGGAGAGGGCGAGAGGGTTCTGCTTTTCAGTCAGCCGAGGGCGCTGATAATCATGCTTCTCATGGGATTCGGGCTTTTGTGCCTGTTCGGGCTGTTTGCGGGCACTCTCATATCTGAAAAAGAGTATAAGCTGCGCGATTACTTCATATTAATTGCGGTGTTTTTTGCCGTTTCATACCTCACGAAGGCGACAGTATCGCATCTGCTGATAAAGGCGGTGTCGCCGCAGCTTGTTGATTTATTCAAAGAGGGGCTTGCCGCCGCGGGAAAGACGGGCTCGCCGTGGAAGGTATATATGAGCCATTTTGACAAGATTCCGTGGGGGAAGAAAATTCCCTTCGGCAGGGCTTATTTTGAAATTATCGAGCACATTTCGCACGCTCTGTCGGCTCTTGTGCTTGTGATTGTTGCGCGAGTGTTCTACGGTGACAAAAAGGCCGCGCGGTTTTCGGCGGTATTCAACATCGGCGCCGCCGTTGCCATAACAGCCGCCGACTTTTTCAACGTTGCGGGAACGGGTCGCGGAATCATCGCAAAAATACCGAAACCCGCCGCCTTTGCGCAGAACAGCTGGGGGATGTGGGAGTTTTTCACGGGCTTTTTCATAGGGCTGTTTCTGATGCTTGCCCTTGCCGTTCTGAGCGGAAAAGAGGCGGGCGAAAAGGCGGAATACGCAAAAAAGAGTGCGAAACTGCGCTTAGCGGGGGCGTTCACTGCAGGCGTTTATCTGTTTGCGCTGGTGCCTGCGAGGGCGTTTGTGATGCGTATTACAGATTACCTCGAAACCCGCGGCATTATTGAGAGCGAGAGCCCGTATGACATAATCGGAATTGTCGCTGTTACAGTTATTCCGGCTGTTTTTGTGTTTATGAAACTGAGAAAAAATATTCTTGTCAGGGGGCTGCCCAGCCCGGTTGACGCAACGCTTACGGTCTTCTCGCGCAGGGCGCTGACCGCTTACACGCTGAGCGCGGCGGGGTTCTTTATATTCATGCCCGGCGGAGTGCTTTACGAGCTGCCGAGGGGCGCGGGCTTTCTGGGGCTTATGACTTCGCCAGATTATGTTCTGCCTGCGTTTGTTGTCGGCGCGTTTGTGCTTTGGTGCGTTTTGTGGGGCATCGGCGGCAGCAGGGAGAAAGGGTGAGATTCTTTGCCTGCGGGGTAGAATGACAAGAGCTTTTGGACAGATTGCAATGAAAAAGCGGGCGGTTGATAATCGCCCCTACGGGCTGCAGGGAGGATTGCAATAAAGAAGACAGAAGAAAACAAAAAAACAGCTGTTGAGGGGCAACAGCTGTTTTTAAATATTAATTTGCTCGATTGAATATCAATTAGCTCAATTAAACATCGGTTAACTCGATTAAATATCTATTAGCTTAATTAAATATCAGTCAGCTCGGTTGAATATCAATTATGTCAATAATTTACATCAATAATCTTTGGGGCGGCCGCAGTCCTTGCACTTTTTGGTAAGGAAGCCGTTGAATTCGCCGCCGCAGTGACGGCAGAGCCCTTTGCGCTGGAGGTTTATGTCGAGGAAGGGTGTGCCTGCGAAGACGTCCATAAGCTTGATTATGTTGAGGTTTTCAACGCCCTCGACGAGTTTGAGCTTCTGGCAGCCCTTGAAGGCGTCGGTGCCGATAATCTTGACGCTCTTGGGAATTTTTATCTCCTCAAGGCGGATGCAGTCCTCAAACGCATTGTCGCCGATGCGGGCGATGCCTTCGGGAATCTCGATGTTTTTAAGCTTTGTGAAGCCCTTGAACGCTCCGTCGGAAATACGCACGGAGCAGGGAGGAATGCTGACCCTTTTGAGGGAGGTGCAGCCGTCGAAAACACGGATGCCCATATTCTGGACCGTGTCGGGAACGTCGGCGTATTTGAGGTGCGAGCAGCCGAGGAAGGCGCGCGCGCCGATTGTTTCAACGCTGTCGGGAACGGTGATTCCGCTTAAGCCCGAGCAGTTGCAGAACGCTCTGCTGCCGATGGTTTTTATGCTGTCGGGCAGGTCTATCTTTTCAAGGCAGGCGCAGCCTTCAAACGCACTCTCGCCGATTGTGACGACGCTTGAGGGGATTGTTACGTTTGTAAGCGACACAAAATCCTTGAACGCGCTGTCGGGAATTTCGGTTAAGCTTGAGGGGAGCTCGAGAGAGGTGAGAGATTTGCAGTTTTCAAAAAGCTTCTGACCGAGCTGACGGACGTTGGGCGGGAAGATGATTTCTTTAATCGAGCGGCAGTCCTTGAAGGCGCAGTCGCCGATGGCAACAAGACTCTGCGGGAGCTTGACATCCTCAAGACTGCGGCAGTTTTCAAAAATATATTCGCCCATGCGGTTGACGCTGTCGGGAATATTTACCTCGGTGAGAGCCGTGCAGTTGAGAAACGCTCTTTCGGCAATGGAGGTTACCCTGCCCTTGATTGTGACCTTTTTTAAATTGGTGCAGCTTGAAAAGGCGCAGTAGCCGATTTTGGTGACGCTCTCGGGGATGATTATTTCGGTGACATTGTCGTTGCCGGAAAAGGCGCAGTAGCCGATGCTCTTGACGCTGTCGGGAATTTCGACAATCATCTCGTCGCCTGCGTATTTGTCGAGGACATCCTCGTCGATGACAAAATCCTTGTGCTTGTGGTAGATGTTCCTTGTGCGGGTTGTCGGCTCGAAGGTGCCGTTCATCTCCCAGCGGCTCTTTTCTTCAACATTTATATTTGTTTTGATTGTGGGAGCTTCATCTGGCTTTTCAGCCGCAGGAGTAGCGGCAGGGGCGGGAGCGGGAGCCGCGGCGCCGCCGACATAGCTGTTTATGATGGCATCCTTGACGATGAAGGGCTTGCCGCAGGACTCGCATATGGTTGCGTCCTTGGTTGAATCTATACTGAGCGAAGCGCCGCACAGAGGGCAGTTGAGCGGAATGAGTGGCATATCATAATCCCCCATATTAAAATCATAATTACAGTTATTATATTATAATACAGGTGCTTTTTCAAGCATTAAAACATTCCAAATATGACCTGATATTATTGTATAATTCCACAAGTAAAGAGGTTTTGCGTTATAAAAAAGCACACATCAAACATCTGATGTGTGCTTTTAAAATGCAGTTTTCAGTTCTGTCTGCGGACTATTGTGTATTCATCGCCGGGGCGGTAATAGGGGCAGGAGCCGACATTGCCGCGGATGAAATTTTCCATTTCGTCGCTGTCGAGGTCGCACGAGCAGGTGTAGCACTCATACTCGTCGTCATACTCGTAGTTTATGCAGTCCTCGCAGCAGGCGGTTTGCTTTTTGTTTGCCATGGGTGCCTCTTATTCTGTTCGCAGGGCTTCGACCGGGTCTTTTCTTGCTGCCATCTTTGAGGGGATGAGACCTGCGATGAAGCTTAAGAACACGCTGATGATTATGAGAATCACCGCGCCTGCGACGGGAAGGTTTGCAGCCGCGCCGAGCGTTGTGAGATATTTGAGAAGGAGGTTAATCGGGATGATGCACAGCAGGGTTATGCCGATGCCGAGCACGCCCGAGACGAAGCCGATTGATATTGACTCCGCATTGAATACCATTGAGATGTCGTGCTTGGATGCGCCGATGGAGCGCAGGATGCCGATTTCTTTTGTTCTTTCGAGAACGGAGATGTAGGTGATTATGCCTATCATAATGGATGAAACGAAGAGCGAAATGGCGACGAAGCAGATGAGAACGTAGGAGACGATGCGCACGATTTTGGTGACGGAGGAGAGGATGAGACCGATGTAGTCGGTGTAGACTATGACATCCTTGTCTCTGCCTTCGTCCTTTGCCTTCTGGTTGTAGTTGTCGATGATTTTTGTGATTTCATCCTTCGCTTCGAAATCGGTGGGGTAGATGTTTATTGTGAGGGGTGTTTCAAGGTCGGCAACGCCGAGCATTGAGAGCGCCTCTTTGTAGCTCTTGGCAAGGGGTTCGGGTTCGGGCTCGGGTTCCGGCTCGGGCTCGGGTTCGGGCTCGGGGGTTTCTTCGGCTTTTTCATCTTCGGCGGGTGCGTCCTCGCCCGTGGGAACGTAGCCGGATTTGATTATCTGCTCGAGCATTGAGAGCTTCTGCTGTTTTGACATCATACGCAGGTAGCCGTATGCCTGCTCGCCCGATATTGTGCCGTAGCCGGGAATCTGCTGACCTGCGAGGAGCTTGTCGAGGTCGGCTATGAGGGTTTTGCGCTCCGAGGAGGAGAGGGTGTTTTTGAGCATGAGACCGACAATCTCATACATAAGGTCGTGCTCCGCGCCCTTGAAATTCTCATCGATATAGGCGTAAATTTCGCTCTCACTCATAGCGGTTGATCGCATTTCCGTAACGAGCTCGCCTGCACGGTCAAGAGGAACGACGGACGGGGTTTCGAAGGTGTCTGCCGAGGTTGATTTGGCCTTGGGAGCTGTTGTTTTTTCTTCTTTTTTTGCGGGGGCGGTTGTTTTCTCTGCCTCTTTTGAATCCGTCTTTTTATCGGAAGGATTCTGCGCCGCCTTTGCCGCCTCTTTCTCGGCGAGTTCCTCTTCTGTGGGGAAGGGGAGACCGGTGAAGACGTCGGTGTCGGGCTCGCTCATCTGCTTTTTGACGAGCTCGCATTTTTTTGTCTGACCGATGACATACTCGGGAAGGGAGGAGAGGTAGCCGATTGAGCCGCCGACCATTGTGGAGACGGAGCCCTCTGCGGGGCGCAGGATGCCGACTATTTTAATCTCGGTGCCGTTGTTTATGAGGTTGGTTACATATTCGGGGTCTTCGCTTTTGTCAATATATGACTCTGTCTCTTCATCCCAGCCGTAGTAGTCGGGGGTGAGGACTATTCTGAAGCGCAGGTTGAGAACCTCATCATATTCGAGGGCGACGCTTTCGGGCTCAAACTCTTCGCCGTTCTGCATTGCCATATACATATCAACCATGGCGGAGGGGTCGGAGACGCCGAGCGCCTGGAGGGTGAGCTCCGTTACCTCGTTGTTCTGGTCAACGACGAGGACGACTTCATCATATTTCTGCGGCCATTTGCCCGCTATGAGATCATACTGGGAGTGGAGGAGCTCGTCGTTGTCAATCATCTCTTTCCACATATCGTAATATGTGAGCATTGACTCGTAGGCGGAGCTGGAGGTGATGCCCGAGAGGATGGGGGACTCGTTGCCGGTTATGCCGAACATATTCTGCATCATGGCTATCATCGGGCTGGGGTTTACTATGTTGGGACCGTCGGAGGTGTCGGCGGAGAAGATGTTCATGGTTGAGGAGTAGGTGTATTGGATGTCGCTGACATACTGCGAAATGCCGCTGCCCTCGCTTTCAAGGAAAGCTTTTAACGAGGTTAAGTTGTTCTCCTTTAAACCGGCGGTGAAAATCTTTGTCATCTCCGCCATGGCGGTGTTGGAATAGACCTTGTCGAGGTCGTGCTTTATGAGACTTTCGCCGTCTTTGTTTTTGCCGCCCGTAAAGGAGGAGAGGGCGTCGTTCATATCCATACCCGTTGATTCAATGGTCATCGGGTAGCTGGAGAGCGCCTCGCGCTGGACGGTCTGGATGTATATTTCAACGCCGTTTGACAGGGCGAGGATGAGGGCTATGCCGATTATGCCGATGCTGCCCGCAAACGAGGTCAGGGCGGTGCGCATCTTTTTGGTGAAGAGGTTGTTGAGCGAGAGGGAGAGCGCCGTGAAGAACGACATGCTCGTTTTTTCGCCCTTTTTATTTTTCTTCTTTTTTGGCGTTTCGGGCTGAGCGGCTTCGGGACTCTCTTTAACCTCCGCGGAGGAATCGTAGGGGTCGGAGTCGCTGACAACAAGACCGTCAACGAGGCGGACTATGCGGGTTGAATACTGCTGGGCGATTTCGGGGTTGTGGGTTACCATAATAACAAGGCGGTCGGAGGCGATCTCTTTGAGAAGGTCCATTATCTGCACGCTTGTTTCGGAGTCGAGGGCGCCCGTGGGCTCATCGGCCAAAAGAATCTCCGGGTTGTTTACGAGGGCTCTCGCTATGGCAACGCGCTGCATCTGGCCGCCTGACATCTGGTTGGGCTTTTTGCCGAGCTGGTCGCCGAGACCGACCTTTTCGAGCACCTCTTTTGCGCGTTTGCGCCTCTCGGCTTTTGAGACGCCCGAGAGGGTAAGCGCGAGCTCGACGTTTGAGAGCACGGTCTGGTGGGGGATGAGGTTGTAGCTCTGGAAGACGAAACCGATGCTGTGGTTGCGGTAGGTGTCCCAGTCGCTGTCTTTATATTTTTTTGTTGAGACGCCCTTGATTTCAAGGTCGCCGTCGTCGTAGCGGTCAAGACCGCCGATTACGTTGAGAAGGGTGGTTTTGCCGCAGCCCGAGTGGCCGAGGATTGAGACGAACTCGCTGTTGCGGAATTCGATGCTCACACCCTTGAGCGCTTCGACCTTTGTGTCGCCCGTGACATAGGTCTTTTTGATGTTTGTCAGTTTAAGCACAAGATTACTCCTTTGTTCCGCGATATATAATTAATCTCTTATATTTCTGTTATGGCAATATATTATAATACAACTGAAAATGGTTTGTTGTTAATTTTTTGTTAATTATTGAACAATTTATTCGAGGGAATAGGGAAGGTAGGCGGAGATGTCTTCGCCGTGGGTATAGAGCTCGTAAACCATTGAGGAGGAGATTGAGGCGTCGATTGCGCGCAGGTAGATGGTGCGGATATTTTCGTTGAGAGCGGTGTTGATGAGCGCCATATTCTCTTCATAGGCGTAGTCGGTGGCGTTGCGCAGACCTCTTATGAGGTAGGTGCAGCCGAGCTCTTCGGCTATGCGCACGACGAGGCGGCCGCTGGCGAGAACCTCGACCTTGTCTGAGTAGCCCTTTGCGGCGATTGCCTCGTTGATTTTCTCCTTCATAAAACCGGCGTCGAAGCGTCTTTGCTTGTTGCTGTTGGAGGCGATGACGACATAGACCTTGTCGAAGAGGTCAACCGCCTGGTCGAGAACGCTCATGTGGCCGTTTGTGAACATATCGAAGCTGCCTGCGTAGATTGCTTTCATTTTTTTGTTCCGCCTTTCTAAATGACATAGAGGTAAATTGTCAGGAAGTGAAAAAGACTGCCGAGCACTGTGAAGATGTGGAAAACGACGTGCATCGGCGGATTTTTGATGCCCGCTTTGCAGAAGAGGGCGCCGATTGTGTAAAGGACGCTGCCGCAAACGAGCAGGGCAAGACCCGTGTGGTTGAGACTGCCGGCGGCTCTGAAAGCGCTGGCGAGCATACCCGCGCCGCCCGTGAAATAGATGAACATCACCGCCGCTTTAAGCTTTTCAAAAAAGAAGAGCTTTGAAATTATGCCGAAAAGGGCGCAGAACCACGCTGTTGCGAAAACGATATAAGCGTGAACGTGGCTTACGCGGTGCAGGGAGATGAGGGCGCAGGGGGTTGTTGTGCCCGCAAGCAGAAGGGGGATTGCAAGGTGGTCGAGCAGGCGGGCTTTGCGCCGTTTTTCGCCCTGAGGCAGAGCGTGATAGACGGCGGAAAAGGAGTAAACGCACAGAAGCGTTATTGAATAGACGATGCAGGAAACGACCGCCTTTGCCCCGAGCGGAGCTGCCTTTGCGACAAGGGCGGCGGCGCCTGCGAGAGCCGCAAGGGCGGCCGCGGCGTGGGTTATGTGGTTGAGAAAATCGACCTTAGGCGAATACTCAACGAGGGCGACGTTACGAGTCAGTTCCATTTTGCGCCTCTGCTGCGGTTGACTGCTCAGCCGTTGTTGTTTCGGCGGGGGCTTCGGTTAAATAATCGGTGCTCACCCAGCCCTCCGCGTTATAGTATTTTATAAATGCCCAGTCGAGGGTTGCCTTTGTGACCTCGACGGTTGTGCCGTTGGGAATTTTCGCTATTATTTCGGAGGTCTGCGACGCATCGGACCTCATATTGAGGGAGCTGCCGCTTGTGCTGATTTTGTAATAACCGGGTTTGAACTTTGTTCTGTTGTCGGAGTCGGCGTAGGTGACGCTCTCCTGCTCTATGGTTCTGCCGGTGTTTATGACGCCCCAGACGCCGTCTTTTTTTGCGATGTATCTGCCGTTGAAGCCGGGCAGAATAACCTGAAATTCAAAGTCAACGACGGTTTTGCCTTTTTTGTCGATTATGCCGGTGAAGGTGCCCGAGCGAACGGGAGCGGCGCCCTGACGGAAATCGAAGGAGGTGTCCTCCCCCGCAACCGTATTCTCACCGACGGGGAGATATTTTGCATCTATGACAAGCTTGCCGTTTTCGTCGGCATAGCCCCATTTTTCATCAACGCAGACGGCACCCATACCGTTGCTGAAATCGGCGGCTGAGTCGAAGTCGAGACCGATTTTAAGGTCGAGCCATTCATCGACATAGCCCCATTTGCGCCCGTCGGTGACGGCGTAAAGACCGTCGGCGAGCTTGACCTCCGCGGGTGTGAGGTCGCCGACATAGCCGCTGTCATCGTGAAGGGAGAGGGTGCCCGTGCCGCTGCTCCACATAACGCTCTCTTTTGCGCCGGAGCCGCCCTGATACTGCTTGACATCGACGGTGCCGTCGGAGATTTTTACGAATTTGGGATAGGGCTCGCCGTCGGGATAGGCGATGTAGATTGTGTTGTGCCAGCCGTTGTTTATGTAATTGAAATCGGTGTAGGCGGGCTCGGTGAGTTTTTTGCCGTCAAGGCGCATGAGACCTTTGAGGGTG
>JAEEYU010000016.1 GCA_016288315.1 Clostridiaceae bacterium | reverse complement strand
ATCTGCATGGCGACGGGGCTGACATTTACGGTAATGTTGCTCATCTTTATGCAGGCGTATCTGTAAACAAGGTCTTCTCTGCCTACTCTTACTTCGATTTTTTCACTGCCGTCGTAAGCGGTGTCGGCGAGGTCAAGCGGCTTTAATTCACGGCCTGTCAATGCGGCGAACTCACGGGCTATGCCGTAGTGACCCCATAGGTCGGGACGGTTGGTGAGAGATTTGTTGTCAACCTCAAAAATAATGTCTTCAACGGGGTAAACATCTTTGATGTTTTTGCCGACGGGCGCATCTTCGGGGAGTTCCATAAGCCCGGACTTGTCATCGCTCAGACCGAGTTCAAACGCGGAGCAGCACATACCCTCCGATTCAAAGCCGTAAACGGTCGCCTTTGTGATATCTCCGCCGGGCACTCTGCCGCCTGCGAGGGCAAGCGGAATCTTCATACCTTCCCTGACGTTGGGAGCGGCGCAGACTATATTGCAGACTTTATCGCCGGCATCAACGGTAAGAAGGTGAATCGGCTTTTTGAATTTTTCATTTTCGGGATGGTCACGGACTGTTAAGATCTGACCGATAACGACATTATCGATATCTCTGCCCTTATAGAAAATATCTTCAACCTCTGCGGTCGCAAGAGTGAAGCTGCCTATAAGTTTTTCGATATCAAGACCGGAGAGGTCAACATATTCTTTAATCCAGTTAATTGATACAAACATTGATTACGCCTCCTTATCTTCGGGAACGGTGAAAGATTTGTCGGTAAACTGCGACAGAGATTTGAGATTGCAGCCGTTGAAAACGCGGATATCCTTGACTCCGTATTTCATCATCGCAAGACGTGTCATACCGAGGCCGAACGCAAAGCCGGTGTATTTTTCGGGGTCGATTCCGCCTTCGGAAAGAACGTTGGGGTGAATCATTCCGCAGGGGCAAAGCTCAAGCCAGCCGCTGTTTTTGCAGGAGGGACATCCGTCGCCGCCGCAGATGAGGCACTGAATATCAAGCTCAAAGCCGGGTTCAACGAAGGGGAAGAAGCCTGGACGGAGTCTGACGGTTATATCCTGCTGGAAAACCTCGGAGAGCATTGTTTTCATAAAGTAAATGAGGTTTGAAATGGAGATATCCCTGTCAACCATCATACCTTCCATCTGGAAGAAGGTGTTTTCGTGGCAGGCGTCTATCTTCTCATTACGGAAGCATCTGCCGGGGAATATGGCACGAAGGGGCATACCCGCTTCAAGATCTTTCTTATATTTTCTGAGAATCATATTCTGTGCGGCAGAGGTCTGTGTTTTGAGAAGCTGACCCGTGCTTAAATAGTAGGTGTCCTGCATATCTCTTGCGGGATGATGCTTGGGAATATTGAGAGCTTCAAAGCAGTTGTAATCATCGGTGATTTCATAATAATCCTCAACAGCGAATCCCATTGTGCGGAATATCTCTTCAACCTCGCGCTGAACAAGGGTGATGGGGTGATATGAGCCCGCATTGATGCTCAACGGCATTGACTCGTCATACGCCTCTGCCATCTGCACCTGACGGAGCTCTTCCGCTTTGATGAGTTCGGCAGTCTTTTTCTGGATTTCGGCTTCAATCGCCTGCTTGATCTCGTTAATGCGCTGACCCGCCTCTTTTTTCTTCTCATTGGGGATGTTGCGAAGCTCGTTCATAAGTTCCGCAATCTGACCCTTTTTGCCGAGAAAGTCGATTCGCATCTGTTCAAGGTCGGCGGGCTGTTTAGCCTGCCCTATTCTTTCTCTGAAAGATTTTTTGACATTTTCGCTTTTTTCAAACATAAATATTCCTCCGGAATTAATATACAAAAAAATAAAGCCCTCATCCCGTCAAGGGACGAAGACAAACTCCGCGTTACCACCCAGATTCCCGCAAACAGCGGGCACTCGACACCTTTAACGGCGGCAAACCGTTGCTGCCTACTGATGTTTCAGTAGCACCGCTCCCGGGCGAACTTCATCTGCAACAAATGTAAATGCGCTTTCAGCCAGCGACGCATTCTCTCTGCACACGGTTTACAGACTACTCTCCCGTTCAAAGCGTTTAACAATATTGTATGAGAATATAACACAAAAGTTTTTTATTTTCAAGTAATAATTAAAAAAAATCTTTAAATTGCAGTGTTATTGTGTTAAAATATTGCAAAATAATTCAGAAACGGGAATGACAATGGATTTTAAAATCGGAATAGACAGTGTTGAAATTGAAAGAATAGCTCAGTCGGTAAAAAAAGATTCTTTTATCCGGAGAGTTTACGGCGAAAACGAGCTTAAGGAGCTGCGAAACAAAAATATGCCTGCGCAGAGCGCCGCCGCCTGTTTTTGCGCAAAAGAGGCGTTTTCAAAGGCAATCGGCACGGGTATTTCGGGCTTCGCATTAAAAGAGGTTGAGACACTTCACGACGAAAAAGGCAAACCGTTTCTTGTTTTCAGCGGTGAGGCAAAGAGAATTGTTGAAGAAAGCGGGCTTTCGTTTGACATCAGCATAACACACACCGACTCGACAGCCACGGCGGTTGTGATAGCATTTAAGAATTGAGGGTGAAAAAATGAATGTTCTGACATCGGCTCAGATGAGAATAGCCGAATCGCTCTGCGTTGAAAGAGAAGGCATAACCTACCTTGAGCTTATGGAAAGAGCGGGCAGGGAAAGCGCCGCAATCATTATGAAACACACCGAACCGTGCAATGTTCTTGTGCTTTGCGGAAAAGGCAAAAACGGCGGAGACGGATTTGTTATTGCGAGATATCTTTCTCAGGCGGGATACAAAGTAAAAATACTGCTTGTAAACGGTCAGCCGAAAGCGGAAGACGCTGTTGAAATGTATTCTCAGATTGACAAATTCAGCGTTGACACCGACTTTTACATTGACAGTATTGACGACATAAAAAACAGTCTTGATTTTGCCGACATTTATGTTGAGTGCATATTCGGAACGGGTTTTACGGGCGCTCCCGATGTGAGAACGGCAAAGCTTATTTATGAAATCAACACAAGCGGGAAAGAGATTTATTCGATTGATGTTCCCGCCTGCGTTGACTGCGACTCTGCAAGCGTCAGCGGAGCGGCAGTAAGGGCGACATACACAGTCGCGATTTCCGCTTTAAAAAACGCTCATATTATGAAAAGCTCCGCTTCTTACTGCGGTAAAATCGAAGTGGCGGACATCGGAATCACCGCCGATGAACATATAGGCGCGGGCTCCGACATAATTTCGTTTATTGATGAAAAAGAGGTAAAAAAGATTCTGCCCGAAAGACCTGCCGACGCCCACAAGGGCACGTTCGGTCACGTTTTGAATATATGCGGAAGCAGGAGGATGCAGGGCGCGGCTGTGCTTGCGGCAAAAGGTGCGTGCAGAACGGGCGCAGGTCTTGTGACGGCGGCGTTCCCCGACGCTGCTTACAATGCAGTTTCGGCGAAGCTGACCGAGCCGCTTTTACTCCCTCTGCCTTGCGACAAACAGGGGTTTTTGGTTGCGGATGCATTTGAAGAAATAAACGAAAAACTGCAGAAAGCCACCGCAGTTCTTGCGGGCTGCGGGCTCGGAGTTACACAGGGCACAAAGCAGATAATCGGGCAGCTTCTTATGCATTCACAGGTGCCGCTTGTGCTCGACGCAGACGGTCTGAATATTGTCGCGGAAAGCACTGCTTTGCTTGATAAATCCGCCAGTAATATTGTTATAACTCCGCACCCGGGAGAAATGAGCCGTCTGTGCGGGAAGAGTATTGAAGAAATCAGTGAAAACTCCGTTCGCACCGCTTTGCTGTTTGCAAAGGAGCATAACGTAACGGTTGTGCTTAAAGGGGCAAACACCGTTGTATGTGCGCCCGGCTGCCCGGTTTATATCAATTCGACCGGCAATTCCGGACTTTCAAGAGGAGGAAGCGGAGACCTGCTTGCGGGGATGATTGTTTCACTGCTCGCGCAGGGTATGAGCACTTTTTCCGCCGCCTGCTGCGCAGTGTTCCTGCACGGGCTTTGCGCCGACAGGTTTGCGGAAGAACACTCTTCAAGATTCATGCTGCCCGGCGACATTGCCGACAATATGGCAAAACTGCTTAAAGATTTCTGATATGATATAGAACAAGGCACTCCGAACGGAGTGCCTTTTGTTGTTTTATTTTTTCCTCAAAATATCCAAGGTATGATGCGAGGCGCCGATTAAATCCTGTCGCTCGCAGATTGACAGGTGATAATCCACCCATTTTTCAAAAGTGAAATCATCCATTTCGTCGATGCATTCCGTCATATAATTCGTCGCGCCGTCGGTTGCTATAAGCTTTTCGCGGGTGACATTTACTATTGCGTCCAGTTCAGCAATATCCTCCGTGCGATACAGTTCAAATATTTCTTTCGGATCACTTTTACAGTGCCATTCATCAAGCAACATATTATTATCAAGAATATATTGCAAATTGCCCTGACGAAAACCGAAATTGATGATTGTCGGCTCGTTCATACAGTATGCGACCAGAATGAATCCGCCCGGTTTCGTCACGCGTACGGCTTCAGAGAGTGCCTTTTTCTTATCTTCAAAAGTGAAAAGGTGATACATCGGACCGAGCAGAAGCGTCATATTAAAACTGTTATCGGCAAAACGGGATAAATCAAGCGCGTTGCCCTGAATGACGGTGAGAGTTTCGCTGCCGTCAAGCTTTTGCCTTAGAATATCAAGGTTATGTTCAACCAATTCGACGGCAGTTACATCAAAGCCCTCTTTTGCCAGCGAGACGCTGTAACGGCCTGTGCCGGCACCGACTTCAAGAATACATTTAGCGTTTACAGCTTCTGCACATTCATGAATATATTTTTGTGTAGTGATATATTCAACACTCCCGTGCTTTGAAAGCAGTCGGCCTTCTTCATCGTAAGATTCATAGTATTCTGTTAAAATATCAAACTCTGTCATAACTCCATACCTCAGTGAACACAGATTAAACACTGCTGAAATCATAGCATATTTCAGTTTATAATTCAAGGTAAGATGCAAAAGTGTAAACAGAATTTCAAAGAAAGAAGAATAAGTATTTTTTTGAAATCATTGTCATTTTGCACCAAAACGGGTGTATATGAAAAATGCAAGGTGTTTATTTCAACAATTTAACAAATCTGAAAAAAATAGTCTTGACCGTTATTCTCAATAGGTTTATTATATAGTTCAAATTAAAAATTTTTTTAATTGCATTTTATTTAAAAGGAGTAAAAATATATGCTTGACATCAAAGTAACAAAGACAACCGCTCCGAAGGCAAAGCCCGCAGATGAATCGAAACTCGGTTTCGGCAAGGTATTTACCGATCACATGTTCGTAATGGACTACTCCGCAGACCAGGGCTGGCACGATGCAAGAATAGTTCCTTTCGACTATCTTCCGATTCACCCCGCAGCAAGCGTTCTCCACTACGGCACCGAGATCTTTGAAGGTCTCAAGGCTTACAGAACGGTAAACGGCGACATCGCCCTCTTCCGTCCGATTGAAAACATCAGAAGAATGAATAATTCCGCAGAGCGTCTCTGCCTGCCCCAGATTGATGAGGATTTCGCTCTCAAGATTTTCGACACTCTCGTTGAGCTTGAGAAGGACTGGGTTCCCCATTCCGAAGGCACCTCGCTCTATATCAGACCTTTTATGATCGGTAACGACGAGAATCTCGGCGTTCACGCCGTTCACAGCGCAAAGTATGTCGTAATTCTCTCCCCCTCGGGCGCCTACTACGCAGAGGGCATCAACCCCGTTAAAATCGCCATTGAGGCCGAGGATGTCAGAGCTGTCAGAGGCGGCACCGGCTACGCGAAATGCGGCGGCAACTACGCGGCTTCCCTTCGCGCAGGTCAGAAGGCAGAGGAGAAGGGCTT
>JAEEYU010000015.1 GCA_016288315.1 Clostridiaceae bacterium | reverse complement strand
AGAGAAAGAACATTGCGAGCGCCGAAGATATGGGCAAAAATCCCACACATATCACCTCGCAGAGGAATGACGAGGAATTCTGGGCAAAAGAAAAGTCATTCTTTGAGCCTGTTATAAGCTTTATTGTCCGGCTGTTTAATCTGTTTTATTCCTTCGCAAGCTCAATCGGTTTAGGTTAAACGATGTAAAAACAGGTTATCCCACCCCAGTTTCTCAGCAGAAAAAACTTAGTTGTTTTTTTCGGTTTTAAGTTATCACTCAAATAAGCCTTGGGGTACAGAGGCCAAAAAAGAAGGCAATACGCATCAGCTTTTTGCCTGTCCGGGTCTCAATATCGGCGAAATCCCTTGATATATAAGCAACCCCAGTTCTCAAATTGAGACCCCGGATTTTCTCAAAAAAGATTTTTTGAGCTCGATTTTACGGGTCTCAATTCGCTATCAAATAGGGACCAAATCCCGCGAGGCCTTGATATATAAGGGCTGAAAATCGAAAAAATTCTCAAAGAGATAACAAATCAGAACAAATTATGCAGAATCCCTTGTGTTTCAAGGGATTCTGTTTTTTACTTATATACTTTAGATATGAAAAATCGCAAAAACCATCGGTAACAGCCATTCCAAAAGGAATGGCTATTATTATTTTGACAACATTTTATAAAAATTCTTTGCTACATTTCTCTTATTGAATTTTGTTGTGTGCGTGTGATATGATATTTATATAATATTTAAACGCCTGACAGCGGTTGAATTTCCGACAGTGCCGAAAGGTGTGATGTCCGGAAAGAACGGCAAGCGGATATGAAAACGGCGGAGAATGAGATTGGGGGATTAAGACGATGCCGAAGGCGATGACAGACAAGGCAAGAGCACGCGCAAAAGCGCTGGTTGAGAAGCTCACTCTTGAAGAAAAGCTCAGTCTGATTGTGGAGACTGCCGATGCGGTTGAGCGGCTCGGTATTCCGAAATACTACCACGGAAACGAGGCGCTGCACGGAATTGTGCGCCCCGGAAAATTCACCGTTTTTCCGCAGGCAATCGCTTTCGGCGCCATGTTTGACGACACATTTCTTGAAACTATTGCAAAAGCCATTTCAACAGAGGCAAGGGCAAAATATTTCTACGGTGAAAAGGAAGAAAACGCAGGCGAGCCATACGAGGGTTTATATAACGGTTTGCTGACCTTCTGGAGCCCCGACCTTAACCTTGCGCGCGATCCGCGCTGGGGAAGAACAGCCGAAACCTACGGCGAAGACCCGTTCCTTGCGGGCAAGTGCGGTGCCGCCTTTGTGCGCGGCATTCAGGGCAGTGATGATAATTACCTGAAAGCGGTTGCGACTCCGAAGCATTTTACCGCCAACAATGAAGAGCACAACAGATTCTCCTGTAATGCGGTTATGAGTGAAAAAACGTTTCGGGAATATCATCTGGAGCCGTTTCGCATTGCCGTGCAGGAGGGACATCCCGAGGCGGTTATGGCGGCTTACAATGCGGTAAACGGCGTGCCCTGCCATGAAAACCGCCGTATGCTGACTGATATTCTGCGCGGCGAGTGGGGTTTTGACGGCTACGTTGTTTCAGACTGCGGCGGTGTAAGCAGTTTATGGGATTCACACCATAAGGAGCCAGACGAGGTCTCCGCTGCCTCTGCGGCGCTCAACGCGGGAATCGATCTTGAGTGCGGCGAACACTTTTTTAAAAAATATCTTAAAGAAGCGCTTGAAAAAGGAATGGTCAAGCAGGAGCGCATAGACGAAGCGGTAACGAGAGTTATGACCGCGCGTATTAAAGCCGGTCAGCTTGACGACCCGCAAAAACTGCCGTGGTATTCAACACCGTTCTCTGTAATCGGCTGCGAGGAGCACGGAAAGCTTGCGTATGAGGCGGCCGTCAAATCGGCAGTGCTTCTGAAAAACAACGGCGTTCTGCCCTTAAAAGATAAAAATATTACCGTAGCCGTATGCGGCAACAACGCAAATGTTGCGCAATTCGGCGATTACAGCGGTGTGCCCGTGCACGCACCCGTCACTCCGCTTGAAGGCATAAGTGCATATAAAGATGTAAATGTGCGGTTTGCACCCTGGCAGTTCACCGAAACGGGCGAAGATTTCAAAACCGTGCCGGCTGCATATCTTTACTGCAACAATGAGCCGGGCGCAGAAGGTTCATATTATGACAACCCGCACTTTGCAGGGCTGCCGAAAAAGCGGACAGACAGCGTTCTGGACTTTAAATGGGATGACCAGATGCCCGACCCGTTTATTGATTCGCCGACATTTTCGATAATCTGGAGAGGCGAAATCAAAGCCCCCTGCACCGGAACATACCGGTTCAGCGTGCGTGCGGCAGGCAGCGCCGAATGCACTCCGCCCGAGCTGTTTCTGAGCCGCGGCGATTATGAAAGCGGTGAAGAAATCCGTCTTGAGCGCGGAGAGCACATGGATTTTATTCTGCGTTATGTCAAAAACACGGACAAGCCCGCCTGCACACTCACCTGGCAGATTACGCCCGACGAGGCGGCTGACGATGTTTTTGCCGCTGAAACCGAAGCGGCGGCAGGCGCGGATGCGGTGATTGCGGTTGTCGGTCTCGGTATTGAATATGAGCGCGAAGGACGCGACAAGACTGACCTGTCACTGCCGCGCGAGCAGATTGCAATGCTGAAAAAACTCAGAGAAGCAACCGGTAATCTGATTGTTGTTATTGAAAACGGCAGTGCCGTTGCTATACCGTGGATTGCTGAAAATGCGGATGCCGTTCTGGAAGTGTGGTATCCCGGTGAGCGCGGCGGCACGGCAATAGCCGACCTGCTTTTCGGCAAGGTGTCTCCGTCGGGGCGGCTTCCGCTCGGATTCCCGAAAAATACGGAGGATCTGCCCGCTTTTGACGACTATGAAATGAAAAACGGCAGAACCTATATGTATCGCAGGACGTCGCCTCTGTTTGAGTTCGGTTACGGTCTGTCTTACACTTCATTTGAATATGAAGACATCCGTCAGACGAAGGACGGTGCGGAAATAAAGGTTGCAAACACGGGCAATATGGATGCGGATGAAGTTGTTCAGCTGTATATTGACTCTGCCGGCATCCCCGACCAGCCGCGCCTCAGGTTAAAGGGCTTTAAAAGAATTCATCTCAGGGCGGGAGAATCAAAGACCGTTGCATTTAATCTCAATGACGAGAGTTTTTCGCTGTTTGGCGAAGACGGCGTGCGCAGAGTTTATCCGGGAACATACTGCATATATATTGACGGTCATCTGCCCGATGACAGTTCCTGCCGGCTTTCGGTAATAAAGCAGTAAACGTATTTTGTCTTATAAGCAAAAAGGAGAATAAAGCAATGAAAAAGCTTACAATTTTTTATCTTGAAGACTGCCCCTACTGCCGCAAGGCGGAGGATGCGTTAAAGGAACTGAAAAGCGAAAACTCCGGTTATAAAAAGGTTGAAATACAGTGGATTGAAGAATCGCGGCGCCCGGAAATTGCGGACAAATACAACTATTATTATGTGCCCTGCATTTTCTGCGGCAGCGATAAGCTCTATGAGTGCAGCCCTGCGGATAATTACAGCGAAATCAAGCGGCAGTTTGAAAGCGCTCTGAAAGCGGCTGCCGGGCAATAACCGAGAGTATTCCCCGAAAAGGAGAACAAAAAGTGAAGCGTGAACTGCAGCATTTTTATATAGGTGCTTCATACGGCGGAAATCAGGACTGGTTTTCATCCTTTATGATGCGTGTCGGCGGCTGCGCGGCAGAGACTGCCTGCGACAGCAGTGTCTTTTTTGCGTTGCACCGCGGTCTTACAAAAATCGCACCCGAAAATGTTTCGGCGCTTACCAAAGAGGAATACACGGAGTTTGCCGGCAAAATGCGGCCTTATCTTTCACCGCGGATTTCGGGAATCGACCGTCTTGACATATACACGGAAGGTTATGCGAAATATCTTCGTGAATGCGGTGAGACACGCCTGAAAATGACGCATTTAAACGGCACCGAGCCGTATGAGGAGGCAAGGGCGGCGGTTGTGCGGCAGATTGACGCAGGTTACCCCGTTGCGACGCTTATTCTCAACCACCGCAGCAGAAAGCTGCGTGACTATGTCTGGCACTGGTTTCTGATTAACGGATATAACGATACGGAAAACGGTTTTGAGGTAAAAACGGTGACCTACGGCAGTTATGAGTGGCTTAATCTTGACGAACTGTGGAACACCGGTTATGAGCGGCGGGGCGGTTTTGTTCTTTACCGCATAGATGAATAAACGGATTGACAGATAATAATGTTATATCCGGCTGAAGAGAGGTTGAAATCACTATGGTAAAAATTTTCGCATACTTGTTCACCGTCATTTACATGTTTTTTGCGTCTGCGGGGATTCTGCAAAACGGTGCGGACAACTGGGCGCTCGACATTCCCGTTTATGAAGGCGGGAGAATCTGCGACGAGGTTTATCTTGACGGCTCGGGAATTATCAGCGATGCCGAAGGTCCCGTCGGAACCGAGAGCAGGATGGAGCTTGTAAAATACACCACTGCGGAGGAATACGCTCAATATTGCGACGAGCTTGAAAAATCGGGATATGAAAACGTCTTTTCCGGCACAACGGGCGGAATTGACTGCAACGCATACAGGCACGGCGGAAAGCTTTACTACACATATTTTACGGTCAATAAAAATGAAGTGAGAATAATTGAGGATAACAACACCCGTTCGTTTGAAGATTTCGGTTATTCGTGCAATGAGGGCGAAGGGGTGACGGTTTATCAGTTTGACTACCCGTATGCCGATTTCGGAGAGCACAGGGATGAAGAAATCTATTCCACCAACGGAATGATGTATATTATAAAGCTTGCCGACAACAGTCTTATTGTGGTTGACGGCGGCTCCATAAGGCAGTCGTCGGATAAAAACATTGACGAGTGTATGAAGCTTATGCGGAAAATCACCGGCACAAAAGAGGGAGAAAAGGTAAATGTTGCGCTCTGGTTCGGAACACACGGACACAGCGACCACGTGACATTTTTTTACAAGCTCATCGGCTATTATCACGATGAAATAAACCTTGAAAGAGCAATGTTCAACTACCCGTCGCTTTCGCTTGTTGAGCACGACGAAAGAATCGACATGTATCGCAACAGGTTGGGCGAGCTTTACCCCGATGTAAAATATCTCTGCCCGCATACGGGAATGCGTTTTAACATTGCCAACACTGAAATTGACGTTCTCTACACGCATGAGGATGCGGTAAACGCTCTCACGGGCAAAACTCCCGTTAAGAACGCAAACGACGGTTCGACCGTATGCCGCATAACGGCGGCGGGTAAGAGATTTCTTGTTACAGGCGACATTGACGTGCTCGCACAGGACAAAATCCTTTCAATTCACGAAAAAGATGAGATAAGGTGCGATGTTTTGCAGGCGGCGCACCATCTTTATAATCCTGTGGCAGTTATTTATGATTACGCCGACGCCGAGTATGTGCTCTGCCCCATGTCAGAAGGCAGAGGAGCGTGGCTGCCCGGAAATGCATCCGCACGGCTTTTCTATGACAAGGCCCACATGCTTTATGCGGGAAATGCGATGTATATTATTGAAATGAACAGGGACGGGCTGCGGCTCACTCAGGACCGCACGGACTGCGTGCCTTATGATGACTCGTCGATGAACGACATTCATTGAACGCAGAACAAACGGTAAACTGAATATCTGAAGAAAATGATAAAGCGGCGGAATCTGCGTTAAAGCAGGTTCCGCCGCTTATGAATTGCGGTTTTTCTGAAGTTTTTTGTTACTCCGTTTTCTCCTGTTCAAAGACGGCGGAAATATCCTTGATGACTACCTGATCGCCTGTCAGGAGATATGTTTCGGGGCTGTCGCAGTGCGGGCATTTTTTGCCGTATTCGGTGGTTCTGTAGGTTTCACCGCAGGCGCGGCAGTAGGTTCTGCCCTCGATTATTATCATTTCAAGCTCGGCTTCCTGCAGATAGGAGGTCCGCTTTTTTGCCCAGTTGAAAGCATCGAGAAAGAGCTCGGGCACAATGGTGCTGACTTCGCCGATTTCCATTGTGATTCCGACTACCTTTTGTGCGCCGTTGTCGGCGGCTATTTTATCCACCTGCTCAACGACATTCATAACTATACCGAGTTCGTGCATATATCAGTCTTTCTGCGCCCTTTTCCACTGTTTGCGTTTTTCACGCATAATTTTTGCCTCTTCGGAGCCGGAATTTGCGATAATTTTGCCGAGACGGGCAATCTCATATTTCATAAGATTCGTTACCTTGTCTTCAGCCACACGCATATCGGAGCACTTCGGATTGTCTCTGATGAGGTGGATGGCGTCAAACTGGCACTTGGTTGTGCAGAGACCGCAGCCGATGCAGAGATTTGGGTCAACATAGGATGCGCCGCAGGAGAGACATCTTGCGGTTTCGGTTCTGACCTGCTCCTCCGTAAAGGTGAGGTGGAGATCCTTGTAAGACATCTTATGGTCTTCGGAATTATCCATACCCGCTTCCTGCCTGCCGGCTTTATCGTAATCGGGGAAGGTTATGTCGTCTTTGTCAAGAGGAGTATAGGCGCGTCTGTTTCTGCCGATTGTCATATCCGCCTTGGGTCTGACAAAACGGTGAAGGCTCTCCGCCGCCTCGTGACCTGCCGCAATGGCATCAATGACAAATTTGGGACCTGTGTAAACGTCGCCGCCTACGAATATATCTTCCTGCGCGGTCTGATAGGTGAATTTGTCTGCCACGGGGTAATTGCCGTGCCAGAATTCGACCTTTGTGCCGTCAAGAAGCTTGCCCCATTCGATTGTCTGACCGATTGCGAAAACGATTTTGTCTGCCTTGACTTCGATTGTTTCGTTCTCATCATATTCGGGGGCGAATTTGCCGTCTGAATTAAAGACGGAGGTGCAACGTTTGAAGATGATACCGGTAACCTTGCCCGAATCATCGGTGAGCACCTCTTTGGGACCCCAGCTGTTGCAGATTTCGATATTCTCTTCAAGTGTTTCGGCTATTTCCTGCTTTGTGGCGGGCATAATATCGCGGGACTCGAGAGAGAACATTTTGACGCTCGAGGCGCCGAGACGGTGGGCGTTGCGCGCGCAGTCAACTGCGACGTTGCCGCCGCCGACCACAACCACGTCGCCGGTAAAAGATTCTCTGTTTTCATAGCTCTTGCGAAGGTATGAAACGGCTATGTCGGTGCCCTGTGCGTCATCGTTTGCAACTCCCGGGCGTCTGCCGCCCTGGCAGCCGATTGCGATATAGAATGCTTTATAGCCCTGCTTGCGCAGTTCGTCGATTGTGACATCTTCGCCGACGTTGACACCGCATCTGATTTCAACGCCGAGTTTGCGTAAAACATCTATTTCTGCCTCAATGACATCCTTTTCAAGCTTGTAGCTCGGAATGCCGTATGTGAGCATACCGCCGGGAGTGGGATTCTTCTCAAACACTGTGGGTGTGTAGCCCATCTCCGCGAGATAGTAAGCCGCTGACAGACCTGCGGGACCGCCGCCGATTATTGCTATTTTATCATCCCATTTGCCGTAAACGGACTGAACCGTTTTTTCGGGGATGTAGCGGTCTTCGCTTCTGAGTTCAAGGTCGGCTACAAACTTTTTAACCTCATCAATTGAGACGGGAGCGTCAACAAGACCTCTTGTGCAGGCGTCTTCGCAACGCTTGTTGCAGACACGGCCGCAGACTGAGGGGAAGGGATTTTCTGTTTTTATCATAGCCAGCGCTTCGCGGTATTTGCCGTCGCGGGCAAGCTTGAGGTATGCCTGGATGGGAACGTGAGCCGGGCAGGCGGCTTTACATGGCGCACTGCCCTGTGCGTAGGTGTTTGACATAACCTTGGTGTCGCGGTAGTTTTCATCCCAGGCGTATTCGCCCCAGCGGACTTTGTCGGGAAGGATGGCGTGTTTGTATTCAACGGGAGAACCGTCTTTTTTGCAGAGCTTCTGACCGAGTTTTACGGCACCTGCGGGGCAGATTTCAACGCACTTGCCGCAGGCGACGCACTTGTCGCGGTCAACCTTTGATGTGTAGGCGCTCCTTGAAAGGTAAGGAGTGTTGAAAAGCATTGACGTTCTAAGAGCGTTGCAGATTCGCACGTTGCAGTTGCAGATGTCGAAAATCTTGTTTTCACCGTCGATGTTTGTTATTTGATGAACGTAGCCGTTCTTTTCGGCGAGCTCGAATATTTCGAGCGCACGCTCTTTGGTGATATAGTGGGCGCGGTGGGTTTCAACTGCATAATCCGCCATATCGCCGAGCTGAACGCACCAGTCGTTGCAGTCATCCGTGCAGCCCTCGTCAAGCACTGCCCTTGACGCTCTGCACGAGCAGATGCCGGCGGCTATGTGACCGTCATATTTTTCAAGCCAGTATGAAATTTTTTCAAGAGTGATTGCCTCCTGCTGAGCGTTGATTGCCTGCTCAACGGGAATGACGTGCATACCGATGCCCATACCGCCCGGGGCAACCATATGGGTGATGCCGGCAAGAGGAATATAGGTCATTCTCTCAAAAAAGCTTGTTACTGCTGGGTTCTTCTCGATACGGTCGAGCGAGGAGTTGAAGAGCTCCGCTGAGCCGGGCACGAAGAACGGGAGACGGTAACGCTTGATTTTGGGAGCGTCCTTTATGGGATGGTCGTCTTTAAGATTGTGAGTGTAGTTATCGCCGTAATCATATTCGATAATGCCGATAACGGACATCTGCTCATAGACCTCTTCAAGGTGCTTCGGGTCAACGCCCTTGTGAAGCTTGATGAGGTCGTCGAGAGTGTAGTGTTTGCGAAGCTTCATTTTGTTGCAAAGGTCAACCATTTCGGGGGTGAGCACTTCGCGAAGGCCCCAGTATTCGGGGTCATCGGCGGAAACTCCGCCTATTTTGTGAACTACAACATCTGTAATTCTTTTGCCGAGTTTTGCGTAATTCTTCTGAAAATCTTTTTCGTTCTGATATTCGCTTCGGACGGCTTTGCTCTGTTTAAGCATATATTCACCTCTCGGATAGTTTTCGGACAAACCAGTTTATGAGTTCATCCATATTTTCGCCGGTTTTTGCCGAAACCGCAATAACCGAGGCATCGGCATTTCTTGCCTTTATGTATTGCCTGCACTCATCCATATCAAAATTGAAATAAGGCAGAGTGTCTGTTTTGCTTATTACGGCAAGCTCGCTCTTTTCAAAAACAAGCGGATATTTGAGCGGCTTGTCATTGCCCTCCGGCACGGAGAGAATAACCATATTCACGGTAGCGCCCGTGTCGTATTCCGCAGGGCAGACGAGATTGCCGACATTTTCAAGGAAAACGAGGTCGAGCCCGTCGCCGAGCGCAGAAAGCCCCTGCTGCGTCATTCCCGCGTCAAGGTGGCACATACCGCCCGTATGAAGCTGGACTGAACGCACTCCGGTTTTTTCGGCAACCGTGACGGCATCCTTGTCGGAGTCAATATCCGCCTCCATAACGCCTATATTGAACGACTCTTTAAGAGCATTGATAAGCGCAACAAGGAGCGTGGTTTTTCCGCTTCCCGGGGAGGACATGACGTTGACAAGGCAGATTCTTTTTTTGCGCAGGCCGGAGCGGAAAAGCTCCGCCTGCGCATCATTGTCTTCAAAAACGCTTTTGGACAAAAGGATTGTTCTGACTTCCTGCATAGTCAATTAAAAGAATCTTCCGATAATATCTTTGCTGGCGGCGCAGGTGTCTTCCATATCGCCGAAGGAAATGATTTCGCCTGCGTAGTAGGTGTTGAGGTTGCCCTGGAGAGCTTCAAGCTTGTCATACCAGCCGTCGGCGTAATCCTTGGGAGATACGTGCGGGCAGTAATAAACCTCCTGGGCATAGAGCTTCTCTTTGATGGGGAAGCCGACCTTTTTCATATCCTCATCCATTGTTTTCATTACGGTGTCATAATCGACATCGGGTGTTCCCGTATGGTTTGCAAGCGCATAGACGGTTGCGGGGCAGTCTCTGTCAAGGTGCTGCCATCTGTTGTAATAAACCATTGCGTGACCGAGTCTTTCGGGAACCATATTGTCAACCATATAGCCGGAGATGTTGGGGCTCTTGCCGGGCTCAAACGTGGCTATGTAGTCGCAGTATCTTTCGTGGATGATTTTGCCGAAGAGTTCTTTTTCTTCCTCGGTTGCATCGGCATAATCCTTGAAATAATCAAGAGGAGTTGTAACGATAAGCTTGTCGAAGGTCTCGGTGCTCTCTTCGCCGTTCTTTCTGATTGTGACGGTGACTTTGCCGTCTGCGCGGTCAACCTTGACAACCTCTGTCTCGAGCACTGCGGGGTGCATAAGCTTTCTGTTGACGCTCTCGTAAATCTCCTGCGTTCCGTCCTGCCAGGTCCAGAGCTTCATATTGACAAACTCAAGAGCGGTGGTAACGTCGAGATATTTCATAACAAGAGCGGCGGGAATCTCATCGAAGAAGCCGTAGCCGAAGGAGGTGAAGGGAGCTATCCAGATTCTCTGAACCTCTTCAACGCCGTTTATTTTGCAGAACTCCGAGAAAGGAAGGGCGAGGTCTTTGAGGTTCGGGTTTGTGCCCTTGATATAGTTGGGGAAGGAGCTCTCTTTTGTGGCTCCGCAATAGCCGTCAACGCCCTTGGAAATGCCGTAGTATTCGCCCTTGGCTACGCCGAGGTGACCGTAGCAGTCATAGCCGACATATTTGGTCTGCATAAGCTCGTTGAGCTTTTTCATCTGCTTTTTGAGTTTGAGCAGTTTGAGCATTTTGCCGATGGAGAAATTCACTTTGGGCTCGAAGGGATGGTCCACCGTTCCGTCAAGGTTGCGGAATTCTCTTCTCATATTCGGCTCGCCGTGTTTGAAATCGGGACCCTTGTGGTAGTAGCCGCCGAATTCTTCCATTTCGCTTACTGCGTGATAGGTGATTGCGCCCATGATTGCGCCGGTTTCAAAGCTTCTTTCTTCTTCAACGCCGTTGTGCTTTACCTTTAGCTTGGGCGACCAGCATTTGCCGCCGACCTTGCCGAGCTTTTCATAAATAACATAGTCCGAGTAACCCTTTTTTTCGAGATACATTGCGCAGGAAAGACCTGCGGGACCTCCGCCGATGATACAGATTCTTTCGTTTTTGTCAGCCATAAATCTATTCTCCTCCTCTGATTTATTACTTTTTGATTTTTCTGACAGTTTCGCTTCTGATGTATTGTTCAAGTTCGTCAATGCCTTTGCCGTTCAGAGCGGATGTAAAGAAGATTTTTGCCGAGTCATTACGCTTTCTGATGTTTTTTTCGGCATTTTCGAAGCTGAAGTCAAATATGGGCGCCACATCGGTTTTTGTGACGGCAACTGCGTGTGCCACCTCAAACATAAGAGGGTATTTCAGTGGCTTGTCGTCGCCTTCGGGAACGCTTAACAGCACTAAATTCATATCTGCTCCCGTGTCAAATTCGGCGGGGCAGACGAGGTTGCCGATATTCTCAAGGAAAATGAGGTCGAGACCGTCTGTGCCAAGTGCCTGAAGCGCCTCGAGCGACATCTGGCAGGTTATGTGGCACGCGCCTGCGGTATGAATCTGAATAACCCTTGCTCCCGTTTCGCGCTCAATAGCGAGCGCGTCTTTGTCTGAGTCAATATCCGCCTCTATGACTCCGATTCTGAAATCATCTGAGAGGCGGGGAATGAGTTTTGACAAAACGGTGGTTTTGCCTGCGCCGGGCGACGACATAAGATTGACATAGAATATGCCTTTGCCGTCAAGCAGAGCGCGGACATCTTTTGCCTGTTCATTGTTTCTTGAGAGGATATCCTCTTTTATTGTAAATATTTCCATAAATTGAATTATATTAAAATATATAATAAAAGTCAACAATAATCGCAAAATGGGTTTAAAATTAAAAAGCGAAGTAAAAAACCATCGGGGCAAATACTGTCCCGACGGTTTAATAATTATTGTTTTTGCAGGGCGGTCCGGAGCACGGGCTCGATAGCTTTTGCCATACAGTAAAAGCCGAGGTCGTTGGGGTGGCAGGTATCCACCGTTCCCGAGTCGCCGCCGAAGATATTCATAATCTCAATTCCGTCAATGAAAAAAACGTTTTTATCTCCGCTCAGGAGCGCCTTCTCATAAGATTCTTTGACAATATCCCGCATTGCGAGGTCTGTCCCGTTGGGATTCGGCTGCGGTCTTGAAAGCATAATGACAGGCAGTTCCGGGTTCTTTTTGCGGATAATACCAAAAAACGGATAATGTGTTTTGCGGAGGTATTTCGGGTCGGGAGCGTTGTGGTCATAATCCATGACAAAGACGGACATCGGAAGGTCTGCAATATATTTCGCCATACATTTTTCGCCCTTTGCGCTGCCCGAAAAGCCGAGATTGATGTGGTCGCACGAAAGAAGACGCGAGAGGATGTTCTGATAAGCGTTGCCCGGGCGTGAAGCGCACCCGCCCTGGGTAATTGACGAGCCGTAATAGACGACCGGTTTTTCCACGGGGTATGGGGCGGATTTTTCAATCTTACTGCCCTGCGGAAAACCGAGTTCAAGCTTTGTCACGCCGCTGTAAAGCGGGAAGTGAACGGTGATTTCGTGCATATTGCCGTCGCCCGGCTGAAGCTCGGCGGAAAAGCCGTTCTCCATATCCACAGGCGGAATAAATGTGCCTTTATAAACATTGTCAGAGTAAAGGTCAAATCCCGCCGAGCCGGTGAGAGCTATATGCGGCATCTTTATTACTGCGCGCATTTCTGCACGCAGAGTTATTTTCTCTGCATCGGTGCAAAAGCGGACGCGCCCGCCTGCAGTGTGAATATTAAGCCCTTTCACGCCTTCATTGGATGCGGCTGCCACATCATAAGGCAGGCGGTAATAACCGTCGTTATCCTTTAAAAGACCGTGAACGGTGAACGGCGGCTCCGACACATCGAAGAAAACTGTCTGCGAGCCGTCGGGAGACCTGACCGTGAAGTTTTTGTCGATTTTTTCAATCTGCATATTTTATTCTCACTTTTTTAAGATGAATCAATGTTTTATCCGACCGCTTCAAAATGCAGGTCGGTGTTTTCAGCGGCGGTTACAGAAAACACGGCAAAGCCGCCGTCCGCTTCGACGAAAGCGACGTTATCCGCTCCGGCAAAGCTGTTGTTCTTGCAAATAACGCTGCCGTTGAGCTTTACCGACTGCCCGTCGGAATACGGCACACAGACAAGCGCCTTTGTGCCTGCAGGCACTGATGCATCAAGAACAAAAGAAGCACCGGTTCTGGTTTCGGTTACGGTTATATAACCTATGACCGACGGAACAACACATTTAATTGTATCGGGCTCTGACATCTGAGGTTTTATGATGAATTCGGAATAGCCCGCTTTCAAAGGTCTTATGCCCGCAAAGTATTTGCTCATAATAACCATAGGTCCGCCCGACCAGGCGTGATTCATGGTGCCGTCCGCCTTGGTCCAGCCCTCCCAGAGAGTGGAGTAATCCTCTTCTATCATATCGCCGTATCTCTGCAGCATACGCGCCCGTGCCTCTTCGTATTTTCCCATACGGCAAAGCGCTTCAAGCACATAGAACTCCATATAAGGGCTTGAATTTTTCTTTTTTGTCAGGACGGAAGTGATTACGCCGTATTTTTCTTTTTCGGCAAGTCCCGAAATGACGGCGAGTGCGTTTGCCCTGTCGTCGGGAGAAATAACATCTTTGCTTTTATAGCCGCCGCCCGTCCAGAGGGAGGCGTAGCCTGTTTTAATCCTGCTCATTTTTGCTTCGAGGTCGCTGCTGTTTTTGCCGAGAACCTCAGCCATGTTTTTTATGCAGGAAAGGGCGTAGTAATACCAGGCGTTTTCGATGGCGGCAACATCGGCAAAGCTGCCCCAGTCGAGCCAGTCCCATGAGCCGGCGCGGTGATTGACAAGGTTATTGTCTGCGATTGACCAGAGGTTGACATAGTTGACTGCAGCATCATAAACCGAGCTTATGAAATCTCTGTCACCCGTATAAAGATAGTAAGTCCAGAAACCGCAGACACCCGCAAGCTGTTGAACGGGGAGTTCAAAATAGCCTTCTGTTGAGGGAACAACTGTCTGCAAAACGTTTGTGGAAGCGTCTATGTGACCGAGCATTGAAGCGACGCCCTTCTGGTAGAGAAGATAAGCGTTTGCGTCAAGCGAATACATCGTCATTGCCATTTCGTTTGTTACATCGCCCCACCACTGGGCTCTTTCTCTGTCGGGGCAGTCCATATAATTGTCACGCATGGTAACATAGAGAGTGCGCAGGGATTTCTGCCAGAGTGAATTGAGTTTTTCATCTCCGCATTCAAACATACCCGAGAATTCCGTGTTATATCCGGTTTCTCTGTATTTCAGTTCGAGAATCTTAACCCCCGCAGGCATTTCATAGGTTATATGCTCACCGTTAAACCAGCCGAGCGCCTCAAATTCCTGCACGCCGTCTTTTGTTATATATGTGTCGCTGACGGAACCCAGCCAGGTGTTCTCGGTTAAAATTCTTATCTTTTTGCCGGCTTTTGATTCGACTTTAAGATAGGGAGTGCACTGCGCATTATATGGAATATCGAGGGTTATTGCTTTTTTGACAAGTATTGTGCGACCCTTATAAAGGTCGGAGTTTTTATAATCTTTCAGACCGTAATCTTTGAGAAGAGGGATGCCGCGGGGGTATAATCTGCCCCACGGAGCGCAGCCGCCCTTTCCGTTTTCTTTTGCGTTTTTCCAGGCACTGTCATCAAAGCCGGGAGAAGTCCAGTCGCCGATATCCTTACGTGCATCAAAATAAATATTTGATTCGGGCAGTCTGTAATTGGGCTGAGAGAGACCGTTATCTTTCAGGTATGCGGGGTGGCGGCAGACCTTCCAGCTACTGTCGGAAACTGTGTTGCCCGCTTCAAAAAGGAAGCCGGCTTTGCCGCTGTCAGTGTTGGAGAAGCTGGTATTCTTGCCCCAATACCACACAAGCGCACAGATTATGTTTTTGCCTGATTTTAAATAAGGACCGATGTCAACGCTGTCAAAATAACTGTCGGCAGGTGTCGGACCTCTTTTGACACTGCCTTCAAACACAACGGCTTTGCCGTTGATGTAAAGCCAGTATCTTGAATCGGCGGAAATAAACGCCGTAAGCGTTCCGGGCGCTTCGGCAAGGTCAACGGTTTTGCGGAAGCACATCCAGACGTTTTCTTCACTGCCGTCGGATGAATCCCAGATGAAATTCGCCTTCCAATCGGTTTTCGGCGCTGTGTCAATGCGTGAATACGGCACAACACTTTCGGGAATTTTGTAATCATTTTTAAAATACGGTTTTATGTCAAGCCCTCCTCCGAAAAGAGATGAAAAAAATGCGATTACCGCCAGAAAGAATGAAATAATTCTGTTCGTAGAGCATCACCCCGTTAAAACTCATTCGGTATTGATGATTATATCATAACCGGTTTTACAATTCAATGTGCACAGAAATCTTTGCGACAGAACGGGTGATGTGCTGTTTTTTATGAATTTTGCCGAATAAATTGTGGTTGACGGATAATCCGACCCTACAGATTGTTGTTTTTTTCTGCTTTTTTCGGGGAATAACGAAAATGCTTTTATTTGAGATTTTGCTGTTTTATTTTTTCCGGGTTTTTAGTATAATATAGCAGTATAATATAATGCCGTAGAAGCGGTTTAATCCCGGAGTGTTTTTAATGTTCAGAATCAATCAGAATGAGATGGACTCCTCTTTCAGGATTCCTTCATCCATAGTTGACAAGCACATAAGGCTTGCAAACGAGCACCAACTGAAGGTGCTTTTATGGATAATGCGCAACTCGCCCGACAACCCCGACATTGACGAGATGTGCAAGGCGCTTAAAATGAAGGCGGACGACGCTTACGACTACCTGCAATACTGGGTATTGACGGGGGTTTTGTTATGTGATGACTCCCCTGCACCCGCAAAGCCGGCTTCCGACGCAAAACCGGCTTCAAGGGCGGCTTCCTCAAAAGTCAGTGCCGCACCCGCCGTCCCTGCCGCTCCCGCTGCTGCGGCTGTGCCTGACGCCGCTGAGCGTGAATATTCAAAGCCCTCCATTGACGAGATTGCTCAAAGGGCGGAGGAATCATCGGAGATAAGTTATCTGTTCCGCGAGGCGCAGGTCAAGCTCGGCAAAACAATCGGCTATGATATGCAGTGCGTTCTGCTGATGATGCATGATTACGACGGTCTGCCCGTTGAGGTTATTTTCATGCTGCTTGACTACTGTGTTTCAATCGGCAAAACAAACAACTCCTACCTTTCATCTGTCGGAAGAAACTGGGGAGAAAATGAGATTGACACAATTGAGAAGGCGGATGAAAAAATCGCAAAGCTCCGCAGTGCGGACAGAGTGTGGAAGGAATTTGCCGAAATGGCAAACATAACAAATCCGCGCCCGACAAAGACACAGACGGAATTGCTCGCAAAATGGAACGGCGAATACAAATTCACGCCCGATATGATTTACCTCGCTTATGAGGAGATGGCGGACCACACGACGAAAATGAGCTTCCCGTATATGGATAAGGTTCTGACAAACTGGCATGAGCAGGGAATAAGCACACCGGCTCTGCTTGAAGCGCACAAGAAGGCGGCAGCCGACGCAAAGAAGGAAACGGCAAAGCCCGAAAAAACAAAGAACAGAAAAAGTGGCGCTTCATACGACCTTGAGGCATTCAAGCAGGCGGCTCTCAATGACGACCTGCAATATGAAAGGAAGAAGAAAAAATGAGTTACACCCGTGAAACACTTGCGGCTGTCGAGCGGATTCTTGCAGAGAGAAAAACGGCTGCGGAATCGCAGCAGCTTGAGCGCACGGAGCAGATTATTGCAGAAATACCCGCTGTTGCGGTTTTGCGCAGAAAGCTTGCAAGCACCATGACCGAGGTTATAAAAAGTCTCGGCTCGGGCGGTGATGCGGGCAGTCTGATAAAAGATATTTCCGAAAAAAATCTTGAAATACAAAAAGAAATCGGCGACCTTCTTGAGGCAAAAGGATATGAGCGGGATTTTCTTGAAACAAAATATACCTGCCCCGACTGCAAAGACACCGGCTACATAAACGGAGACAGCTGCTCCTGCCGTCTGGCGCTTCTCAAAGAAGTTGCTTTCGGCTCCCTGCGCTCCAACTCCCCTGTGGGCAGGGCTTCTTTTGACAATTTCCGTCTTGACTATTACCCTGACGAACCGGATGAGGCAACAGGAGTTTCGCCGCGCGCAAGGATGGAGCAGGTTTACAATTTCTGCAAAAATTATGCGGAGGATTTTGACCTTGACTCCGACAGTCTTTATCTTTGGGGCAGCACGGGGCTCGGCAAGACTCACCTTGCATCCGCAATAGCGGGAGAGGTTGCAAAAAACGGATATCAGGTTATTTTCGACTCATCCTCAAACCTGCTCAGAAGACTTGAAAAAGAGCATTTTTCAAGTTCGAGGGACAACGCAAACGACGGTGCGCAGGACGAGCTCATAAGGTGTGACCTGCTGATAATCGACGATTTCGGAACGGAGTTCTGCACGCAGTTTACGGTCTCGGCGGTTTACAATGTCATCAACTCGCGCCTCAACAGGAATCTTCCCGTAATAATCAACAGCAACCTTGACATTGAGGCGGTTGAAAAGATTTATTCCGAGCGCATAGCGTCAAGAATTATCGGCAACTACCGATACATTCAGTTTTTCGGAAGCGATATAAGACAGATAAAAAAGAATTACTGACACGGAGAATGATTTATGGATATTATCGGCCAGATTACACAGCAGTTCGGTTTACAGCGCTGGCAGGTTGAAAACACGGTTGCCCTGCTTGACGACGGCAACACGGTGCCGTTTATTGCGCGATACAGAAAAGAGGCGCACGGCACACTTGACGACCAGATTATCAGGCAGATTTCGGAGCGTCTGGAATATCTGCGTAACCTTGAAAACAGGCGCGAGGAAGTGCGTAACCTCATAACTCAGCAGGAGAAAATGACGGATGAAATCTCCGCTTCTCTTGACAACGCAAAAACGCTCGCGGAGATTGAGGACATCTACCGTCCGTTCCGTCCCAAGAGAAGAACAAGGGCATCAATAGCTAAAGAAAAGGGTCTCGAGCCGCTTGCGGATGCTATCTATGAGCAGAGGGCGGACAGCGGATTCCCGATTGACATGGCAAAGGAATATATCAATGAAGAGCTCGGCGTTGCAACGGCTGAGGAAGCGCTTGCGGGCGCTATGGATATAATTGCCGAAAACATCTCGGACAATGCCGACATTCGCAGACGGCTGCGCAATCTTTTTGAGGTTGCGGGCGTTGTAAATGTTACTGCAGTTGACCCGAATGCCGAGAGCGTTTATGAAACATATTACGATTTCAAAGAGGATGTCAAAAAAATAGCGGAACACAGAGTGCTAGCAATCGACCGCGGCGAACGTGAAAAATTCCTCAAGGTCAGCGTAACTCTTGACAGTGTAAAAGCTTCAAACGTTATCACGAGCGTTACCCTGGCGTCAAACGGCTCCCCCTGCACCGAGGCGGTGCGCGAGGCGGGCGCCGACGCATACACGCGCCTTATTTACCCTTCGGTTGAGCGCGAGACAAGAAATATGCTCACCGAAGCCGCCTGCGCAAAGGCGATAAAAGTGTTTGCAGGCAACACGAAAAATCTTCTTCTTGAGCCACCGCTCAAGGGCAGAACGGTTATCGGGCTTGACCCCGGCTACAGAACGGGCTGCAAGGTTGCCGTTGTTGACCCGACGGGCAAGGTGCTTGACACGGGCGTTATCTATGTTACCAACATGCATTCGGACGTTCAGAAGGAGCAGGCGAAAAAGCTGCTCAAGGGCTTTATTGCAAAATACGGGGTTACCTGTATTTCAATCGGCAACGGCACAGCATCAAAGGAGACTGAGATGTTTGCTGCCGGTCTCATAAAAGAGCTGAATGCCGGCATTTCATATATGGTAGTCAGCGAGGCGGGCGCTTCGGTTTATTCGGCATCAAAGCTTGCGGCGGAGGAGTTCCCGCAGTATGATGTTTCGCTGAGAAGCGCTGTTTCGATTGCAAGACGCCTGCAGGACCCG
This sequence comes from Clostridiaceae bacterium, assembly GCA_016288315.1. Taxonomy (GTDB): domain Bacteria; phylum Bacillota; class Clostridia; order Oscillospirales; family Acutalibacteraceae; genus CAG-177. The sequence continues at coordinate 17,764 of JAEEYU010000015.1, read as the reverse complement.
CTTGCGGAGCTTGTTAAAATCGACCCCAAGGCAATAGGCGTCGGTCAGTATCAGCACGATATGCCGCCGAAGGAGCTTGACGCAGCGCTTAACGGCGTGGTCGAGGATGCGGTAAACTCGGTAGGCGTTGACCTCAACACGGCATCCGCTCCCCTGCTCTCAAGAGTTTCCGGAATAAACTCATCCATAGCGAAAAACATTGTTGCCTTCCGTGAGGAAAACGGAGCTTTTTCATCACGCGCTCAGCTTAAAAAGGTTCCCAAGCTCGGTGCAAAGGCGTTTGAACAGTGCGCCGGCTTTATGAGAATAGCCGAGAGCAAAAACGTGCTTGACAACACGGGCGTTCACCCCGAAAGCTATGATGCGGCAAACGGTCTTCTCGAACTGTGCGGCTATGACAAAAAAGATGTAAAAGACGGGAATATAGGCGATCTGGATGCAAAGGTAAAGCTCTTCGGCGAAGAGAAGGTTGCCGGTAAAATCGGCACGGGCGTTCCCACTCTCAGAGACATTGTCAAGGAGCTTCTGCAACCGGGCAGAGACCCGAGAGACGAGCTCCCCGCCCCCGTTCTGAGAACTGACGTTATGGAGATTTCGGACCTCAAGCCGGGCATGGAACTGACGGGAACGGTCAGAAACGTTACCGATTTCGGTGCGTTTATAGACATCGGCGTTCATCAGGACGGACTTGTTCACATTTCCAAAATCACGAACAAGTTTATAAAGCACCCTATGGATGTTCTGAAGGTCGGGCAGATAGTAAAGGTCTGGGTAATTGCCGTTGACACGGCGAAGGGCAGAATCTCGCTGACGATGCTTGAACCGCAGAAGAAAGAGGCGTAATATAACATAAAAAAGCACGTCGGAGGACGTGCTTTTTCTTTTGTCGCCGTTGACAAGATTTATTGCAGTATGTAAAATGAAAGCGGTGATTATATAATGATTAAAATCATAAGCATAATTCAATCTTTTTTTATAGCCGTGGGGCTGGCGCTTCAGGGACTGCCTTATTTTTTCACGCCTACGGCTGAATTTGACCTGAAAAATACGGGCGATGAGATTTCATCACGCGCCTGCGGGTATCTTTACGGTCTGGCGCAGGAAGAGGTGCCTTCATCCGAGGCAGTCCGGACACTTGACATTTCAAGTCTTTCGCAGAAGGTTCCGGGTGGCTTGCAGCACCCGATCGGCGATGCAGACGACGTTTCAAAACAGTTTTATAACTGCGATTATGTTGTTGTATATTTGCAGGACTGTTACCCGACCTGGTATTACAACCATAAAGAAATTGAGGAAATGCGAAAAAACGGCACTTACGACTGTGAGGAGTTTGTGAAAACCGATTTTCTGCCGAAGGTCAGGCGGTGCGCCTCGGAGATTTCGCAAAAGGAATATGCGGATAAAATCGTCTATTGCCCATACAACGAATGCGACAACGGCGTGTGGTTCGGCACTGTGAACGCCGACGGCTGGCCGGAGTTTGACGATGCGGCAAAGGCAAGATTCTATGACGCTTGGAAAAAGGCGTATGACATTATAAAATCGATACATCCGGGAGCAAAAATAGGCGGACCCGGCTACTGTGACTATAACATTGACAAAATCACGCATTTTTTGAAATTCTGCAAAGACAACGACTGCCTGCCCGATGTTATGATATATCACGAGCTGTATGACACATCCGCAGTCTGGTGGCAGGACCATGTTGAAGAATACAGACGTCTGGAAAAGGCGCTCGGAATAAGCGAACTACCGGTTATTGTAACTGAATACGGCTGTATGTTTGAATGCGGCGTGCCGGAATATATGCTGCACTACATTAAATCCATTGAAGCATCGGGCGTTTACGGCAATGTTGCCTTCTGGCGCCTTGCTGACAATCTCTGCGACACGGTAACCAACGCGAACTGTCCTAACAGCAACTGGTGGCTTTACAAGTGGTATTGCGACATGAACGGCAGGTTTGTTAATTCACAAATTATCGACCTTATGCACTCGGATTTTGAAAACACCGTGAAATATGCAAGAGACAAATTTCACTACACGCAGTTTGACGCCTTCGGCGCCTACGACGATGAGAGCAAAACGGCAGACATAATCTGCGGCGGCTGTGACTACGATTTTCAGCTGGCGGTAAAAAATGCGAAAAAGCTTATCGGAAGCAAAAAACTGAGAATAAAAACAGAAGCCGTAACATACGAGGGGCTGACGGGCGAGGTTTTTGCTCCGACGGTTATTGCCGATTACAGCGTGAAGGCGACGGACTCGCTTAAAATAAAGATTAAATCTCCCGACAAAAATGCGGTTTATCACGTCACGATAAAGCCCGACGATTCAGCGCCCTTTGAAGAGGCGGACACACTGCCCGCAAGATTTGAGTTTGAACACGGCACACTGCTTGGCAGCGCTTACACCTACGACAGCGCCTACGGCACTACGGGTGAGGTAAACGGTATGTGCGGTGGGTTTGAAAAAGAGGGCGACGGAATAACGCTGAAGTTCACGGTGCCGCAAAAAGGCAGATATGACCTTTCGCTGATTTACGGCAAATGCAACGACGGTCCCTCCCCCGCAGACAGAAAAGATGCGAAGGCCGTTCTCATTTTTGACGGTGAAGAGGATATAATTTCACTGCCGAACACAATAAAAAGCGAATACACGCGAAAATATGATTTCACAAAAGATCTTGACGCGGGCGAACACACAATAACGCTGAAGCACAAAGACGGCACCTTTGTGCTTGACAGTCTGCTTGTCAGGACGGCGAAAGAAAGAAAAGTTTATAATCAATATGAAAAGCAGTCCGGAGAATACCTTGTTGTTGCGCCGGACGACGGATATTACAGTCTGAACACCGGTAAAACGCTCTACCTTAAAAAGGGATTCAACTATGTTTTGGGAGACGGCGGTGAACTGACTGTCCGCCCCTGCGGTTATGATGATTTTTATGTTGCCGCAACCGATGAGCTCGGGCTTTACGGCACCGCCCGGATTAAAGAGACAGGCGGCAGGCGCTGCCTTTCGGGAATAACGAGTGAGGGCGGAAAAGCGGAGTTCAGAGTTACCGCTCCCAAGGCGGGAAAATATGCGGTGACCTTCCTTTATTCCAACAATGAAGAGGGCGGTCTTCACGACTACAACGTTGACCTGATTGAAGAATACATTACCATAACGGCAGGTGGAAATGAATACAATCTCTGGTGCGTAAACACATACAGTGAAATGAATTTTCTGACTGCGGTCGCATACGTTGACCTTGAGGAGGGTGAAAACACCGTCACGCTCTCAAACAGCGGTTACAACTCCTTCAACGGCAGAGTGACGACCTCGCCGGATATAGCTTCAATAGCGGTTAACCCGTATATTAAGTAAAAGAAAAGGGACCTTCTCAGGTCCCTTTTCTTTTTGAGTCTTTTATATTCCGAGAATTGCGGCGGCGTTTTCGCCGAGGATTTTTCTGTTTTCGTCTTCACTGAGCCCCAGCGAGAAAAACGCTTTAAGATACTGCGTGCGGTCAACCCAGGGAGAATCGGTGGCAAACAATATTTTACCGGCGCCGTGTTTTCTGATAATCTCACGGCATTTTCCGGGGTAATTCAGAAGAGAATAGGCGGTATCGAAAAAGACGGGCTTGCCGCAGATTCTGCTGAGCACCTCATCGGGAAACTCGTTTGCGCCGAAATGCGCAAGAACGAGTTTGTTATCAATTACGCCGCCGAGGGCATCGAGCACGTTGAGAATCATCTGCGTGGTGCAGTGGATGTCATCCGGATAGTCGAGGTCAACGCCCGCGTGGGTGACTGTGACGATATCTCTCTTTGCCGCTTCGCGAAGGATTTTTAAATATCTTTCGTCATCAAACCGGGTGCCCTGGTAATCGGGATGAATTTTGATGACTTTTATTCCCGATTCTTTAAGATAATCGAGAATCTCCTCAACGTTTTCACATTCCGGGTGGATTGCTCCGCCGAAGAAAACTCCGTTTTTGCCGTTAAGCTCTGCGGAGAGGCGGTTAATGCTGTGCACCTGTTTTGCGCTTGTGGCAACGGGCAGAGAGACAGAATAATCTATGCCCTCACGTCTGTCTGAATCGACAAGGGAGGCGAGGGTTCCGTCAAGATGCGCCTTCGACCTGCCGCCGGCTTCGAGCTTTGAAATGGCTTTGGCGGCGATTTTTTCGGGGAAGGTATGGGTGTGAAAATCAATTATTTTATAATCTTTCATTTTTCTGCTCTTTCGTTATTGCTGGACATCGGGATTTTAAAATGATATAATAGTAATTGTATTTTAATCATCAGCGGAGGTGATTGCCGAAATGAATAACGCTCCGATAGGATTTCTCGACTCGGGAATAGGCGGGGTGACGGTGCTTAAACCGGCACAGAACCTGCTCCCGGATGAAAGCTATTTCTTTTTCGGCGATTCGGCAAACAACCCCTACGGTGATAAAAGCGATGAGGAAATTATCGCACGTTGCGACGAAATCGTCAATATGCTGGTAAATGAAAAAAAGTGCAAGGCGGTTGTGCTCGCCTGCAACACAGCTTCCGCTAAAGCGGCGGAGTTTCTGAGGGGCAAATACACACTGCCGATTATTGCCATTGAGCCCGCCTACAAGATGGTGCACGACTTAAACCCCGACGGTTTTACGCTTGTAATGGCGACGAGGGGCACCATTGAGAGCGAAAAATTCAACCGTCTTTATTACAAATACAATAACAACAAGACGGTGCTTCTGCCCTGTGCTGGGCTTGCTGACCTGATTGAACAGAACAGGCAGGAGGAGCTTCGCGCCTACCTTGAAAATCTGCTTTGCGGATATGCGGGCAGGGCTGAAAATGTTGTTCTGGGCTGCACGCACTACCCGCTTGCCAAAGATATTATAAAGGATATTCTCGGTGAAATCAAATTTTTTGACGGCGCGCAGGGCGTGGCGAAAAGGATAAAATCGGTTCTCGCCGAAAAGGATTTGCTTTGCGGAAGCGGAAAACAGGGCAGAGTGGAGTTTGTTGATTCATCAGCGGATGAGGGTATGCGCTTAAAGAAAAAAGAGCGGTTTTTTGAACTGCTCGGAAAATACTGACAAAAATGCAAACGGCGGAGTTCTTTTGAGCTCCGCCGTTTTAATATGTTTTTATTTTTCTCTGTCAAGTCTGAACTCGACGGAGCTTTTGAGGTATTTGAGATAATTCTCATCCCGGCACATCGCCTTGCCGGGTGCGTCGGAGAGTTTTGCAACAGGTCTGCCGTTGACATACTGAAGTTTGATGACGATGTTGAGTGAGCCGACGCAGGTGTCGTTTGAAACGAAGGTGCCTATGCCGAACGAGACCTTTGTTTTGTTGCAGAAATAGTCATAAAGCTCCTGTGCGCGGTCAAAGTCAAGACTGTCGCTGAAAAGAAGAAGCTTTGTTTTGGGGTCAACGCCGTATTTTTTGTAGTGGCTGATTATTTTTTCGCCCCACTCGTAAGGGTCGCCGCTGTCGTGGCGGACACCTGAATAGTTGTTGACGTTGGAGCGATTGAAATCAAGCAGGAAGAGGTCTGTTGTTATAGTGTCGGTAAGGGCGGTTCCGTTGTCGCCGTCATACTCGGCAAACCAGTCTTTCATGGCGTAGTGATTGGTGTAGGCAAGCGGAATGGAGTCAATGCCCTGATACATCTGCACGAACTCGTGAGCGTAGGTGCCTATGGGTGTGAGGTTGTGCTTCATTGCGAGGAATACGTTTGAGGTGCCGACACAGTTGTTTGTCTCGGTTGCGAAACGGCGCACGACAACATCCTCCCACTCGCGTGAGAGACGGCGGCGGCAGCCGAATTCGGCAAACTTGAAGGTGTAGGTGCCGTCGTTCATTGCCTTTATTTTGGCGTCGAGCTTTTCTTCGGCGGACTTGCGGAGCTCGTCATAATCATAAGCCATACGGAAATAGACCTCGTTGATTATTTCGAGGAGGTATATTTCAAACTGCATGGCGGAGAAAAGAGGACCGTCAACCACGACGGAGAGCTCGCCTTTTTCTGACAGACTGACGCTGACATAATCTCTTATCGGGTGCCAGAGGCGGAGAAACTCCACATAGTCCTTTTTTATGAAACGGATTGAGCGAAGGTAGTCGAGTTCTTCTTTTCTGAACCTCAGGGCGCAGAGATAGTCAATCTGAGCGTTGATTTCCTCAACCATTTCGGGAGTGAAAACAATGCCTTCGTTGCGGCACTTGAAATAATACTGACCGCAAAGGTCTGTGTGCTTGTGGAAGATGACCTGATCCATATTGAACTTGTAAAGGTCGGTGTCAAGCAGGGATACAACAATGGGATTGAGTTTCATAACAATATTCCTCTTTTAAAGTATATCAATCTGGCAGCTTCTCATTGTTTCGAGCGCCGCATTGTGCTTTTCGGGAGTGACGCCCGCACAGCAGGCGGAGTCAACGGAAATCTGCATTTCGGGGAAGTTTGCTTTAATCAAAAGAGCGTTTGAGACAACGCAGATATCGGTGCAAAGCCCGATTAGTTCAACGCTGAAATCTTCGCCCTGTGCCGCCTCTTCAATAAGGCGGGGAAGTCTGACGGAGCCGAAGGTCGGCTTTTCAACGGTGGTGTAATTTTTGCCCTCAAGCGCGGCGGCGATATCTTCGTTCAGCTGCCAGCCGCCGCTGCCCTTTACGCAGTGAACGACGGGCAGTTTTCTGCCCTCGGCGGTATTGAGATAGTTTTCGCCATGGGTGTCAAAGGTTACAAATATTCCGCCGTCAAAGCTGCGGATTTTTTCGGCGGCCGCAGGAATAATCGCAAGGGCTTCCTTCGTGCCGAGAGCGCCGTTGACAAAATCATTTTGTAAATCAACGGCAACAAGAAATTTTTTCATTTTATCACTTTCTCCGTATTGTTCAATGGGAATCAATAACCCCAATCAACGACATCCCAGCCGCCGTCTTCGGAACGGGCAAGCCACCACTGCCAGTCTGTATATTCCTCGTCAATGTTCCACGCATTCTGACCGTCATCCTCAACCGGCGAATGGAAATCACTGACGAATTCGACGACCTGAGTGTAGGTTGTTTCTTCATCCTTCTCATTTACCCATTTAAGGTTTTCGTCGGTAACGCATTCATCACCCGCATATTTCAGGCTGTGAAGTTCGCAGCCTTTGAACGAAGCGAATTTGCATTTAATCTGAGATACCGCATCGGCGAGATCTTCTTCGGAATAAATCTCCGAGCTGCCTAAATCAACGGTAACATCCGTTTCGGTGACTGCTCCGAGATAGCCTTCAAGCGTGATGCCTTCTGACATAATCTCCTTTGCGATGTCAACCGAGTCAACATAGCGGATATGCCAGGGCTCATAGCTGTAGCCCGTAATATGTTCCTTGCCTTCAAGGTAGCGCAGAATAAAGCCGTAATCGGCGAGCTTTGCGTGAATCTTTGCCCAGATTTCGGGATACTGCTCCATATCTTCGTTATGATAGACATCCTCACCGTCAATGTTCAGGTAGAGGTCGAGAGCAAGCCCGGTGTGATGCTCGGAATAGCCCGGCACCGCAACATATTTTGCAACATACGCCTCGCCGTATTTTTCGGTAAACCGTTTTGCCAAATCCTCCTGCTCGGCAACACTGCGGCGGGCATTGTCAAGGTCAACGTAAATGCCTTCTTCGGCAAGAGCCGACTTGAGCTGAAGATATGCGTTGTAAGCCTTGCTTTCAACCTCAACATCGTCTCCGAGAGAATTTGTCATATGAGTGGTTTCGAGTTTTTGCTCCCAGTCGCCGGGCAGCGGGTTAAGTTTGTTTACAAGAACAAGGTAATCTATTCCGTCGTTTCCGGCAGCGGTTGTATCGGCAGGTTTCAGGGGAGTTTTTGCCGTGCAGCCTGCGGCAAGACAGAGCGCCGCAAACAATGCGATAACCGCAAATACAGTTCTTTTCATAAAAGATCCTCCTTGTTACTCTATTTCAAAACGCAAATCGCCGTTCCGGCAATTGCCGTCTGTTTCGACGATAATATAAACCCTGCCTGTTGAGTCAAGGTCAAGCGAGGATGAAACTTCATCACCCGCGCCGACGGAAAAGAGTTCCCTCCTGCTTCCGTCCGTCCCATAATACACTTTTATTGCGCCCGTTTCAAGCTTAGCGGAATATTTTAACTTTTCGCCCGCATTTTTGCTTTTGAGCTTAAATACATTTGTGCCGTCAAAGGAGTAAAAGCTCATAAAAGCGGAGTCGGAGACATTTGAATGTGCAAAGCCGACGGCTCTGTAATGCGACCTGTAGCCGGAACAGCCGGAAAGGCAGAAAAGCAGGCAGATTGCAAGAGACGCGGAAATCACTTTTTTCATAACAATTCTCCTTTATGAACACAGAAGAAAACGTTTACGGCATACGGTCGCGGAGTTTTTTCGCTTCTTCAAGCAAACGTGTAAGAATTGCGTCTCTCTCATTATCGGGGGCGACTAAGGACTGGTGGTGCGCCTCCATTACACAGTCGCCGCAGTAGCCGATTTTTTTGAGAACGCTTATGAATTCATCCCAGTTGACCGTGCCGTCGCCGGGTATGAGGTGACCGTCGCCGCTGCCGTCATTATCCTGAATATGAAGGGAGAGAGGAACAACGGCGCATTTTTCAAGAACAGACATTTTATAGCCGCTGCAGTGGGCGTGGCCTGTATCGAAGCACCAGCCGAAGTAATCGGAGCCCACCTCTTTGACGAGTTGTGCAATAATTCTCGGGTCTTTTGAAGCACCCCAGAGAATATTTTCGGAAAGCAGGATGACTCCGCATTTTTCCGCCAGGGGGAGCCATTTTTTTATTGCCTCGGCGTTTACCGAAATAAACTTGGATTTATTGTCGATTATGTCGCCGTTTTCGTCTTTCCAGACGGGGTGAACGACAAGATATTTTGCGCCGAGCACAGCCGCCGCTTCAATCGACCTGCCGATGACATCGCCGGAATCCGCCTCTCCCGGAGCATGAGCGTGGGTGTAGGCGATTCCCGCTTCATCCGCTTTTGCTTTGAGGGCTCCTGCCCAGTCGAGATAATCATCTTTAAAGAAGGGAGAACCGTCAAAAACCCAGTAGTCGAAGCCCATATCTATACCTTCGAAGCCGAGGCGCGCAAGGCGTTCAATCGCTGTTTCTGCATTATAGCCCTCCTCGAAAACATCGGTTGTGGTGACTATGCGCGGGTTATAGAGGTATCTCATTGATGAGCCGTCTTTGGCAATATAGTTCATTCTGACGCCGAGCTCTTCCATCCATGCGCGGACCTCAAGGGTTTTGAGGTTGCCGTTGCGGTTATCCCATACCCAGGAGGGAGTGGACCACAGGCAGATTTCAGGTGAAACCGCCTCATAGAAGTTTTTGTCAACGCCGTCCTGACCGTGATGCGCCATTTTGCAGATATCGCAGTCAAGAACTCCTGTGCCCGCATATTTTTCAACAACATAGTTGCCTGCGTTTACGCCGGCATCGCCCGTAAACATAACGCTGACTCCGCCGAGGTCCATACGCATGATTGTTGAGCCCTCGTTGCAGTTTTTCCATTCGGGATTAAAGGTGTAGAAGACTGTGAATTTCGCCGAGCCGATGTTGAAGACATCGCCCTCGGAAAGCTGAGCCGCCTTGTCTCTGAAAGACGGCATAAGGCGGTTGTATTCGGTAATAACCATAACTGCCCATTCGTCGCTCCCGTCATAAAACGACGCTTCGGGGAAGTTTGCATAAACGCGGTCAAAGGTAAGCTCGCTGCCTCTGTTTTCAACAACCTCGAGAAATACCTCACAGTGGTCGTCGTGGGCGTGTGAGAGAAACCAGGCGTCAATATGCGGTTTTTTGTCGCCCGTTGCGGCTTTGAGATATTCGATAAAATAGTCCGTTTCTGTCCTGTGACCGCCGTCAATGACAATTACCTTGCCGTCATCGGTTGTGATAATAAAGCTGTCGCAGATTGTGTCGGTAACGGATTTGAGCATATGAACGGCGTTTCTGTTTTTTGTGCACTGAACGTGCTCGCTTTTAACCTCAAAATATGCCACAATACGCCTCCATAGTTTAATTAACGGGGAGAAAAGTTTTTCAAAGAACTCCGAAATTTTATTTCCCGCATCTTCAAAAAAGGATGCGGAGGAGTTTTCATCCTGCGGCGCCGCGACGGCAAAAGCCGGAACACAGGCGGTAAACAGAAGGATGCAGGTAAGAATCAAACTCAGTATTCTTTTTATCATACGGTTCTTCCTCCGGTTTTGCTGTTATTCTTCGCCTGCCTGTTGTGAACGGCAAGCAGAACGGCCGCCATACATATAAACACGCTTATGCCGAAAATGAGAAGGGGCAGCATTGCGGCATAGCCCCACACGGGACTGACATCCTTGTTTTTGGCTATAACATCAAGGATGAAATACGGATTGTAAAACGGATAAGCGTAAAAGGTCGGTTTAAAAAACGCTCCGCGGACAATACAGAAAAGCGAATACACAAACGGGTATATACCGACCGCAGGAAGAATGCGCTTTTTAATCACGGGCTCTGTGCCTTGTTTTAACCAGAAGACAAGCAACGCAACGGGGTTTACCATATGATGGAGCACCTGCGTTGAATTGAGCAGGCGGTGGTAGGCGGTATCCCACACAAGCGGAGGGGTGAGCCCCATAGGAAAGCCGCTGCAATAGACGATGCCCGCTATTATGACGTATGTTGTGACGAACAGACCGACGGCGGGCTTCTGAAGGGATTTGAGCTTTTTAACACCGAACATCGAAAGTGCCGCCAGCACGCAGTAAAACGCGGCGAAAAGGTTTGACTGGACGGTGAAATATGAGAAATAATTAAATCTGCCGTAATCAACCGTTGTGAATTTTTCGTTATATTCAAACCTGTAAAAACTGACGCGCAGAATTACGGAAAGAATAAGCAGGCAGCCGAGAATCATCAGGAACGCTCCCGTTGATTTTTTCTGCCATACAGAGGAATTTTTCCGACTGCTGTTCATAAACCATCCTCCGGATAATCAATTATTTTATATTTTATCATAATGATTTATATAATTCAATTTTTATTTAAAAGAAACAGGCAGAGGATTTCTCCCCTGCCCGCTTCGTTGCTGTTATCCTTTTTTAAAAAATCTGCCCCGGAAGTTTCAGTTTCTCTTTAAACGGAAAAGCTTTGTCAAATTCTTCAACATCGGCATCGCTGACATAATAGCCCTGAGGAGTCTGATAAACTCCGGTAACGCCGCCGAGATAACCGGGGACAAGCTCTTTGCAGAGAAAGAACGAGGAGTCTGCGCCCTCGGGCAGGTCGTGGTATCTTATGCCGAACCTGCCTGCGTAATCAAAACCGCTTTTGCCGTAAAAGGCGATGTTGCCTTCAAACAAAACCGCTCCGAAACCGAGTTTCGCGGCTTCAGAAAGCGAGTAATCCAGCAGTTTTTTGCCGTAACCCCTGCGTTTAAGTGCCGGTGTTATGCAGATGGGACCCATTGTGAGAACGGGAACATCGGTGCCGCTGTCGGAGTTGATGACGGTTCTCATAAACATATTCTGCCCGATTATTTCGCCGTCTTTTTCCATAACGAAATCGAGCTCTTTTATGAAGGCGGGGTCGTTTCTTAAAACGTGCAGCACATAGTGTTCGCTGCAGCCGGGGCGATAGACGTTCCAGAAAGATTCGCGCACAAGATTTTCAACCGCGTCATAATCTTCCGGTTTTTCGCGACGGATAACACAGTCATTTGTTTTCATTATTTAACCTCCTGATATTGTTGACTGCAAAGGGAGGTGTGCCGGATGCGGCAGACCTCCCGGTCAGCCCGCAATCTCCGGTGAGTTGAACTTTTTCAAACAGTCCGCTCCTTGAATAATATTTATAATCAGGCCGTAAGGCAGATTACCAGATAAACGGAATCACTTTGTATCTGACGCGCTTTTTGTAGTCGGAGTAGCCGTCAAGACCTTCTTCGAGCACCTGCTCCTCGTTTTTTATGCGTTTTGCGATTATTGGAATATACAGGAGCAGAAACGCAAATGAAACGAGCGAGCCGAGGACTATTCCCATTGAGAGAAAAAGAAAAAGCGTTGCGCAATACATAGGGTGGCGCATAACTCCGTAGAGCCCCGTGTCGATTACCTTCTGATTCTCCTGAACCTTAACTGTTCTTGAAAGATAGGTGTTTTCACGCAGAACCTCCGCATACATCACATAGGCGCACAGGAAGAAAACCGCTCCTGTTTTTGCCGCCCACAGCGGCAGAACGAGGAAGCCGAAGCGGTAGCTTAAGCCCGCCGAGACAAAGGCGGCGAGGAACATAATTCCGCTTAAAATAACAACGGTTTTCTGCTCGTTCTGTTCTTCTTTTGCGTTGAGGCGTTTTTCAAGCAAAGACGGGTTTTTAAAGACAAGAACAACACCGGCAATAATCATCGGCACAAACAGTATGATAATGAAGAGCCAACCGTTATAAAACTTTATTGTGCCTGCCGCAGGGAAAAGGAGCAGAGCGATTATGACAAGCCCCGCAAGCAGTTTGCCTGCCGCCTTCAACAGAATTCTGCCGTTCAACGCTTTCACCTTCAATCTGTGATTATTATTCGTTTTTAAGTTTAACACAGTTTTGCGTTTTCTTCAACCGGGAACGGTTATACAAAAAAGAAGAGCTGAATTAACAGCCCTTCTTTTTTGTGTGTATTTTTATTTCTGAGGATACATACCGCAGGAGTGCGAACACTGCGAGCACTTTTTTCCGCACGGTCCTATACCGGATTTTTTATCTTTTATGATTTTCACCGTTGCAAGTATCACTATTGCGGCAAGAACCGCGATTGTAACGATTGTTACCCAGTTATTCTGTAAAAATGAAAGCATATTCACATCTCCTTTCAGCAATGATTCTTATTTAACCAAGAGGTGGTTTTCGTTGTATTTGTTCTTTCTGACAAGCATATAGCAGAGCCCTGCAAATGCAGCGACCGCAGCGATAATGCCGATTATGTGGCTTGTGAAATCGCCCGTGAAAAGGCAGCCGAACTGGAAGACGATGAGCGAAATGAGGTAGGCAAAACCGCACTGGTAGCCGATTGCGAACCAGGTCCATTTTGCGTTGTTCATCTCACGTTTGATAGCGCCGATTGCCGCAAAGCAGGGAGCGCAGAGAAGGTTGAATATGAGATACGAATAACCTGCAAGTGCTCCGTGACCGCCGCTCATTGCGTTGAAATCCGCTGCAAGCGCCGACCAGATTTCGTCGCCGTTCTCGGCAAGCTCTCCGCCGTAGTGGTAAAGCTGACCGAATGTGCTTACGACGTTTTCTTTTGCAATAAGGCCTGTGACGGCGGCAACAGCTGTTTTCCAGCTGCCGAAGCCGAGCGGAATGAAGAGCCACGCGAAGACATTGCCGATTTTTGCCATAAGAGAATTGTCAACATCTTCAACCATACCGAAGCCGTTTTCAAAGCCGAATGAAAGGAAGAACCAGATGACGATTGTTGAAAGGAGGATGACGGTGCCCGCTTTTTTGATGAACGACCAGCCGCGCTCCCAGGTTGAGCGGAGAACAGTTCCGACGGTGGGAAGGTGGTAGGCGGGAAGTTCCATTACGAAGGGTGCGGGGTCGCCTGCGAAGCGCTTTGTCTTTTTAAGCATAATGCCCGAAACGATAATCGCCGCAACGCCGATGAAATATGCCGAGGTTGCCACAAGACCGGACTCGCCGAACAGTGCGCCGGCGATAAGACCGATTATCGGCAGTTTTGCGGAACAGGGAACGAAGGTTGTTGTCATTATAGTCATACGGCGGTCGCGTTCATTCTCAATTGTTCTTGACGCCATAACGCCGGGAACGCCGCAGCCCGTGCCGATAAGCATCGGGATGAACGATTTGCCTGAAAGACCGAAATGACGGAAGATTCTGTCCATTACGAAGGCGACACGCGCCATATAACCGCAGCCCTCAAGGAAGGCAAGCATAACAAAGAGAACAAGGATCTGAGGAACGAAGCCGAGAACGGCACCGATACCTGCAACAATACCGTCGTTGATAAGGCCGAAGAGCCATTCGGGAACACGGCTTTCAAGCAGGGCGCTCACTCCGTTGGGAACCCACTCGCCGAAGAGAACATCATTAACCCAGTCGGTTGCAAATGCGCCTATTGTCTGCATGGCGATATAATAAACAAGGAACATAACCGCGGCGAAAATCGGAAGGCCGAGAAAACGGTTGGTGACGATTTTGTCGATTTTATCCGAGGTGGAAAGCTTGCCCTTGTTTGCCTTTTTGTAGCAGGATTTGATTACGGATGAAATGTAAACATATCTTTCGTTTGTAATGATTGACTCGGCGTCATCGTCAAGCTCGTTTTCCGCCGCTTCAATATCTTCTTTTATATGAGCGAGGTCATCTGCGCTTATTTTAAGCTTTTCAATAACCTTTTCATCACTTTCGAAGAGTTTGACGGCATACCATCTCTGCTGCTCGGAGGGCATATCGTGAAGCAGTCTCTCTTCAATGTGGGCGAGGGCGTGTTCAACCGCCCCGCTGAAGCTGTGCTGGGGAACGCCGGGCTTACCCTTTGCCGCTTCAATTGCCGTCTCAACCGCTTTGTCGATTCCCGTGCCCTTGAGTGCGGATATTTCAACGACGGGGCAGGCAATCTGACGTGAAAGCTCGTTGATGTCAATGACGTCGCCGTTCTTTTTGACGACATCCATCATATTAACGGCAACAACCACCGGGATTCCGAGTTCGACAATCTGTGTGGTGAGGTAGAGATTCCTTTCAAGGTTTGTGCCGTCAACGATGTTGATTATTGCGTCGGGCTTCTCATCGATAAGATAATCTCTCGCGACAACCTCCTCGATTGTGTATGGAGATAACGAGTAGATGCCGGGAAGGTCGGTGATTGTGACATCACTGTTCTTTTTGAGCTTGCCCTCTTTTTTCTCAACAGTTACGCCCGGCCAGTTGCCGACATACTGGTTTGAGCCGGTGAGAGCATTGAAAAGTGTTGTTTTGCCGCTGTTGGGGTTGCCCGCGAGCGCTATGCGAATACTCATATCATAATCCTTTCCGAGTTAGTCTGAGCTAACTTCTGAAACAAAAAAATAAACGATTAAACGATTTCGATCAGCTCTGCGTCGCTTTTGCGGATTGAAAGTTCATAGCCGCGAACGGTTATTTCAACAGGGTCGCCGAGAGGCGCAACCTTGCGGACGTAAATCTCAACGCCCTTGGTTATGCCCATATCCATAATTCTGCGCTTGAGGGCACCCTCGCCGTGAATGCGTTTTACAGTGCAGGTGCTGCCGATTTTAACATCTTTGAGTGTCATATATTCTCCTCCTTGTCAAACATAAATCTTCATTGCCATTTCTTTGCTGACGGCAATTCTTGCCTCTTTGACCTTGACGATTATATTGCCGTTTTGTTCGGTGATTACATTGACGGTATCGCCGACTATAAAGCCGAGGTTTTCAAGGTGTTTTTTAACTTCCGGCTTACCGGCAACTTTTTTGATTATGCCTTCGTTGCCGTCTCCGAGAACTGCAAGCGGTATCATAAAGCCCTCCCGTCTGTTAGTCACAGCTAACCTGTAGCTTAAAATAAATGTTAGCACCCGCTAACCTATTGTTATTATAGTTAGTTTGTGCTAACTTGTCAAGATGTTTTTAATAATTTTATTTGTAATCTTATTTGTTTTTTTAGCATCTTGAATTATTGCGGATTTTGTGCTAATATGGAACAAACAAAGAGGTGAACACAATGGCAAACGCAGAATCCGCTGAAATGTATCTTGAAACAATATATGTTCTTTCAAAGCAGCAGGAAAATGTCCGTAAGGTTGATGTAAGCAAACACCTCAACTACGCCAAGCCCTCCATCACAAGGGGCATAAGTCTGCTTGAAAAGCGCGGGCTTGTAGAGGTTGACGAGGCGGGTAATATCACGATGACTGCCGAGGGCAAAAAGCTTGCAAAAAGGGTTTATGACCGCCACACTACCCTGACGGCTGTGTTTATGAAGCTGGGCGTTGATGAAAAGACCGCCGCTGACGATGCGTGCAGAATAGAGCATTTCATAAGCGATAAGACATTTAATGCTATCAAAAAACATCTCAAGGAATTTGACAAATAGGATATGAACGGAAAACCCTGCCGGTCGGCAGGGTTTTGTTTTTTCAGGTTATAGTAATAACCGGCACCGCAAGCGGAGACTAAATTGAAAACCCGATGCAAAGCATCGGATTGTCTGTGCCTGTTTCACTAAAGTGCAACTTTGTTAATGAACAGACATACAGCGCAGAATAATACAGAATCGGTTTCTGAGTAAATGAATAATTCCATAATTATCGGGTGTAGGCGGCCACCCGACATTTTTAATTTGACAGTTTTTCAGTATTCATTTTTCTGTTAAAAATCCTGTTGTTTTAATGAATAATGAAAACTGAAAAATTAAGAATACGATTTGACAACTTAAATTTCTTTTAAAAACCGAAGCTGCATTTTTTCATTCACATAACCGATGTTTCTATAAAAAGTATGAGCTTCCGTTCTGTGTGCGCCGGAATTCAATCTGATTATTCGGATGGAATTATCATTTGCCCACATTTCAATTGCCATCATAAGTTTTGAACCAATACCGCATTTTTGATAATCCGGTAAAACAGCAAGCCCCAGAATATTTAACGCTGTTTCATAATATAAGCAACGATATTTTTCTCCGTGAACAAACCCGACAACCCTGCCGTCAAATTCTGCGACTAAAACAATTTCTTCCTCACGGTTCAATTGCTCCAAGCGATATTTGACAAGCGCCGATTCACACGGATAACCGAGACTGAATTCACAAATGTCACGAATATCACCGGCATCAGTAGCGAAAGATGCTCGAATCTTTGGCTCTGAATAATCCATAATTATATCCCGCCTTTTGCTGTTTTGATGGATGATATCAACATACGTTTAATTTCTTCTGCTTGTGATAACAAAGGATCATACTGATATTCAAAAAACCCAGTTCGTTTCAGAAGTGTCAACCAATAAATGCTCTCGCCGGTCTCCTTTAAAGAGATGTGGAGTTTGGCAATAAAATCCGCCTTGCTGTTTCCGTAAACGGCTTCATTGATATTTGCGCCGATTGAAGTTGCAGAACGAAGCAGTTGTTTAGGAATTGTTGTGTCTTTTTTTGATTTGGAATAATTCTCGTAAAACAGAACGATTTGAACAGCAAAATCCAGTGATTTATCAAGTAAAGGGTTATCCATGTGTTCACCTCCGTATTATATATTATACCAGAGTCATTTGATATAATCAACGCTTTGCTAAGCAAAGCAACCGATTCTCTTATCTTTTCTCTCTTATCTTTTCATTGGAAAAAGTCGCGGGAGAGAACGGAGAGAAGAAATAAGAATGAAGAGTGAAAAATGAAGAGTACAAAAAGGAAAAAGCCGCTTTCGCGACTTTTTCTTTTTGGAGGTACCACCCAGATTTGAACTGGGGAATCTCGGTTTTGCAGCAGTCTAGGAGTACCTCAAAGTCTTGATATACAAGCGTTTCAGCTGTGTTTTAATACGGTTTTTGGGGCGCCCTGGGGTAGTAATTTCCGTGGGGTAAAAACCGTGTATTAATAGTAGCAGAAATCGATACACTTGTCAATTGCATAATAAGCAAATCAATTATTACCCGATATCAATATTTATGAATAATAACCGGTTGGAATTAACAGCAAAGTGTGTATATTATCTCTGTGCGTTTATTGAAAATATACCCTTTTT
>JAEEYU010000014.1 GCA_016288315.1 Clostridiaceae bacterium | reverse complement strand
GTATTGAACGCAGACCCTATGTTATCATGCTTACCGACGGCGAACCGACTTTGGCGAGTAAAAACTGGAATTCAGAGACTCTTTCGGATCTCAGGACAAATACGATAACTACCAACTCCGGCACCTCGGGTGACTCCGGTGGCGGCGACAGACGCGAGCTTATGGCAACAGGAGCAATACTTTCCGCTTCTTTATGGCGTGACCGTCTTGCCGAAGCTTATGAGGAATATAACAGCAACGGCAAAGAAATTGATGTTCAATGGTTCAATATAGGCCTCGGAGTTGACGAGCCCGCCGATGACGACAGTGCAAACTATACCGCTTGCCTTCTGAATCCGTATTATATGGTCGGAGTGGAGGGAAGAAACGGAACCGGCGCTACCTCGCGAGAGAAAATCAAACATTATATGGGTCAGTCCGACTGGGCTCCCAAAGTTACCGAAAAAGATTATTCCGCGGACGGTAATTATACCTATATTAATGAGGGCGACGGTTATGTAACCTTTGCCAACACTTATTCGGTTCTGATGAACGCCTTCGTAACCCTTGCAAATATCATCAAGATGGGCTCGCAGGAATACACAATTCCCATAGTCAATCACGAGGGCTCGGGCGAAGCGAGCAGCGACGTTGTTTTCACCGATGTTATCGGTGAGGGTATGTTTATAACCGACATAACCTTGAAGCCGAACGGAGCTTCCCCCGTCACAGGCGTTGACCCCGACGGCGACGGCACCTACACCTTCCACGGTTACTCTACAACGGTAACGGTCACCGAAGATGCAGGCGGTCAGCAGACTCTTGTCTGGAACCTTCCCGCTACCGAGGTTGCAATGTTCACCTTCGCCGACAGAGAAAATATTACCAACGGCGAATACATCCCCGCTGAACCCACAACCCTGACCTACGGCGTCAATTTTGACAATGATATAGGCGAAGGTCCCGCCTACACAAACGCCTTCGACGGCGACAATACCCCGCTCACAACGGTTGCTTATGAAATTCCCGGCGACAATGATTATTATTTCAATGTCATCACCGACGATGAATTTAACTTTGTCAGCAGCACAATGAAGACCGACAATGACGCGACCGCCGCAAAGACGGACAATGTCACCGGCTCCGCCGCATATTCAAGCTCCTATGCCTACACGGCAGTTGCCGACGGCACGGCGGATTCAAGCGCAACGGTCAGCGGACTTCTCGGCAACAACGGTAAAGTAACCTTCCTCTCCCGAAAAGAGAATGTTGACATCACCGTCGAGAAAAAGTGGGAAGATGCGACCGGCAACCCGATAGAAAACACATCTTCTCTCCCCGACGTTGAAATCACCCTTTTCCGCAAGGCGGAAAACAGCGACACCGAAGAGACGGTTAGTTACATAACCCTCAGTGACTCAGACGGTTATTCCGAAACCCTCACCTTGCCCATCCGCAACGCAAACGACGAAAGATATACTTATTATATACGTGAAGACTGTCCCGACGGATATTTCACAGTTGATTATTCTCCCGAACTCACCGCAAAAGACGGCAAACTGACCGTCACAAACAGGGAGTTCCCCGAAGAAGGTCTCGTGGCGGTCCGCAAGCTCTGGAAAAACAGAATCGGCGCAACTTTGACAGACACCGGATTGCCCGAAGTCGAAATGCAGCTCAACCGTCACGTTGAAAAACATACGCCGACTTACTTCACTGTTACAATATCCGTCCAGGGCGAAGCCGATGTGGTTAAAAGCGTAGTCCCCGGCAGCACGGTTTCTTTCTATGTAACATTCTATTGCAGCAAAAAGAACCAGTCCAATGGCAAAATCAGTTTAAACGGCACTCAGCTCGCCACAACCCAGATGACTAACAGTGTCAGCTACAGAGGCAACACACTCTGGCCTGCGGTTACCACAAATGTTCAGTCGTTTACAATAAACGAAGACACGCAGCTGAATTATACCTACTCAAAAACGCTTACCACATACAGGCATCCCGGTTTTATTACCGACGGAACAATTCATAATACAGACCAGGACAATCGTTTTGTTTCAATCGAAGAGACCACTCAGACACAACCCGTAACCTCTTATTACGACGAAGAATACGACACCTTCACCCTTAACTCTTCAAACGGCTGGCAGAAGGTTTATGACGACCTTGTTTTATCCGAAACCGGTGATGATGCAAGCACCTACTCCTACAAGTATTATGTTGAAGAGATAAGCGAAGTTCCCGGCTTTGTGACTTCCTACAGCTCCAACAACACAGCGGGTATTGAAGGCGGTGTTCTCACGGTAACAAACACATCAACCTCAAATATACCGGTTCTGCCCGAAACGGGCGGCAGACTCTCCCCGGTAATAATCACAGCCACGGCGGGCTCAATGTTAATGCTTGCAGCAGCGGCATTCGTTCTCCTGGATGTTTCACCCGGCAGGCGCAGACGCCACCGCAAACGCATTAATTAGACAGTCGCATTTATTAAGGTTTTAAATTTGTTTAAAATACAATTCTAATAAAGAAAGGGTTACACTAATGAAAAACGTAAGCAGAATCATCCTCGCGGCAGTTATGGTGCTGTTCGTCCTCGCTTCAATGTCCGTTCCCGGCATTGCGGCTGACACCGGCTCAATCACCATCACCAACACAAACGAAGCAGTTTCAATGCTCGGCCACACCTACAAAGCATACAAAATTTTCGACGTTACCTACAACGAAGCAAAGACCGACTATGACTACACCTTAGCCGAGCCCTTTAACGCTTTCTTTCAGGCACTTCAGGATGAAAATAAGCTTCCCGCATCACTCGGCGAAGATCTCAGCGCAAGAGCATACTCCTATGTTGCCGCTCTTTCAAATGATGCCGACCGTCAGAAATTTGCAAGAGACATTTATGCAGCGGCAGGCGATGCAGCCGGCTCCGTAACAGCTACAGATGCCAACTCTGCAGTTATTGACAACCTTGACACCGGCTACTACCTTGTTTATGATGAAGGCGTTGAAAACCCCGACGAAGCAAGCAATGCTCAGAAGGCAATCGCAAACATTGCGCTCACCACAACAAACCCCGATGCTGAGATTCTTCTCAAAGCATCCGTTCCCACAATCGAAAAGAAAATCACAGGCGTTTCCGATGACGCTTCCAACGATGTTTCCGCACAGGGCGAAGAAAGAGTTAGCGCAAATCTCGGTCAGCATGTCGGCTTCCAGATTGACTCCATCGTTCCCGACCTCACCAACTACTCAAACTATATCTATAAAGTAACCGATACCATGACCGATGGTCTCACCCCCGACCAGAACGTCGTAGTTACCATCGGCAGCGATGATGTTACCGCCGACTGCCAGATTACATACAACGGTCAGATTACAACAGTTTCCGTTCCTTTCAATACATTAAAAGAATATCAGAAAGACACAGCTATTGCCATCACCTACTCCGCAACCGTAAATGCAAACGCTGAAGTTTATCCTTCAACAACGGCAAACTCAAACGCTGCAGAACTTGAATACAGCAGCAACTACTCTGATGACACCATCAAAGAGACAACTCCTCCCTCAAATGTCAACGTTTATGTTTTCACTCTTGACGTTACAAAGGTTAACGCTAAAGGCGAAAAACTTCAGGGCGCAGAATTCCTCCTTAAGGGTCCCGGCAACCAGAACATCCCTGTAACTTTTGATTCCAATACAGGCAAATACACAGTATCCGCCACTCTTGACGCAACACCGGAAAATGCAACCGTGGTTTCCGATGCAAACGGTAAGATTATCATCGACGGCGTAGGCGAAGGCTTATACACCCTCACCGAAACAAAAGCTCCCGACAACTACAACCTTCTCAAGAACCCCGTTGAATTCAATGTTGTTGCAACTTATAACGACGACGGTGTCTGCACAGGCGTTTCCGGCAACACTGCAACAGTAGTCAACAAAGCAGGCGGCATCCTTCCCACAACAGGCGGCATGGGCACATACCTCTTCATCGCCGGCGGTGCTGTTCTTATGGTAGTTGCTGTAGTTCTCGTTTCCAGAAAGAAAAAGTCCGAGGCATAATTTAAACAGTTAATTGTTTACCGTTTCCTGCCCGGTTTATCCGGGCAGGAAATACCCTGATTACTGTCGGATATATCATCAAACAAAGCGCGTGAGTTAATATGAAAAAGCACTTATCAACAATTATACTTGTTCTCGTGTTCCTCGCGGGGCTTGGCTTGGTGATGTATCCTACCGTAAGCGACCTTGTCAACAAGGCGCACCAGAGCGTGGCTATCGACACCTACGAGCAGAAAATCGCCGATATGACAAAAGACGATTTTCATAAAATCCTTGAGGATGCCCGTCAGTATAACCACACCATCACAACAAACGAGTTTCCCCGCAACCAGAAAGACCTTGACGGCAACAACGAGTATCAGGCGGCTGTCAATCCGTCCGGCGACGGTATGATTGGCTACCTCAGAATCGATTCCATCAGGTTAAGAATACCGATTTTTCACACCACAAAAGAGTCGGTTCTTCAGAAGGCGGTGGGGCACATCCCCACAACCTCCCTTCCCGTCGGCGGTGTTGGCACTCACGCCGTCCTTACAGGTCACAGAGGTCTTCCTTCCGCAAGACTTTTCACCGACCTTGACAAAGTGAAACTCGGCGATGTTTTCTACATCTACGTTCTCGATGAAGTCCTCGCCTATCAGGTTGACCAGATAGTAACCGTTGTTCCCTCTGAAGTAAACGACCTGCAGATTGTTCCGGGCAAAGACTATGTCTCGCTCGTCACCTGCACGCCCTACGGCATAAACACCCATCGCCTTATAGTCAGAGGCAACAGAATCTCTTATGAAGTTGCGGTGCAGCGGCAAAAAACAATTGCCCCCGCAGTCAGAAGTCTGACAGATGAACAGTTCGCTGTTCTCGTTCTGGCTCCGGCTCTGCTTATTTTGTTTATAGTAGTTATCCTTGTAAAAAGAAAGAAAAGGAGGAATGCAAAGTGAAAAAAATAATTCTTGTTATGTCGGCAGTGCTTCTTTTGCTTGTGTCTGCCTGCGTTCCTGCTTTTGCCGCAAATGACAGCGGCAGCATCACTGTTGAAATGATAAACCAGACCGACGATAAACCGGTTAAGGGCAAAACCGCAGTAGCGGTTAAAGTTGCAGACGCCGCCATTGAAAACGGCTCCGCCGAATTTACTCTCACCGAAGATTTCTCTTCAACGGATGTCAGTCTCTCTGACACCGATGCGGCATCGGTGCTTTATTCCGCAGTTAAAGCTTCGGGCGTTGCAACTCAGAAAGCAACATCCGGCAGCGACGGCAAAGCGCTCCTTAAAAATATCCCCGTCGGCGCTTACCTTATTTATTCGCAGGAAGATATCTTCACCCCGTTCCTTGCATTTGTTCCTTATGATACAGGCGATTCCCTTGCCTTCGATGTAACGGCTCAGCCCAAAATCGACATCCCCGCAGAGGAAGACCCGACCGAGCCCGTCACGGGTGAAGATCCCACCGAACCTCCCACCGCGCCCGAAGAAACCACAGTTAAGGGCGGCTCAACTTATATAGTTCCTCCCCAGACTCCGGGCACCGTTTCGGGCGGCGGAAGCTCAAATACACCCAAACCGCACATTGACCCTCCCGATATGAGCGGCAATACAGGCAAACAGTCATCAGAACAGACAACTCCCGAAAAACTCCCGCAGACGGGTATGCTCCAGTATCCAGTTCCCGTTCTCGGCACAGTAGGAGTTATCCTTTTCGCAATAGGATTTGTTATTTATGGCGAAGGAAAGAAAAAGCATAAAGTCTGAAATCGGAATTATCCTCATGACTCTCGGTCTGCTGTTTGTAACAGCGGCAGGGGGTCTGTTTGCTTATAACCGCATAACAGACAAAAAAGCGGGCGAAACGGCACAGATGATTATTTCAACCGTTATCGAAGCCCCGAAAGAAGAGACCTACACCGAAGATGAAAACGGCGAAAAAACCGTAACTGTTGACGGTGAAAAATACATCGGCGTCATTTCAATTCCTTCATTAAGCATTTCACTTCCCGTTCAGTCGGGCTGGAGTCTTGCAAAGCTTAAATACTCGCCCTGCCTTTACAGCGGCAGCGTCTGGGACGGCACCGCAATTATCTGCGCCCATAATTATCAGAGCCATTTCGGCTCCCTCAAATACGCCTCCGTCGGCGACAAGGTCTATTACACCGACGTTACGGGTCTCACCTATACCTACAAAATATCATCCGTAGAGCAGGTGGACGGCTTCGATGTCGACGGTATGAAAGCCAACGACGGCTGGGATATGACTCTTTTCACCTGCACCTACAGCGGCAGGCAGCGTGTAACAGTTCGCCTGACCCGCGCTGAAAACGACATTTCGGCAACTCAATAATCATTTTCTTAAACCTTGCGGGATGTGTAAAACATCCCGTATTTTTTGTCAGGCAACTCAATAATCATTTTCTTAAACCTTGCGGGATGTGTAAAACATCCCGTATTTTTTGTCAAAAATAATAAATAACCCCTTTTCAAATATAAATTAATAATGTATAATTACTATATATTGCCGTTCTGTGCGGCTGAAAGGGGATTATATATGCTTAAAAACATATCTCCGGTTCTCTCACCAGAATTGCTTAAAATACTTATGGAGATGGGTCACGGCGATGAGCTCGTCATCGGCGACGGCAACTTCCCCGCCGCTTCAATAGCTCAGCGCCTTGTCCGCCTTGACGGTCACGGTGTTCCCGAAATTCTCTCCGCCATACTCGACCTTATGCCGCTCGACACCTACGTAGAATGTCCTGTCGCTCTTATGGATAACGGCTCCGACGGTGAGCGTCCTCCCATCTGGAGCGAGTATGAAAACATCGTTAAGTCAAAGGAGGGCGACAAAAAGTTTGAACTTGTCGAACGCTTTGCTTTTTATGAAAGAGCAAAAAAGGCATACTGCGTTGTCGCCAGCGGCGAAACAGCCATTTACGCAAACATTATTCTCAAAAAAGGTGTTGTTCAGTAAACTATGAAAAAAAGAGTTTTGGCATTTGATTTCGGCGCCTCAAGCGGCAGAGCGATAATCGGCATATTCGACGGCGAAAAGATTGAACTCAAAGAGGTTCACCGTTTTTCGAACGACCCCGTCACCGTCTGCGGCACCGCATACTGGGATGTTCTGCGCCTATTCCACGAAATCAAGCAGGGTATCCTGAAGGCAAAGGCAGACGGCGGCTTCGACTCAATCGGTATTGACACCTGGGGCGTTGATTTCGGTCTGCTTGACGCTGACGGCAGACTGCTCGAAAATCCCGTTCATTACAGAGATCTCCGCACAAAAGGTATGGTCGAAAAAGCGTTTGAAACCATCCCCAAAGAGAAGTTTTATTCCCTGACAGGCATACAGTTTATGGAACTCAACACGGTGTTCCAGCTTTACTCCGTCGCTTTGCAGAGGCCGGAACTCCTTGAGCGTGCAAAAAGCTTCCTGTTTATGCCCGACCTTTTCGCCTATTTTCTTACCGACAGTCAGGTTACCGAATATTCCATAGCAACCACATCACAGCTTGTTGACATAAACACAAAAGACTGGTGCAATGAGATTTTTGAAAAACTCGGCATTCCCCGCTCCCTTGCGGGCAAAATCACAATGCCGGGCGAATCCGTGCGTGTGCTCAGCGACGAGATCTGCGAAGAGCTCGGCGTTGACAAGGCAAAGGTTTACAGCGTCTGCGGGCACGACACCCAGTCGGCAATCACGGCCGTTCCGAGCGGCGAATCCGGCTTTGCCTTCTTAAGCAGCGGCACCTGGTCTCTTTTCGGCACGGAGCTTGACAAACCCATTGTCAATGAGAAATCGCTTTCAATGAATATCACAAACGAAGGCGGCTGCGAAGGCACAACGGGCTTCCTGAAAAATATAATCGGTCTCTGGCTGATTCAGGAGAGCCGCCGTCAGTGGGCAAGAGAGGGCACGCAATACAGCTATGCCGAACTCGAAAAACTCGCCCTCGCAGAAGAACCGTTTAAGTGCTTTATAGATCCCGACGCACCCGAATTTGTGCCTATGGGCAACATCCCCGGCCGCGTCCGGGAATACTGCCGTAAAACAGGTCAGTATGTTCCTCAGTCCGTCGGTGAGATTATCAGATGTATTTACGAGAGTCTCGCCATGAAATACCGCATGACATTCGATATGCTCAAAGACTGCACGGGCAAAAATTACCCCTGCATCCACGTAATCGGCGGCGGTGTCAAAGACGGTCTTCTGTGCGGTATGACCGCCTCATCCTGCGGTGTTCCCGTCAAGGCGGGTCCCATTGAAGCGACCGTTCTCGGCAATATTGCCGTTCAGCTTATTGCCGACGGCAGCATTAAAGATGTCGCCGCGGCAAGGCGCATTATTGCTGACAGCGAATCGCTCAGAACTTATGAGCCGAAGGATTCCGAAAAATGGGCGTCGGCTTATAAAACATTTTTAACCGTTACAGGCAAATAATTTATATTTATATACGAAAGGATAATTGATTATGGCAGAAAGCAGACTTATCGGCGATTACCCCGTAATCGGCATCAGACGCATCATTGATGCAAGAAGAGGCGCTCTCAAGGTCAGAGAAAGCATTGAAGAACAGACTATGAATATGGCTAAAGCCGCCGCAAAACTGTTCACCGACAACATCCGTTACTCAAACGGCGAACCCGTCAAGGTGGTTATTTCCGAGACGAGCATCGGCAGAGTGGCAGAAGCGGCTCAGGTAGCGGCACAGTTCAAAAAAGAGGGCGTTGACATCACTCTTTCCGTAACTCCCTGCTGGTGCTACGGCTCAGAAACAATGGATATGGATCCCTACACAATCAAGGGTGTATGGGGCTTCAACGCAACAGAGCGCCCCGGTGCTGTTTATCTTGCCGCCGTTCTCGCCGCACACGCACAAAAAGGGCTTCCCGCCTTCGGTATCTACGGCAAGGATGTTCAGGACGCCGATGACGAATCAATCCCCGATGATGTCAAAGAAAAACTTCTCCGTTTTGCCCGCGCGGCAGTTGCGGCTGCAACAATGAGAGGCAAGTCATACCTTCAGATCGGCTCAATCTGCATGGGTATTGCCGGCTCAATAATCAACTCTGAATTTATCGAAGAATACCTCGGTATGCGCGTTGAATCCGTTGACGAGGTTGAAATAATCCGCCGAATGGAAGAGGGCATCTATGACGAGGCGGAGTTCCAGAAGGCTCTCGCCTGGACTAAAGAACACTGCAAAGAAGCTTTCGACAAGAATCCCGAGTTCTTCCAGAAAACCCGCGAAGAGAAAGATAAAGACTGGGAATTCTCCGTGAAAATGATGTGCATCATCAAAGACCTTATGAACGGCAACAAGAATCTTCCCGAAGGCAGAGAAGAAGAAATGGTCGGTCACAACGCCATAGCAGCCGGCTTCCAGGGTCAGAGACAGTGGACGGATCACTATCCCAACGCCGATTTTGCCGAGGCAATGCTCAACTCCTCATTTGACTGGAACGGTGCAAGAGAGCCCTATGTTCTCGCAACAGAGAACGATACCCTCAACGGTCTCGGAATGCTCCTTATGAAGCTTCTTACAAACCGTCCGCAGATGTTCGCCGATGTCCGCACCTACTGGAGCGGAGATTCCGTAAAAAGAGTTACCGGTTATGATATCGAAGGCAAGGCAAAAGAGGCAGACGGCTTTATCCACCTCATCAACTCAGGCGCCTGCTGCATTGATGCCTGCGGTGAAGTCAAGGATGAAAACGGCAACGGCATCATCAAAGAGTGGTTCAAAGTCACTCCCGAAGATCAGAAGCTTATGACAGAAGCCACAACCTGGGCAATGGCAGACAGAGGCTATTTCCGCGGCGGCGGATATTCATCCCGCTTCCTTACAAGAGCTGAAATGCCCGCCACAATGATTCGCCTCAACATCGTCAAAGGTCTCGGTCCCGTCATCCAGATCTGCGAGGGCTGGACAGTCAACCTTCCCGACGAGGTTTCCGACATTCTCTGGAAGAGAACGGACTACACCTGGCCCTGCACCTGGTTCGCTCCCAGATGCAACGGTGTCGGCGGTGATGCCTTCAATTCAGCTTATGACCTTATGAATAACTGGGGTGCAAACCACGGCGCAATCAGCTACGGTCACATCGGCGCCGACCTCATTTCGCTTTGCTCAATTCTCCGCATCCCCGTAGCCCTTCACAATATTCCCGATGAAAAGATTTTCAGACCCGCCGTCTGGAATTCGTTCGGCACAAAAGACCGCGAGGGCGCAGATTTCAGAGCATGCACAGCATTCGGTCCCGCCTACAAGTCAATCAGATAACAAATTCCAAAAACAAAACAAAAACCAAAAGCACTGCCCTCGGCAGTGCTTTTTTTATGCAAAAAGGTTTAATTATTATTTTTCTTAAGATACTTTTGGAACGCTTTGTCGCTGTCAAAATGAACCTGTCTCAAAAACAAAATCAGCCATATAACAAAAGCGGGTATTGCCATATACTTTGAAACAAACACACAGAGCAAAGCGCCGGCGAGCATAATTGCCGACCATATAAAACATTGATTTCTCATGTCACGTGCAATATATTTCCTGTCATATTCCGCCTGCTTTTCTTTCGGTATTGTGTTAAAGCCCGAAACAAGTCCTGCGGATTTTTCTTTCAGAACAGCAAACAGTAATCCGCATATAAAAACCGGAATAAACACAACCGCACAAGCATAAAATCCAATGTTCACTATAATACCTCTATACTTCCGTTAAGCGTTTTTCCGCCTTTTGCATAAGGGCTGTAAGGCGTTATTGAAACGGTGTATTCACCCGCATCAAGCTTGCCTATGTCAACGCTCATCTGCGTTAAGTCCGCTCTGACGTAATTTGAAACAACGGTTGCGGCAAAAACTTCTTTGCTTCCTGACCTGACTGTGATTTTATAATCTTCCGTTTCCCAGTAGCCCTCGGCGTTCGGAAACTCGAGCAGTGTGTTGCCCTCGTTGCTTTTGCCTGCAGTCACTTTTGCCCCGTCGGGGAATTCGGGCGCAGTGTCAAGCGATTTAAGATTGCTCCAGGAATAAAGATGTGACGATTTCTTCGCAACATCGGTAAGATAGTAGTCGTTTTTCTCAAAGAACCGGTGGCTCACTATGTCATAGAGCTTAAGGCGGACGTTTCCGTCTGCATCCGCTTCAACAATCCAGAACGCACCAGACTCACCGGGAGCATCCTCATCGCCCTCAATGTAGTTCAGGTTGCTCATAAGCGCCGAGAGCGAGCCCGTGCCGACTGCGGTGAAAGCTCCCTGCCAGATTGTTCTCGGGTCGCTGTTTGCGTAATGCGAATGCCCGGAGAAATCAATAATCTGCGGGTATTTCTCAAACACCGTTCTCACCGTGAAATCTCCCCAGTTCACACTTCCGTAAATTGTTGCAAACGGGGCGGGGTGCTGAAAAACAAAAACAGGTTTATCCGCATCTTCCTTTGTCGCGACGGTAAGCTCCTTGTTGAGCCAGTCCTTTTTGCTGTCAAACGTTTTGCCGTCCTCACTGTAGGAGCAGGCAATAAAGTGGTAGCCGTTTATAACAAGATGACGGTCAACATCTTCGTTTATAAGCTTTTTATAGTGCTCATAAGCTATGGATGCGTCATAGTCGCGGTAGCTGATAAATTCGTGGTTTCCGAGCACGGCTAAAATTTCGGTGCCTTCTTTTATGTTGTTCTCAACTATCTCGTTGAACAGTTCATATTCCTCATCGGCGCCGCTTGTCGCAAAGTCGCCCACAACAACAACAGCGTCAAGATTTTTGTAATTCTCACCTTCGGCATAAGCGTAGCAGTCCTCAAACAGCTGCGCCAGTCTCAGCGCCGCGGGCTGCTCCGGGTTTCCGTCAAGATGAACGTCGCTTGTTACCGCAAATCTCACAACCGGAGTGAAGCTGTCGGGTGCCTTCGGTGGAACTTTGTTTATAACAAAAGGAATCGACATAAAACCGAACACAACCGAGAAAAATCCCGTTAAAAACTTAAACAGAAACTGACTGAAAATATTGGAAATCATAAATAACCGCCTCCCGAAATATGATTATTCTGCATAAACCGGCTCAAAATCGCTCGCAGGGTGTCCGCAAAGCGGACAGATGAAATCGGCGGGCAGATTTTCGCCCTCATAATAATAACCGCAGATTTTGCACTTCCAGCCGGTTATTTTCCTGCCCGCTGCGGGAGCGGCGGGCTTCGGTTTGACCTTCGCATGGTAGTCTGCGTAGGTCAGCGGAGGGTTCTTGCTGACTTTAAAAGCGTCATCTATCTCGGCAATGAACAGTGTGTGGCTGCCTAAATCAATGCTTTCAACAACACGGCAGGTCAGCACTGCGCACGCCTGCTCTGTGAGATACGGCGCGCCGTTTTTGTCAACGGGCAGATTCAGCCCCATAAACTTGTCTGTATCCCTCGCCGAGTGCATACCGAATCTCTCTATGAGGTCATAGGTGCAAGTGCTGTCAAGAATACTCAGTGAGAACACCTTGCTCATCTTTATCATCATACAGGTTATGTTTGTGTTTATGCATGAAATGGCAATTCTGTCGGGAGAAGAAGCCGCCTGAATTGCCGTGTTTGTTATGCAGGCATTTATTTTTTCACCGTTTTTTGTCGAGAGAAAAAACACTCCGTAAGAAAGACTGAAAAGGGCAGTTTTATCCATACCGTTTCTCCTTTGTTGTTTATTGTTTATATAAAGATTTCATCTCCGCAGGCAATGTAATGAATGTTACCGTGCCTTTCGCTGAGATATCTGTATGCCTTGTTTCCCGTGCAGTGGCAGGTGTAAAACTCAATCCCGCCGTATTTTTTCAGAGATTCGGACAGCTCTCTGAGCTGCCCTTCATCAACCGTCTTTCTGCTGACGGGATTGTAAACGTGAAAACCGCCTATGCAGTATGCCGGTTCCGCATCCGTAACACTTTCAATAATGCTGACAATGCCGGAATGACTGCATCCCGTCAGAAGAACATCTTTTTCGCCTTTTATAAGCAGATTCTGTTCGTGCCTGAAGTCGTCGGGTTTTCTGCCTGCAAGAAGGGCTTTGTTGGCGCCCGAACAAAATGTGTCGGGAACCTTGGAAACAAACAGCGACAGCTCCTCGTCGATTCTAAAGTCGCCCTCGAGCAAAACAACATTCGGGTTGTTCATAACGCTTTTGTCAAGCCCGATGTTTATTCTGAGAAGCCCCGCTTTGGAATAATGCGGCTCAAAAGCGGTTTTCTGAATATAGACCTTTGCATTCGGGTTTATCTTCATAAATTCCCCGAGAGCTCCGCCGTGGTCAAAGTGCCCGTGTGAAATAATCACCGTGTCAACACATGCGAGGTCAATGTTTTTCTTTTTTGCGTTTTCAAATATTGTTTTGTTCGGACCCAGGTCAAAAAGAAGCCTGTGTTTCTCCGTCTCAATAAAAAACGAAAGCCCGTGAACCGCTTTAAGATTACCGCCCGATGTGTTTTCAACCAGTGCCGTTATCTTCAAATTATTCATCTTCCTTTGCGACTTCCATCATAATCGCGCACTCCATACGCTTTTTGAAAAGCTCGCATCCGTATTTGTAAACTCCGTTTATGCTGCCTGTTGCGTGGTAAGAATTTGCCGCGCAACCTCCCGAGCAGTAAAGCCGCGCCCAGCAGTTTTTGCACTCTTCACGCGAATAAACGTTGCAGGAAGCAAACTGCGAGCGGATATCCTCGTTTGTAACGCCGTCAAAAACGTTACCCATAAGGTGTTTTTTATCGCCCACAAACTGGTGGCAGGGGTAGAGGTCTCCCGTCGGCGTAACGGCCATATATTCCGTGCCCGAGCCGCAGCCCGAAATGCGTTTGTATATGCAGGGTCCCGCCTTCAGGTCAATCATATAGTGGTAGAATGTAAACCCGTTGCCCGCCTTCCTGCGCCTTATCATCTCTTTTGCAAGAATTTCATACTGTTCGAGCAGAATGGGCAGATCCTCCTGTGTGAGCGCATAAGGTTCATCCGGCTTGCAAACAACCGGCTCCATTGAAAGCTCGGTAAATCCGAGGTCTGCCATATGAAAAATGTCGTTTGTAAAGTCCGTGTTTGCGTGTGTAAATGTTCCGCGCATGTAGTAACCTTTGCCGTTTCTCGCCTCAACAAGCTTTCTGAATTTCGGCACAATCAAGTCGTATGAGCCGCCGCCCGCAGGCGTGGGGCGTTTTGCGTCGTGAATCTCCTTGCGTCCGTCAAGCGAGAGCACAACATTGTGGCACTCCCTGTTGCAGAAGTCTATAACATCATCGTCTATAAGAACGCCGTTTGTCGTTAAAGTGAAACGGAAGTTTTTGCCGTGCTCCTTTTCTATGCTCCTTGCGTATTCAACAAGCTTTTTTACAACATCAAAGTTCAGAAGCGGCTCGCCTCCGAAAAAGTCAACCTCAAGGTTCGTTCTCGTGCACGAGTTTTCAATAAGAAAATCGAGAGCTCTTTTCCCGACTTCAAAACTCATAAGCGAGCTCTGACCGTGATATTTGCCCTGCGCCGCAAAGCAGTATTCGCAGTTGAGGTTGCAGGCGTGCGAAACGTGAAGGCAGAGTGCCTTTACTACGGGATTGCGCAGTTTCAGGTTAAATGCCTGCCCCTCGTAAATATCCTTTGAAAAAAGCTTCTTTTCATCCTTGAGTGCCTGAATATCGTCAAGCAGGTCGCTTATTTCCTCTTTTGTAACATCGGGCTCGCCTGCGTATTTTTCAAGAAGCGCCTTTGTGATTTCCTCACGGGAGCTGTCCTCGAACATAGATATAGCGTCGTAAGCCACATCGTCAACGCTGTGAACCGCGCCCGATGCCGTGTCAATTACAATGTTGTATCCGTTTAATTTGTATTGATGAATCATACCGTTCTCCGAGAGAAAAGCCCGCCGGCCGAGTGTTCCCACGGCAGACGGGCAAAATCTTTATTACTCAGTTCTTGTTTTCGCATTTCTGGTTTGCAACGCCGCAGGAGGTTTTGCAAGCCGACTGGCAGGAGGTCTGGCATTCGCCGCATCCGCCTTTAACAACGCTCTTTGAAAGGTCGCGTGTTTCGATGGTCTTTATTCTGTTTGTCTTTTTCATAACGGACTCCTTAATATAGTATTGTGAGATTACTCACTGATTAACAAATGTATTATATCACGGCAATAAAATTATGTCAATTAAATGAGAACTTTTACTTCTGAAATATTGTCACTGCCCGCCGTGATGCATTTTGTGCCTGATTTTTCAATTCTTTCAATGCAGCCGATTATATCCTGCGTGAATTTTTCTCCCGGCGCAATCACGGGTATTCCCGGAGGGTAGGCGTATATATACTGCATTGATATTCTGCCGGCGGCGTCTTTTAACGGAATTGTTTCTCCCTTACCCTGCGCCGCTTCAGACAGATTCATTTCAACTTCGGGAACAGGGTAGCTCAGATTAAACGTTTCTGCTCCTTCACATCTTTTAAGCCCGTCGTCAATTTTAACAAGCGCCTCCGCAAGGCGCAAAAGAGTGCTTTCATCGTCGCATACGGAAGTCATACATATAACATAACCGCCGGTCGCCGCCTCAACCTCAATCCCGAAATCGTTTCTCAGCTTTTCCGCAAGCCGGCTGCCCGGTATTCCCGCATTTTCAGCCAAAACAACAATTTTTCCTCTGTCATAATCAAAACAGCCGTCGGGTAAATTGTGCGAGTAGATTTCAAGAATGTTCAGATTCTTTACAGCGTTGTCGAAAGCGTCAAGCGCTTTTGCATATTGCGAAAACAGCTTGTCTTTCTCATTTTCAAGCAAGCTTATGCATCTGTCAACCGATGCGAGCAGAACATAAGAAGGGGAGGAGGTTTCAAAAATATCAAGTGCGTTTTCAATGCCGTCATATAATCCGCAGTCTCCCGCATATAAAACGGCAGTCTGTGTCAGAGCAGGCAGTGTCTTGTGCAATGATTCAACAACAACGTCAGCACCTGAAGAAAGTGCGTCGGCAGCAAAGCCGTCGCAATAACCGAGATGAGCTCCGTGCGCCGCATCAACAAACAGCTTTGCTTTGTGACGGTGTGCAATTTCGCTTATGCTTTTTATGTCGCTTATAACGCCCTCGTATGTCGGCGAAGTGATAATGACAAGCCCTGTGTCGGGACTCTCCTCAAAAGCTTTTTCAACGCTTTCGGGCGTTATGCTCAGAAAGATTCCGTTCTTATCGGTTTCAGGGTAAATGTATCCGACATTGAGGTTGCGTATTTCGCAGGCGTGGTAAACCGCCTTGTGACAGCCCCTCGCAATAATAACCGTGTCACCCGGCTTTGTCAGAGCATAAACCGCCGAAAGAATACCGAGCGTTGAACCGCCCACAAGCGGAAAAGCACAGCCGGCGCTACGCAAATCGGCGCACCTGTCGGCAAGGTCTTTGAGAACACCCTGCCTGTTGTGCAGGTTGTCAAAACCGTCAATTTCGGTAATGTCAATTTTATATGGCAGAACTCCGTCAATCTCACGCCTTTTGTGCCCGGGCATGTGCATGGGCAGAGCGTCGCTTGCGGAGTAATCAAGCAGTTTATCAAAAAGTGACATCTTATCCCTCTTGAGATTTCAGAATTTCATTGAGATATGTCTGCAGCTCATTCAGTTTTTTCGCCTCAAGCGCGGGAGTGTGAACAAGCGGGTTTTCAATCGAGAGATTTTCATATTTGAAAAATCCCATTGTGTGAAATGCGAGCAATTCGTATTTTTCAAATTTCAGACCGTTTTCCGTAACATACCGTGCATATTCCCCGACATCTTCTTCCGTGTCGTTTATACCCGGCACAATAACCGTCCTGAGAACAAGCCGTCTGCCCTTTTCGGTGCAGTATCTTCCCAAGGCGAGCGGCTTTTCAATATCTCCGCCGGTGTATTTCTTATACTTTCCGGCATCGTGAAATTTGATGTCAAGAATAACCATGTCCGCATTGTCAACGGAGTGCCTGACACTGTCCGTCAGTTCAACGCTTCCCGACGTGTCAATACAGTAACCGATTCCTTCACTTTGCAAAAGAGGATATATCTCATTTATAAAATCACTGTTTAACAGCGGTTCTCCGCCCGAAAAAGTAACACCGCCGCCGTTCCGGAAATACGGCTTATACCGTCTGATTTTGTTAAAAACCTCTTCGGCGGTCATTTCGTTGCCGGAGCGATGCCAGGTGTCGGGGTTGTGGCAGTATGCGCACCTCAGGGGGCAGCCGGTGAAAAACACCGCATATCTTATGCCCTCGCCGTCAACGGCGGCAAAGGATTCAAAAGAATGAATGTCCGCCATATTACATTGCATGGTGGAAAGTCCGGGCAATAACCTCTTCCTGCTTGTCTCTCGTGAGCTTGTTGAAGTTAACCGCATAACCGGAAACTCTTATTGTCAGCGAGGGGTAGAGCGTCGGGTCGTTCATTGCCGCAACAAGCTTTTCTCTGTTAAGAACGTTGACGTTGAGGTGGTGAGCGTCCTGCAGGAAGTAGCCGTCAAGCATTGTCACAAGGTGGTTTATTCTGTCGTCCTCGTTTTTGCCCAATGCGTCGGGAGTAATTGAGAATGTATTTGAAATGCCGTCTCTGCAGCAGGCGTAGTCAAGCTTTGCAACGGAGTTGAGCGATGCAAGTGCGCCTTCTGCGTCTCTGCCGTGCATCGGGTTTGCGCCCGGAGCAAACGGCTCGCCCGCTTTTCTTCCGTCGGGGGTCGAACCGGTCTTTCTGCCATACATAACGTTTGATGTAATGGTGAGAATCGAGAGCGTATGCTTCGCTCCTCTGTAAGCGGGAGTTTTGCAGAGCTCACGGTAGAAATATTCAATAAGGTCCTTGCCGATAAGGTCAACCCTGTCGTCGTCGTTGCCGTATTTCGGGAAACTGCCCTTGATTTCAAAGTCGGTAATAAGCCCGCGCTCGTCGCGAACGGGGTAAACCTTTGCGTATTTGATTGCCGAGAGAGAGTCAACCGCAACGGAGAAGCCCGAAACACCGAAGGCCATAAGTCTCTCAACATCCGTGTCGTGCAGCGACATCATAAGTCTTTCATAGGCGTATTTGTCGTGCATGAAGTGAATTATATTCATCGTGTTTACATAGAGCTTCGCAAGCCATTTAAGATAGTTCTTGTATTCCGTGTAAACCTTGTCAAAGTCAAGAACCTCGTCGCCGAAGGCAACACCCTCGGGTGCAATTTGGTCGCCCGCTATTTCGTCTTTACCGCCGTTAAGCGTCATAAGCAGAATTTTTGCAAGGTTGCATCTCGCACCGAAGAACTGCATCTGTTTGCCCATCTTCATGGCGGAAACACAGCAGGCAATGGCGTAGTCGTCGCCATACATTCTTCTCATCAGGTCGTCGTTCTCATACTGTATGGAGTCCGTGTCAATGCTGACCTTTGCGCAGAACTTCTTGAAGTTCTCCGGCAGTCTCTCGGACCACAGAACGGTTATGTTCGGCTCGGCGGATGAACCGAGATTGTATAGCGTGTTGAGCACGCGGTAACTGGTTTTCGAAACCATGTGCTTGCCCTCGTTGGTAACACCTGCCACCGCAAGCGTAACCCATACGGGGTCGCCTGCAAACAGGTCGTTATATTCGGGCGTTCTCAGATGGCGGACAAGGCGAAGTTTAATAACAAGGTCGTCAATAAGCTCCTGTGCCTTCTGCTCGGTAAGAGCGTTCTCCCTGAGGTCTCTTTCAATATAAATATCCATGAATTCGGCGATTCTGCCGATTGAATTTGCCGCGCCGTTTTGTTCTTTGACAGCTCCGAGATAGCCGAAATACAGCCACTGAACCGCCTCAAAAGCGTTTGTTGCCGGCTTTGAAATGTCATAGCCGTAAAGCAGCGCAAGCTCCTTTAACTGATACATGAATTCAATCTGCTTCGCAAGGTCCTCGAGCAGGTGAATCGTTTCATCGTCAAGGTATTCCTTCTCGCCCAGCTTGTCTTTGTCATATTTCTTCTTTTCAATAAGAAAATCCATGCCGTAGAGCGCAATTCTGCGGTAGTCGCCGATTATTCTTCCGCGTGCGTATGCATCGGGCAGACCGGTGAGAATACCTGCGTGGCGCGCCTTTTTCATTGTGTCGGTGTATGCGCGGAATACGCCGGTGTTGTGCGTTGTTCTGTAGGTGAATTCGTCCTTGATTTTGTCGCTCATTTCATAGCCGTATGCGTTGCACGCCTGAACGGAACTGCGTATTCCGGCAAACGGAGAAACGCCTCTCTTGAGCGGCTCGTCGGTCTGAAGGCCGACAATAATGTCGGTGTCTTTGTCAACAACATAGCCCGCAGGGTGGGAGAGTATTGTAATTACCTTCGTTGTGTCAACGTTGAGAACGCCGCCTTTTTCGTTTTCCGCAATCAGAAACTCGTGAACACGTTTCATTTCCTTCTGTGTTCTTGCGGTCGGACCTTCAAGAAATGTTGAATCGCCGTCATAGGCGGTGTAATTCATTTTTATAAAGTTGGAGACGTTGATGTCATCGCACCATACGCCCTTGTTAAAGCTTCTCCACGCAGTTCTGTTGTCGTTCATATTTTTTCTCCTTTCGGGCACTTGTTACAAGTTTTGCAGTCTTTCTTTCCGCAGCTTCCGCAGCACAGCGAAGCGTATGGGCACAGCTGAACATCTCCGCCGTGTATGTTTATCGCCTTGCCGTGAACAACCGAATCGGCGATTTTGGCTCTGGCGCTCTCATAAATCGAAGCCACCGTCGAACGCGCAACGTTCATCTGCCTTGCGCATTCCTCCTGCGTGTATTCAAGCGTGTCTATCAGCCGGAACGCCTCATACTCGTCAAAAGCAAGTTCGACCGACTCCGCATAGTCGCCGTATGGGCGGAAACCTATGTTGTGCGGATATCCGCAGATAAATCTGCTTTTTCGGGGTCTCGCCATTTTAAAACCTCCGGATTGTTTTTTACCGTTACAAGATGTAGTTATCAGAAGCACTTATCTGACTTTACAAATACATTATATAACATTATTGACATATGTCAATAACATATTTTACAAAGAACACCAGATTTGAAAAATATATTTGTATAATGTGATTACAATAAAAAAACCTCCGCCGTTTTTAACGGCAGAGGTTTTTTTATCGTTGCTTTCAATGTCCCGCTCTCGGCTGAACACCGAATATTTTTACAAGTATAGTTATAAAATCAAACAGCGGCTTGAAAATAATCTTTATCTTTCTTATCGGTGTGTCCGCAATCTTCTCGTTAAATTCATCTGATTTAACCTTGTGAACCTTTGGGTCAAGCGGAACAAGCCTGTCATTCTCATCGTCATAATACAGGAACTGAGGGTATTCCTCGTAAGTGTCAACTGTCGCATCTTCTCTGTTTACAATCGCAAAAACCAGCTCGTTTACGGGCATGGGGTTTAACTTGTGCGCAACATTTTTGACAAACCAGGTGGTGTCGGGGAACATACAGGTTGAAGCGTTGATTTTAAGGTCGGGTGATATATATTTCCCGTTCCCTTTTGCGGTTTCGCTCTTTACATAGCTCTCTGAAAAATAAGTGTCGTTTCCGCAGGTGTAAGCGCCCAGACTTGCCTGCGAAACCTTGACTAACTGGTCCGAAAGGGCGTTGCTGTCTTCAATTCCCGGGCATTGCTGATTTCCGTATTTCACAATGCTTGAAATCTTGATGCCGTTGTCGGATGCCTCTTTAAGTATCTCCCCGGCGCGTGTCATTATCGTGTAATGGTAATGGTCTATTTTCTTTATGAAGTTTGCGTATTTTTCTTCTTCGCCCGCAAACACAACCTTCTTCGCATCTTCATAATATTTGTCTTCGCACATCGCCCAGTAGCCCGGGAACGAGCCGAAACAGTGCTTGAGAACTCTCGGCGTAATGTAATCATAAATATGCTGATATGCATTTGTCGTAACCCAGCAGAACATATCGAGCCCGTAAATGTCAACAAGTATTTTCAGAATCTGGCGTATAAGGTCGTCCGTCAGCGTTATGCCGTCGCTGACTTTATAGTTTATGCCCATATCATATTCATAAACAAATCTTTCAACCGAGTCCGCATTGACCGTGAGATTGCCGCTGAACGCCTCGCCTATTGGCGGCATACCGTGAAGACCGGAATGGCTCAAAATAATATCGGTAATGCGGTCGTCTTTATATATGTCGTAATATGTCGCCTCAAGGCAGGCGCCCTCGCATCTTCCGTAAAGAGCGTATTTTTCACTGCCGGTCGCCTCAAGAACGTCCTCAATGTAGGTGCGCAGCTTTTCCATGTTCTCATACGGGTCAAGCCGCCAGTCGTAGTTGAAGCCGTATGCGAAAATGTTGGAATTCGGGTTTGTGAAAGCGGTTTTAAGCGCCTTCTTGTTATATGTCATCGTGCTCTCGGTGCCGTTTTTCGGCTCTCCGTTTTCATCAAGCGCAATGTCTTTATAAGTGTCAATCAAAAGCTCTGTTATGATGTCGCAAACCTCGGTCCAGTCCTGCGTGAGAGATGCTCTGATTATAATGTCCGGGTCGTCAAGAAAAGCGTGCTTAACCTTTTCAACGTCAATTTCCGCATCTACGGGCTTGAAACTGCCGTCCGCCTGCTTTATTCCGAGGGGAGTGTCCTCGCCGTAAACAACTATCACGGGAACCCTTCCGGGGTAGGCGGATGCGTCAGTCTTTGAAAAAGCAATAAGGCAGGGAGCCGTGAGAGCAAAAACAAGTATAAATGATATTATTTTATAAAAGCTGTTCATTCTTCCATCCATCCGTATATTTTTTATCTATTATATACCCTTGACTGAATAAAATCAATACAGATTCTTAAAAAATGTAATGTCCCGAAGAATATAAAACTACCAAAAAAGAAAAACCGTATCGGCTTAAACTCGATACGGTTGTAATCTTTATTTTTATTCTGTTTCTCCCGCTTCGGTGTTCTCATCGTCAGCGGCTGCTGTTTCTTCTTCGCTTTCGGCAGTTTCGGCGGTGTTCTTTTCTTTTTTCAGAAAACACTTTTTCTTTGCTTTTTCTTCCTGAACTGTTTCCTCAACGGGTGTGTCGTCATCATCAACAACCTCGGTCTCTTCAAGTTCATCCAGCGGAACTTCCACGGGTGCCTCTTCAACCTTGTCTTTTCTGAAACGGCGTTTTTTCTTCTGCTTTTCTTCACGCACAAATGTCGGCTGAGCAACATCGCCCAAAAACATTTTGTTCTCCGTTGAGAATATCTCAAGCGCCTTGGGCAGAATGTTTATGTGCACATCCTGAACCTCGCCGCCGAACTCGCCGTCAAGCGTCCACGGAATCGGCTCGTCAAATGTGAATTTTGCGCTCTTTGTTTTGAGATATATCAGCGAATCGCCGTCGTAATTGCGTCTTGCAATTTTACCGAGCATCGCAAAAGCATCGGCAACGTTTTTGATTTTGCGAACGAGCAGAACCTCAAACACACCGTCGTCAAGCTTGACATCATCCTCATTGAACTTAAAAATACCGGCAACGCTTGTGGAGTTTGAAACGGCACCGAGAAAGAAGTGGTCGTCAATTACTCCGCCGTCATATTCAAAACGCGCATGTATCGGCTTTATATTGCGTATGTTATGCCCTAATTTCAGAACAAACGCATTTATCATATATCCGCCGTGACCGAACAGGTTTTTGAGAATCTGCGGTGTGGTGTATGACATGTCAACGCCCGTTCCGAATGATGCAATGTATGTGTAAAACTTGTTGTTGAACATTCCGATATCGTAGCCGTTAGTGCGGCCTTCGCAAATAAGATTTGCCGCCTTGTCAAGGTCGGAGGGGATTCCCATTGTGTTTGCAAGGTCGTTCGTTGAGCCCATCGGAATGTAACCGACTTTTACTCTCTTGTCGAGCTGCATTACTCCGTTTATAACTTCGTTGAGTGTGCCGTCGCCGCCGCAGCATACAATAATGTCGTGCTCGGGACCGCACTCCTTTACGATGTTTGTCGCATCTCCCGCACAGGTGGTGTTGCGCACGGTAAACACATAACCCGCCGACGAAAGGCGGTCAACAACGTTCATCGGATTTGCTCTTGTTCTGTCTTTTCCCGACTTGGGGTTTACGATTAATAACGCTTTTTTTTCTTCGCTCATGGATTAAACCTCTGTATAATATTCCTTATTATTATATAACATTGGCATTTTTTCTGCAACCGCAACATTTTGTGTATTATTTTAATAAAAACATCTTTACAAACAATATCTGCCGTGATACAATTATTTGCGTAAAAAGTCTTTAAGATGGCACAGAGAGGCCGGCAAGATGATTATAATGCAGTTTTGCGGTCTTGCCGGAGGGCAGGAGCCGCTTTTTTGTTATATCGGGGGTCAAAATGGAGTTTAAATCTTATATTATGGACTCTTCCGCCGTCAACC
Organism: Clostridiaceae bacterium; assembly: GCA_016288315.1. Taxonomy (GTDB): domain Bacteria; phylum Bacillota; class Clostridia; order Oscillospirales; family Acutalibacteraceae; genus CAG-177. The sequence goes on along the minus strand of JAEEYU010000014.1, from coordinate 8,615 downwards.
GCTCGCTCACAAGAATATCTCATGAGATTGTCGAGCGCAATCCCGGCGAGACGGATTTATGCATAATCGGCATAAAAAGCAGGGGAACGGCTCTGGCTCAGATTCTTTCCGAAAAAGTCGCCGCTCTCGGCGTCAATGTCGAAACGGCGTTTCTTGATGTTACCAATTACCGCGACGATCTTGCTCAGAACATCGCCCGCACCGCAAAATCCGCCGAGCCCGAAATCTCGGTTGAGGGCAAAACCGTAATAATGGTTGATGATGTCCTTTACACGGGCAGAACGGCGCGTGCCGCCATGGAGGCAATAATAGCCATGGGCAGACCGGCAAAGATTCAGCTTGCCGTTCTTATCGACAGAGGGCACAGAGAATTGCCGGTTGTAGCCGATTATGTCGGCAAAAACGTTCCCACGGCCAGAAGCGAAGTTATAGTGGTTAAAATTCCGCCCTATGATGATGAAACAAGTGTTTCAATCTGGCAGAAATAGTTTTGTATTTTATTTTGGAGGTATGATATATGAAACTCGCTTATGACATCAAAGACAAGCCCAAGGCAGGGCAGCTGATTATTTTCGCCTTTCAGCAGCTCCTCGCCATCCTCGCCGCGACAATAGCCGTTCCTTCAATAGTCGGCAACGGAATGTCGCAGTCAGCTGCACTTTTCGGTGCAGGCGTCGGCACACTCGTTTACCTTCTCTTCACAAAATGCAAAAGCCCCGTTTTCCTCGGCTCTTCATTTGCCTTCATCGGCTCAATGTTTGCCGCATTCGCAGGCGCATCTTCAATGAATGTCGGCTATCTCGGCCTCATTTTCGGTGCAATTTTCGCAGGTCTTGTCTATGTCGTAATCGCACTCGTCGTCAAAGCGGCAGGCGTTGCGTGGATTAACAAGCTTATGCCCGCAGTGGTTATCGGTCCCACGGTTGCAATCATCGGTCTTTCGCTCGCAGGCAACGCCATCGGCGATATGCTCAAATACACCGGCGAGGGTTTTGTTATGACCGCAAAAGGCGCCGTCGGCTTCATCTGCGCTCTCATCACCCTCTTTACGGTTATGATCTGCTCCGTCTTCGGCAAAAAGATGTCCAGGCTTATTCCGTTTATTATCGGTATTGCCGCCGGCTACCTTGTAGCAACCTGCTTTACATTAATCGGCAAATCAACAGGCAATGCCTCTCTTATGATAATCGACTGGTCCGCGTTCAACGATATGCAGTGGGTTCCCACCTTCACCTTCCTTCGCGCATTCAAGGGCTTCAAATATCTCACCGCTCCCTATATCGCAACCGTTGCTGTTGCATATATCCCCGTAGCGTTCGTTGTATTTGCAGAGCATATTGCAGACCACAAGAACTTATCCTCCATTATCGGCAAAGATCTTCTTGAAGATCCCGGCCTTCACAACACCCTTCTCGGCGACGGTGTCGGCTCAATGGTCGGTGCGTTCTTCGGCGGTTGCCCCAACACCACCTACGGCGAATCCGTCGGCTGTGTTGCAATTACCGGCAACGCTTCCGTAATCACCATTCTCGCAACGGCGGTTCTTGCAATAATTGCTTCCTTCGTTGCTCCTTTCGTTACATTGCTTTCAACAATTCCCGCTTGCGTAATGGGCGGTGTCTGCGTCACTCTTTACGGCTTCATCGCAGTATCAGGTCTTAAAATGATTCAAAAGGTTGACCTCGACCAGAACAAGAACCTCTTTGTCGTTTCCGTCATCCTTATCGCAGGCGTCGGCGGAATGTCAATGAGCTTCGGCAAGGTTAAACTCACAGAGGTTGCCTGCGCTCTCATCCTCGGCATCGTTACCAACCTTATTCTCTCCCGCAAAAAGGATGATGCTCCCGTTGAAAAAATCGAAGCTCCCGTTGAGGAAGCAGTTGCAGAAACAGCGTCAGAAGCAGTTGAAGCAGCAGACGCAGAATAATTGATTATCAACCGGTTAAGGGCGCCGTCGGCGCCCTTTTCGTTATAAGGAATATATGAACTTTTTAAATGATATAAAACCTTTCCGCAACGGCAATAATGATGTTTACGACTGCCGTGAAAACTGTTATTTAAAACATTATGAAAACGTCAGCGAAACGCAGCTTGACAGTTGGCTGGATGAACTCAGAGCCGACGGCTTTTCGTCTGTCTTTTCAAACAGTCTTTACGGCAATCTCTTTTATACGCTGGCAAAAGGCGAAATCACACTTACTGCATATTTCACTCCCTGCGACGGCACCCTTCGCATAACCGCGCAAAAAAACGCCTGCCTTCCGCAGTTCAAAAAACAGAACACCGACCGCCTTTACGACACAGTTTTTTACTGTTTTGAAAACGACCACTCAATGATTGACTGCGGTATGTGCCTGCTTATTCAGTGCAGCGATTACAGCTTTTTTGTCGTTGACAGCGGTCATTATTTTCAGGTTAATGACAATGACCGTATTCACCGTTTTATGCGTGAGCGCACACCCGAAGGTCAGAAGATTGTTGTCTCCGGCTGGCTTGTCACCCACGCCCATTCCGACCATATCTGCAAACTGTTTGATTTTCTCCGATATAACTGCGATGATGTAATAATCGAGGGCTTTTATTCCAACCTGCTGTCTGAGAATTATCCCGATGACGGTTGGAACAGAGAAGAAAAACTTCTTGCAAAAAAACTGTTTTACGCTCTCGGTAATCATCCCGCTCCGAAAATAAAAATTCACTCGGGTCAGCGGTTTTATATCCGCAATCTTGAAATCGATGTTCTCGGCACGCACGAAGACATTTACCCCGAAAAAATCACCGATTTCAACGACTCCTCCTGCGTTATTACCGTCAAAGCGGAAAACACAAAAATATTTATCCCCGGCGATGCCTCTGCGCTCGCTTCCGTCCTGCTCGAAAAACGCTACGGAGATAATCTTAAATGCGATATAGTTCAGATATCGCACCACGGTCATTCTGGGTTAAGCACGCGGCTTTATGAAATGTTAAATGCGAAGGTCGCCGTATTCCCGATAACAAGAATAAAATTTGACGAGGAATATCCTCAGCAGGAGGCAAACAGGCGGGCGATAGAAATTGCCGATGAATATTTCATCTCATCCGACGGCACCGTCAGAATAACCCTGCCTTATCAGAAGGGCAGCGCCTCACAGCTTCCCGATGAATCCTTTGAAGATTTTGAAAAAATCAAAAGACTCTGGGGCTATACCTATACACCCGCGCGCAAAACCGAATTATTCAACCTTTTCATAAAAAACGGCGGCAATCTCAACGATTTCAACCTGCCGTGCGACAAAGAAGGATTTATTGAAACAACAAAATGGCTCGAATATTTGAAATAAAAGATTTTTCCGACCCACGCCTCGACGCCTTCGCACGGCTGAACGAAAGGCAGCTTCTCAACAGGGATAAACCCGAAGAGGGTATGTTTATTGCCGAAAGCCCAAAAGTGATTGACAGAGCGCTTGACGCCGGCTGTGTTCCTCTGACCCTCCTGCTTGAGCCTGATCATATTGAAGGGGAGGCAAAGGGAATAATTGAGCGCTGCAAAGACATTCCCGTCTTCACCGCACCGATGAATGTGCTCGAACAGATTACCGGCTACAAGCTCACAAGGGGAGTGCTCTGCTGTATGCGAAGACCGCCTCTCAGAACTGCGGAGGAGGTCTGCAAAAACGCAACAAGAATCGCTGTGCTCGAGGATGTTATGAACCCCACAAATGTAGGCGCAATTTTCAGGTGCGCCGCCGCTCTCGGTATGGATGCCGTTGTTCTCACAAAAGCGAGCAGCGACCCTCTTTACAGACGAGCAATCCGTGTCAGCATGGGCACGGTCTTTCAGGTGCCGTGGGCGTTTCTCGGCGATGAAGGCGTGTCTCAGCTGAACTCTCTCGGCTTTGCAACCGTTGCCATGGCTCTTGAAAACGACACACTCTCAATTAAAGATGAACGCCTTAAAGCGGAGAAAAAACTCGCCGTCGTTCTCGGCACGGAGGGCGAGGGCATAAAACGCGCTACAATCGCCGAGTGCGATTACACCGTCTGTATCCCGATGCACAACGGCGTCGATTCCCTCAATGTTGCCGCAGCCGCCGCAGTTGCCTTCTTTCAGCTCGGCAATAATGAATAATGAATAAATCAATTTAACAAACAATAAGCCCTGCGGTTTCCCGCAGGGCACAATTGTTTTATGTGAACTCTTATTTAAGTGATTCCTTGATTCCCTGAGCAAGTCCGGCAATTCCCTGAATCTCGCTCGGGATAATAATCTTTGTCGCCTGACCGTTCGAAGCGGTTTCAAACGCTTCAAGACTCTTGAGAGTGAGGTAGCCTTCCTTCGGGCTTGCTTCATTGATAAGGCGGATTGCGTCCGCTTTTGCCTGCTCGATTTTAAGTATGGCTTCCGCTTCGCCTTCTGCCTCTCTGATTTTAGCTTCCTTGACAGCTTCTGCGCGAAGAATGGCGGCCTGCTTTTCACCTTCCGCCTCTCTGATTTTGGATTCCTTGTGACCTTCGGCGTTAAGAACACGGCTTGCCTTTTCGCCTTCTGCCTTAAGTATGGCTTCACGGCGTTCGCGTTCTGCCTTCATCTGTTTTTCCATCGCGTCCTGAATCTCTCTGGGCGGAAGAATGTTCTTGAGCTCAACGCGGTTGACTTTGATTCCCCACGGGTCGGTCGCTTCATCAAGAATAACGCGGATTTTTGCATTTATGGTGTCGCGTGAAGTGAGCGTGCTGTCAAGCTCAAGCTCGCCTATGATGTTACGAAGAGTGGTCGCCGCAAGGTTCTCAATGGCGGAAATGGGGTTTTCAACGCCGTATGCGTAAAGCTTGGGGTCCGTAATCTGGTAGAAAACAACCGTGTCTATCTGCATTGTAACGTTATCTTTTGTAATAACGGGCTGGGGCGGGAAGTCCGCAACCTTTTCCTTGAGTGAGACCTTTTTCGCAATTTTTTCAATAAACGGGATTTTTACGTGAAGTCCCGTGTCCCAGGTGGTGCTGTAGGTGCCCAGACGCTCAATAACATAGGCGGTTGACTGTGCAACTATCTGAATGTTCGAAATGATAATCGCCGCCAATATTACGGCAAGAACGATAAAAATAATAATTCCTGTCATGATTTTTCTCCTTTGAGTTTATTCATTATGAATTGTTTTGCGTGTGATTTTATGAAGGTATGCTGACTATGAGCTTTACTCCTTCAATTTTGTCAACCGTAACCTGCGCTCCCTCGGGAATAACGCTCCCGTCGGCTGAACGCGCGGTCCAGACCTTTCCGTCTGTTTTAGCCATTCCCGTTCCGTCAATGTTGTTGATTTCTTCGGTGACTACTGCGGTCTGACCGATACATCGGTCCGCATTGAGACGGGCTTCTTTGGTATTCGTGATTTTGCGAACAAGAGGCCTCGTTGCTATAAGTGCGACAATCGAAACAACAACAAACACAACAACCTGCAGTGCTATGGGTCCGTGTGCAAGCGCGGTAATCAGCGCCGCCAGTGCTCCCGCCGCAAACCAGATGGTAACAAGCTGTGCGGTTGCCGCTTCAATTACAATAAAAACCGCTAGCATGGCAATCCAGACAATAATCGGAGTTGTCATAATAAAACCTCCTTTGCTGCGTTTTTCGTATTATACCACATTTTCGCCTTTTTTGCAACATATTTCGGGGCATATTCGCTTGTATATTTGCGAAATATACATTATAATATCCGCAGATTGTTTTTGAGGTGTTTTATGAAATATTATCTCGGTATTGATATCGGCGGAACAAAATGCGCCGTGACCGCAGCTAAAAAAGGAAAAGCGGATATCCTCACAAAAATTGCATTTGAAACCGCCTGCGAACGCGGCTGGCGCGCCGTTGTCGATGATATAATATCATCTGCTGAAAAAGTAATGCAAAACTTCAATGCACAGCCGCGCGACATTCTCGCCGCCGGCATTTCCTGCGGAGGTCCGCTCGACAGCAAAAACGGTGTTGTTTTGAGCCCTCCCAATCTCCCCGGCTGGGATAATGTTCCCCTGTGTGAAATCATTTCATCCCGTTTCGGCTTCCCCGCATTTCTGCAAAATGACGCCAACGCCTGCGCTCTTGCGGAATGGCGCTACGGAGCGGGCAGAGGGTGTGAAAATATGATTTTTCTCACCTTCGGAACAGGTATGGGAGCGGGTCTGATTTTAAACGGCAGACTTTACGGCGGAACAAACGACCTTGCGGGCGAGGCGGGTCATATCCGTCTTTCTCAAAGCGGTCCCGCCGGCTATGGTAAAGAGGGCTCTTTTGAGGGCTTCTGCTCGGGCGGCGGAATAGAAAGATACGCAAAACACAAGGCGCTTGATTATCTTTCATCCGGCAGAACAAGCCTGCTTTTCAGAACAGAACAGGAAACAGAAAGCATAACCGCAAAATCACTTGCAAAAGCGGCTGAAAACGGCGATGCCTTCAGCATTGAGATATATAAAGAATGCGGCAGAAAGCTCGGCGAAGGGCTCGCAATACTTGTCGATTTGTTAAACCCCGAACGCATTGTTATAGGCAGTATCTTTGCGCGCAGCGAAAACCTCCTGCGCTCTTCAATGCTCGAAGCTCTGCAAAAAGAAGCGCTTCCTCAGGCGCTCTCCGTGTGCCGCGTAGTTCCCTGCGCACTCGGTGAAAACATCGGCGATTATGCGGCAATCGGAACAGCCGCAGACGGCTTTGAAAGGATGACGGCAAATGAATAATATTTTGAATTCGCTTGTGGAGCGCTGTCCCTCTTTATCCTGCTGCAAAGAAGATATTTATGCAGCTTACTCACTTCTTGAAAAATGCTTTGAAAACGGCGGCAAACTGCTCGTGTGCGGCAACGGCGGCAGTGCGGCGGATGCCGACCACATTGTCGGCGAGCTTATGAAGGGCTTTATGCTTGACAGAAAAACCTCTTCGCAAAGCGGCGTTCTCTCTCACCTTCAGGGCGGACTGCCCGCAATCTCTCTTTGCGCTCACGCAGCGCTTATGACCGCATTTTCAAATGACTGTGATGCGGAATATGTTTTCGCACAGCAGGTTTACGCCTATTCATCAAAAAATAAAAACGACCTCCTCCTTGCCCTCAGCACATCGGGCAATTCCGGGAATATAGCCAAAGCCGCGCAGACGGCGAACGAAATCGGCATAAAAACCGTGTCAATAACAGGCGAAAGCGGAGGAGAACTTTCGGAATTATCCGACGTCTGCATAAAACTCCCCGAAACGCAGACTTACAGAATTCAGGAACTGACTCTTCCTGTTTATCACTGTCTTTGCGCAATGATTGAAAAAAGGTTTTTCGGTTGAATTTTATGTTTTTGTGTTGAATTTTATTATCCGGTGTGATAGTATAACAAAAGCAGATTAATTAATAAAAAAAGGAAGGAATAACCTATGAAACAACTCAAAGTCGGCATTATAGGCGCAGGCAGAATCGGCTCGCTCCACGCCAAATCGATTTGCTATAACGTCCCCACCGCAAAGGTAGTGGGCATTACCGATGTTTTTGCAGAGAATGCAAAAAAAGTAGCCGATGAACTCGGCATCGAAAAAGTTTACGCAGATTACAAAGAGATGCTCGCAGACCCCGAGGTTGAAGCAGTCCTCGTCTGCTCATCCACCGACACTCACGCCGACATCGCCATTGAGGCGGCAAAGGCGGGCAAACATATCTTCTGCGAAAAACCCGTTGACCTCACTCCTTCAAAGGTTGAGGCGGTTATTGCCGCAGTTAAAGAGGCGGGCGTTAAACTTCAGGTCGGTTTCAACCGCCGTTTCGACCATAACTTCGCCAACATCCGCTCAATGGTGAACGACGGCAAAATCGGCGACGTTCACATTGTCAAAATCACGTCAAGAGACCCCGAACCGCCTTCAGCGCAGTATGCGGCTGTCAGTGGCGGAATGTTTATCGATATGACTATTCATGATTTCGATATGGCTTGCTTTATGGCGGGCAGCGAAGTCACGGAGGTCTATGCCAACGCCACCTGCCTTGTTGACCCGGCAATCGGTGAAGCGGGTGATGTTGACACAGCTATCATAAGTCTCAAATTCGCAAACGGCGCAATCGGCGTTATCGACAATTCCCGCCGCGCCGCTTACGGCTACGACCAGAGAGTTGAAGTTTTCGGCAGCAAGGGCGCCGCAATGGCTTCAAACGACACACCCACAAATGTTGTTTATATGGGCGCAGACGGCGTTGTTTCCGACAAACCCCTTTATTTCTTCCTTGAAAGATATATGCAGTCCTTCAGAGATGAAATGCTTCAGTTCGTTGATGCAGTTCTCGAAGACAAACCCGTTCCCGCAACAGGTGTTGACGGCCTCAACGCAATTCTTATTGCGCTCGCCGCCAAAAAATCCGTTGCGGAAGGCAGACCTGTTCTCATTAGCGAGATTAAATAAGGTCATTGTTGATTATGCGGAATCTCTTCGGGGATTCCGTTTTTTATTTTACTATAGATTGTTATACTTTATCTTGTAATTTATAAATTAAGTGTTATAATTATTTTATTATGTTTAATCCCACGGAGGCAAAATATGGATAAAAAAACATTTTATATCACAACCCCCATTTATTATCCTTCCGACAAGCTTCATATAGGTCACACTTATT
>JAEEYU010000013.1 GCA_016288315.1 Clostridiaceae bacterium | reverse complement strand
TTATAATTATTTTATTATGTTTAATCCCACGGAGGCAAAATATGGATAAAAAAACATTTTACATCACAACACCCATTTATTATCCTTCCGACAAGCTTCATATAGGTCACACTTATTCAACCGTAGCAGCCGACACGGCGGCGCGTTACAAAAGACTCCGCGGCTTTGATGTTTTTTTTCTCACCGGCACAGACGAGCACGGTCAGAAAATTGAAGATATCGCAAAGGCGGCAGGCGTCACCCCCAAGGAGTATGTTGACAAAATAGTTGACGGCATAAAAAGCTTGTGGAAGCTTATGAATATAAGCTATGACAAGTTCATCCGCACAACAGACGGCTACCACGAAAAGGCGGTTCAGAAAATCTTCAAAAAGATGTATGACAAGGGCGACATCTATAAGGGCTATTATGAAGGCCTTTACTGCAAACCCTGCGAGTCTTTCTGGACCGAAACTCAGGCTGTTGACGGTAAGTGCCCCGACTGCGGCAGACCTGTTGCCAAAGCAAGGGAAGAGGCGTATTTCTTCAAGCTTTCAAACTACGCCGACAGACTTGTCGATTACTACAACAGCCATCCCGGCTTCATAGAACCCGAGAGCAGAAAAAATGAAATGATAAATAACTTCATCAAACCCGGTCTTCAGGACTTGTGCGTTTCCCGTTCATCGTTCAAATGGGGCATCCCCGTTCCTATTAACGAGGAGCACGTCATTTACGTCTGGCTTGATGCTCTCACCAACTATATCACCGCTCTCGGCTACGGCAGTGAAGATGACTCTCTCTACAAAAAATTCTGGCCTGCCGACGTTCAGCTTATCGGCAAGGATATCATAAGATTCCACACGATTTACTGGCCCGCATTTCTTATGAGCATTGACGAGCCCCTGCCCGAAAAGGTTTACGGTCACGGCTGGGTTCTTCTCAAAGACGGCAAAATGAGCAAGTCCAAGGGCAATGTTGTCGATCCCGTTTTCCTCGCCGACAGATACGGCGTTGACGCACTGCGTTACTATCTTCTTCGCGAAATCGCTTTCGGCTCCGACGGCGAATTTTCAAACGAGAATCTCATAAACCGCATTAATTCAGACCTCGCAAACGACCTCGGCAACCTCGTTTCACGCACGGTCGCCATGATTGTCAAATATTTTGACGGCGAAATTCCCGCTGAAAGAGAGGCAGGGGAGTTTGACTCCGACCTCAAAGCGCTTGCCGCCGAAACAGTCGAAAAGGCAGAAAAATCTCTTGACGCCCTCAACTTCTCCGTCGCACTTGCAGACATCTGGAAATTTGTGTCAAGAACAAACAAATACATTGATGAAACACAGCCCTGGCTCCTCATCAAGGATGAGAGCAAAAAGGCGCGTCTTGCCGAGGTTATGTATAATCTCTGCGAGTCAATCCGCATAGTCTCCGTTCTCATAGCTCCCTTTATGCCTCTCACATCACCGGAAATCCGCAAACAGATAGGCGTTTCTGCAGATTTCGGCTGGGATGAGAGTAAGGTATTCGGCAAAGAGGCAACCTATAAGGTCTGCAAGGGCGAAATCATTTTCCCGAGAATTGATATCGAAAAGGAACTTGCCGAGCTTGAAAAGAAAAAGGCGGAAAACGTCAGCCCCTTAAAGGCAGAAATCGAAGGCATAGCAAAAATCGGCATTGATGATTTTGCAAAGGTTGACCTGCGCGTCGCAAAGGTTACCGCCTGCGAGCCCATTCCCAAAGCCAAAAAACTGTTAAAGCTCACTCTTGACGACGGCACCGGCACTCTGAGAACGGTTGCGTCCGGTATCGCCAAATGGTATAAGCCGGAAGAACTTACCGGCAAAAGCGTCATTGTTGTTTCCAATCTCAAGCCCGCAGTCCTCTGCGGCGTAGAGAGCAACGGTATGATTTTAGCCGCAGACGCCTCCGAAGATGATGTCAGGGTTATCTTTGTTGACGGCGTTCCCGCCGGCTCAAAAGTCCGATGATAAACGGAATTTTCGACAGCCACGCTCACTATGATGACAGCGCCTTCGATGAAGACAGAAGAGTTCTCCTTGAATCTCTGCCCGGAAAAGGAATAGCAGGTGTTATCAACTGTGCGAGCGATCTCGGCACTTCAGAGTCATCGCTCTCTCTGGCGGAGAACTTCAGCTTCATTTATGCCGCCTGCGGCGTTCATCCGCACGAGGCAAAAGAAGCACCTGCAAACTTTGTTGAAATTCTGAAAAATTATCTTATTAAAGAAAAATGTGTTGCCGTCGGTGAAATAGGTCTTGATTATCATTATGATTTTTCACCCCGCGACATCCAGCTTGAGGTGTTTGAAAAACAGCTGATACTGGCAAATGAACTCGGTATGCCCGTTGTTATACACGACAGAGAGGCACATGAAGACACAATGAATCTTCTTAAAAAGCACAAACCGAAGGGCGTGGTTCACTGCTTTTCGGGCAGTGCCGAAATGGCAAAGGAGATTTTGAAAATCGGTATGTATATAGGTCTCGGCGGAGCGGTTACCTTTAAAAATGCCAAAAAGCCCTGCGAGGTTGCGGCAATGGTTCCCGATGACAGACTGCTTATTGAAACCGATTGCCCCTATATGACTCCTGTTCCTCACAGAGGGGAGCGCAATTCGTCCGCTTTTATTCCCTTTACCGCCGAAAAGCTTGCCGAAGTCCGCAATACCGATGCACAGACAATAATTGATATAACCCGACGTAACGCCTGCGAACTTTTCGGCGTTACCGTCTGAGAGGTGAAAACGTGAAAAAGCTTTCAATACTGTTTTTATCTTTACTGCTGGCTCTTGCCGTATGCTCCTGCGGCAAAACCGAAAAAACCGTTCCCCTCACTTCACCGGAGAAAGCAATTCCCACTGCAGCTGAATGCGCAACCGGAGTTGAATCGCAGGAGGCGCTTAATCTCAAATACATCCTGCCGGAATATGAATTCGGTGAGATAATCGAAGAGCATTATGAAGAAAGCAGCCATGATTATTACATAAACGCAAAAGCGACGGAGCAGCAGTTCACCGAATATGTTGAACTCTGCAAAAAAGCCGGTTACGTTCATAATGTTGACGACGGCAGCGATCCTATGTTCTATAACGCATACAGCGACAGCGGAGCGGAGGTAAGCGTTTCATTTTCCGAAAAGGATTCAACAATTTTTATCCTTGTATATCAGAAAAGCATTTAACACACAAAATTTAAGACCTGCAAAGCATAACGCTCTGCAGGTCTTTTTGTGATTGTTTTTGTTTATCAGTGCTGATTGCCGCAACGCCTGAACGAGTAGCCGTTCCTTGCGGAGTAAGAGCTTGCCGTGGAGAGAAGCGAATCACCGCAGATTCTCGCAGGCGTGTTTTCAATTATGTTTGAACCGATTGTCGAAACGCTTGAAGGAATATGAACATACTGCAGTGAGGAGCAGCCCGAGAATGCATAAGAACCTACCGAAACAACAGATGAGGGCAGAATCACGCCCGTCAGGGCGGAACATCCGCCGAACGCTCCCTGACCTACAACCGTAACGGAATTGGGAATGTTTATGCTCGTCAGATACTTACAGCCGCTGAAAGCGTATTCGCCGATAGCCGTAACGCTTGAGGGAATGTCAAATGCGGTAAACCCGCATCCGGCAAATGCGCCCTTCGGTATGGCTGTTATTCCGTAGGAAAGCGTCAGTGCTCTTATGTTGGTGCAGTTCATAAATGTGTATTCGCCAAGAGTCGTCACGCCCGCAGGCAGAACTATCTGAGTGAGAAGCGGGCAGTCGGCAAAAGCGTAGTCGCCGATTGTTTTAAGATTCTGCGGCAGAGTCACAATGTTCAGAACGGAACAGCCCTTAAACGTATATTGACCGATGTCCGTCACCGAGCAGGTGAGGTTTGCGTTTCTCAGCTGAGTGCAGTCCTTGAATGCTCCGTCGCCGATTATTCTGACCTTTTCGGGCAAATGAATCGATTTGAGAGAAGAACAGCCGATAAACGCATTGCTTCCGATTGCGTTCACACTTTCGGGCAGAGTAATGCTTTCAAGCGATTTGAAACCGGCAAATGCGCTGTTGCCTATATCGGTAATGCCGTCTTCAACCGTTATCATTTTAATCTGGTCTGCATAAGGCGCCCACTCGGGCATGTTGCCTGCAACCCAGGTGCCCGTTTTTTCATCAAGCAGCCATCCGTCCATTCTGCCCGTGCCGTTTATAATGAGTTCACCGTTCTCCGTCAATGTCCAGTTGGCTGTTGCACTGCAGAATCCGCTTGCGACAGCGTCCTTTATTACAGTTGTGCTCTCATCATCAAGATTGAAAATGTTGCTTACCGTAACGGGAGCTTCTGCGCCCTCCTCGTGAGTGGAGCCGCATTCACGGAAGAGTATTGCGGCATTTTCGGCGTAGGCGGCAGCGTCGCATTTCTTCGATTCACTGCATATATACGCCTTGGCAGAGTCAACAACCGAAACCCCGAAATGTGTAACGCTTGCAGGCACGTGCAGATATTCGAGCGCATTGCAGTGAGCAAATGAATATGAGCCCAGAGATGTAACCGAATCCGGCAGAATGCTGTTCTCGAGGGTGGAACACCCGTAAAATGCGTATGAGCCGACCGATTTAACGGCTGAACCGAAGGCTACCTTTGCCAGTGATTTGCAGCCGTAAAACGCACGGCTTCCGATGCTGTTTACATCATCGCCGATTTCAACAATCTTTATTTTATCCCGGTCACCGAACCACGGCGTATCGGAGTAATTGTCGTAGTCGTCCATAATTCCGTGTCCGTCAACCCTGAGCGTTCCGCCTGCATTGAGTTCCCACGTGAGGTTCTCACCGCAAGTGCCGTTATCAAGCACCTTTGAATCTCTGAAAATATACATGACCGCGCCGGCAATTCCGAGAACAAGCAGGGCGGCAATAATCAATATCGCTATAAAAGGTTTTTTGCTCCTCTTTTTTTTCTGCAGAGTGTTACCGGCGGCGGATTGTTCTTCGTCATTTTGCACGGGTTTAAAATCTGAATATGTGGCAGGGGAGTCAACCGTAAAATCATAGTCCGGGTCGGTGAGCTGCCTGTAAAAATCATCAGTGTTTTTTGTTCTTAATGCCGAATCGACATTGAGTGCTCTCAGAATAGCGTGCTCGGCATAGTCCGGCAGTTCAACTCCCAGCTCCGAAGGCGGAATAAGTGCATCCTGCGTTTCTCTTTCAAGACTTTCCTGCGGCACAATCCCCGTCAGCATACGGTAAAATGTTGCCGCGGTTGCGTAAACGTCAGTCCACGGCCCCTGTTTGGCGTTTGTGAAATACTGTTCCTTCGGTGCATATCCGCGCTTGAGAATAACCGAAAGGCTCTTGCGGTCATCGTTAAGCGCCATACGTGCCGCACCGAAGTCAATAAGGCGGACGGTTCCGTCATTGCAAAGAAAGATGTTGTCGGGCGAAATATCACGGTGAATAATACCGCTTTCGTGAATCTGGTAAAGAGCATTGAGTATCGGAGCCATAATGCTGAGTGCCGCATCAAAAGTGTAGTTTCCGTGCGTTTTCAGCTCCTGCTTTAGAGTTTTGCCCTCAAGGTATTCCATAACAATATAAACAGTTCCGTTTGCCTCAACGCAGTTGTAAACGTCAACAACACCGTCAACGCTGTTAAAACGTGCAAGCGTGTTGCTCTCTTCTATCGTCTTTGAGATTCCGGTTCGGAATTTTTCTTCACTGTCCTTGTTGTAGGCGGCGACCGAGTTTTGTCCGGGAACACGGTAGGCAAAAACTCCGGGCAGAAATTCCTTGATTGCAACCGCTTTGCTGTTTAAACTGTCCCACGCTATGTATGTAATTCCGAATCCGCCGCTTCCCAGCGCCTTGCCGATGAGATATCTGCCGGCTATCATTGTCCCCGGCTTAAGATGGTTACTGTGCGTGGGCGGCGTGTTGATGTCATATCCGCAATGCGGGCAAACGCCGCTTTCGGAGCTGAACTCCTTCATACATCCCATACACCTCATGTTATCTGCCCCCTTTCCCGGTAATTACGGCAATTGCCGTGTAGTTGTCTGTTTCTCTTCTTTTTCCTTTATGTTCAACCTGTTTTGTCATTTCGGCAAGCCATTGTCCGGCGCTTTGCGCATGTCTCAGACATTTGGCTGTTTTTCTCTCATTTATAAGTTCCCAGAAACCGTCCGAGCATAAAAGAAATGCATCAAAATCACTCAGTTTCGTTTCTTTGCTTATCTCGTATCCGGGTGTTTCATCCGAAACGCCGAAAGCACGCAGGAGCTTGTTTCTGTCGGGATGATTCCTTATTTCCCTCTGCTTTATTTCCCCTGATTTTACCAGCATTTCGGGCACGCTGTGGTCATCCGTTAACAGCACCGTTTTGCCGTTTTTAAAACCGTAAAGCCGGGAATCGCCTATATGCGCCCAACAGCAGCTGTCTGCGCTTATGACAAGCGAAACTACCGTTGTTTTCATCATTTCAAGAACGGGGCTTTCATCTGCGAGATTTCTGAATCTTTCAGCCGCACGGTCAAAAGCTTTTGCAAAAAAAACGTCAATATCGCCGTCATATTTTTCAAATTCATCCGAAAAAGTGTCGGCGGCGCATTTTGAGGCAACCTCGCCCTTGGCGTGTCCTCCGAGACCGTCACACACTGTAAAGCAGTAACTGCCGTTGTTTTCTTTTATACTGCAGGAGTCCTCATTGACAGCCCTGCTGCCCGTGCGTGAGATAAAAGCGTAGTCCATACTGCAAACCTTTCACCTTAGTTTGACAAATTCAATAAAGGGTAATAGAATTTATATACTTCCCCGAAAGGAATACGGATTGTATATGAAAAAATCATTAAAATTTTTAATAACCGCCGTCGTCGTGCTTGTAATCGGATTGACCGTTATTTTTGCCGTTTCGGGCAGAAAACCCAAAACGGTAATTCACTGTTACGAATACTCCGCCGCCTATGATTACGCCCGTGATTTCGGTTATGATACCTACATCATCTACGGCGCAAAGGCGCCCGACTTCAGCGCTGATGAAGACAGCTTTGAATATAAAGAAACAAAAGACGGCCTAATGATTGTATCCTACAGCGGAGACGGCGTCGAGGTTTATATTCCTAAGGAGCACGACGGTAAACAGGTTATTGGTATTTCACCGGGAGTATTTGACGATGTAAAGGTCAGAGAGATATTCATTCCTTTCACCGTCTTTAAAATTCAATGCATCTTCAATTAAAGCGATGCAAGAATGATTTTTGCCTCTTCACAGGTGAGAGAGCCAGGGGATGAAATAAAGTTTTTAGGCACGCTCTCTGACCAGCGAAGTGAGTAATTCTCTGCTTCCTCCGGAGATATCTTGATGTGTATATCCGCAAGTGATGATATCACTTCAATTATTTCATCACTCTCCGCACTGCAAAGTGAACAGAGTTTTTCAGCTTTTTCAGGCGAGAATTTCTGCGCCCTTTCAAAGAACGCTTTAAAAAATGCGGCACACGCCTTGCCGTGAGGAACACCGTAGTTCTCCGTAAGAACATAACCGATAGGGTGAGGGAAAGCAGTTCCGCACGTGTTTATCACAAGCCCTGCATATAAAGAACCTTTATATAAACTGTCCCTGAGTTTCTCATCGGGGACGGTTTTTGTTTCGAACATTACGCAAAGAGCGTTGTAAATTTCGGGTATGCACTTCTCTGCCCAAAGGTCAATTATCCCGACTGCCTTTGGGGTGAAATAACCCTCAACCGCGTGCGCAAAGGCGTCAAGAGCGGTTGAGACCGTGATATCATAAGGCATGGAGCACGTGTATCTGTAATCGCAGAACGAAACGGCGGCATAACAATCGGGTCCTGAAATGCTTTTCTTTCGCCCTGTTTCATCATTTGTCAGAACGCTCACGCCCGTAACTTCACTCCCTGTGCCCGCCGTTGTGCCGATGAGCGCAACTTTGAGCGGAGCATTCCCGTAAACTCTCTTGTAAATGTCCGCAGGGGTAAGGCCGGGGTTTGCAGCGAAAATCGCAATTGCCTTTGCGGAATCAAGAACGGAACCTCCGCCGATTCCGAGAATAAAATCCGCATCAATCTTCCGCGCAACTTCTCCTGCTTCATGACATACGGAGAGCAGGGGATTGGCGCTGATTTTATCAAAAACATCATATTTTGTATTTATACTTTCAAGGGCTGCCTTTGCATCTCCGAGTGCGCCGCTTTTTTCAGCACTGCTGCCACCGGTAACAATCAGACAGCTTTTTCCGAGCTCTTTCAATAATGCGGCATTTTCACACACGGCATTTTTGCCGTAAACAACTCTTGCGGGCATATATAAATTCTCAATCATAATGCTCTCCTTATAATGATAATGTATATCTTTTTTATTATACCATATTATACAAAAAATACTACTGTTTTTTTAACATTCGTTTTGAAAAAATATGTTGTAAAAACATTGAAAAACTATACTATTTATTTTATAATATAAAAATAAAAATTAAAATGGGGAGAAAGGCGGCGGATAATATGAACAAAAAAAAGATTAGTATTATTGCCGCCGTCATACTTATTGTTGCCGCGGCGGCCGCTGCCTGTTTCAAGCCGGTCAGAAGCTATATAAACAGCA
The DNA here is from genome assembly GCA_016288315.1 of Clostridiaceae bacterium. Lineage (GTDB taxonomy): Bacteria > Bacillota > Clostridia > Oscillospirales > Acutalibacteraceae > CAG-177. Next base: position 52,497 of record JAEEYU010000013.1, on the reverse strand, counting down.
AAAAGGAATATACTGCAACCGGTTTTTATATGAATACCTATGTTACGGCAAAAATAACAGGCGAGTCAGGCGAATCAACGGCAAACGTAGTTCTCACAAATATAGAAACCCTTGAAAAATTCTGTCTGTCCCGGACGGCTGAAAGCTCCGATATTTACAAACTAAACGAAAAAGGCACCTTCGAGGTCTCCGGCATTACTCTGGATGTAATAAACACAGCCCTTGATGTGTGTGAAAAAAGCGGCGGTGCTCTCGATATCGGCATAGGCAGTCTTGTCGATTTGTGGAATATCAATCAAGGTGCGTCAGCGCCTCCTTCCGAAGAACAGATTTCTCCGTTAAAAGGCAGCAGATTTAAAGACATTACGGCAGACGGCTCCGTCATATCTCTCAATAACTCTGCAAAAATCGACCTGGGCTCCGTCGGCAAGGGCGCAGCGTGCGACAGTGTTAAAAATATAGTCGAAATGTCAGGCGCAAAAAGAGCGGTTGTCAGCATAGGCGGCAGCGTTATGCTTTACGGTGACGGAGATTTTACCGTCGGCATAGCAAGCCCCGAAAAAGGCAGCGCAGATTATATAGCTACAATTCAGACCGGCAGCGGCTTCGTTTCAACATCGGGCACCTATGAGCGCTATTTTGACTTTAACGGCGTGAGATATCATCACATCCTTGACCCCGAAACGGGTTTTCCCGTTCAGAACGGTCTTGCGAGTGTAACAATAGTTTCAGACAGCGGTGTTCTCAGCGATGCCCTTTCAACCGCCTGCTTTGTTCTCGGAATTGAAGAAGGCAAAAAGCTTGCGGAGCAATATAACTGTCAGGCAATATTCGTAACGGATGATAAACTGATTTACTCAACCGATTCAATTAAAAAACATATTACTCTCACAGATGATTCTTACACTTTGGCAGATTGATTATGAAAACCCGATTGTTAAAAAAAGCAGATGTTTTTATTGTGTTGATTATTGTCGCCGTCTGTGCTTCGGCTCTTATGATAATGCGCCATACGGGAACAGGTCTGAAGGCGCAGATAACCGTTGACGGCAACCTGCTTGAAACTGTCAATCTCAACTCAGTTGAAAAGCCATATACAATAATTACAAAAACAACACCCGAAACAGAAATAACCATAGAAAACGGCGCAGTTTATTTCAGCCATTCACAGTGCGAAAACCAACTCTGCGTCAAAAGCGGCAAGCTCACTTCAAAAGGCGCAACGGCGGTCTGTCTGCCGGCAAAAGTTGTCATTACCGTAACGGCAGACAAATCCGTTGATGCGGTGACCTATTGATATGAAAAAACTCAGAACAAACAACACGGCATATAAAACTGCGCTTTGCGCAATACTCTGTGCGCAGGCACTGGCGCTCTCCTGGCTGGAGAACCTTTTGCCGCCTCTGCCTTATATGCCTCCGGGAGCAAAACCCGGTTTTTCAAACATAGTTACAATGTTTACCGCCGGCTCGCTCGGGCTCGGGCAGGCAATGGCAGTAACATTAATAAAAGCGGGCTTCGCCTTTCTTACAAGAGGGGCAACAGCAGGTGCCATGAGTTTAGCAGGAGGAACACTCAGCACATTTGTTATGTGGCTGCTTCTCCGCTTCACGAAAGAAAAAGCAGGGCTCATCGGCATTTCGGTTATATGCGCGGCGGCTCACAATGCGGCTCAGCTGACGGTGGCGGCTTTCATTACTGGCACAAAATCCGTTATGTATTATGCACCGTTTCTCGGCTTGTATGCGGTCGCTGCAGGTGCAGTAACCGGCCTGCTCTTAAGAGCGGTTATGCCCGCACTCGAAAAACAGAAAAATCTGTTTATCAGAAAATGATAAGGAGTTGAATATATGACTTCTGAAAGAACCAAAGTAATCAAGGCGGTCAAACAGGTCAGGGGAGGCGTCAGCGTCAGCCACCACAAAAACACGGCTGACTGCGAAGTGGTCAGAATGCCCAACCCCGAAAAGGTGATTCTTCCTATGCAGCAGCATATCGGCGCACCCTGCACACCTGTTGTTGCCGTCGGCGACAAAGTCGGAATAGGTCAGCTCATCGGTGACAGCGACAAGTTCGTCAGCGCCCCTATTCACGCCTCAATTTCGGGCACAGTCAGCGCAATCGGCAACATCAAACTGCCAAACGGCAATATGACACAGGCGGTCACTATTGAATCCGACGGCGAGAACAGACTGTGGGAGGGTCTCGAAAGACCCGAAATCAACTCTAAAGAGGATTTCATAAAGGCAGTCCGTGCTTCCGGTCTTGTCGGTCTCGGCGGAGCGGGATTCCCGTCGTTTATCAAACTCTCGTTCAAGCCCGAGCAGAATATCGACACCCTCGTTGTCAACGCTGCGGAATGCGAGCCCTACATTACCGTTGACTACCGCGAATGTCTTGACAATTCATGGGATATTCTTTCGAGTATAGATGTTCTCAGCAGTTATTTCGGCTTCAAAGATGTTGTAATAGCGGTTGAAGACAATAAACCCGAAGCGTTCAAGGTTCTCAGCTCCGTTGCAGGCACCGGCGTAGGAAAAAACAGCAAGGTCTCACTTATGACCTTAAAGTCCAAATATCCTCAGGGCGCAGAGAAAATGATGGTTCAGTCCGCAACCGGCAGAAAGGTTCCGCCCGGAAAGCTTCCCGCAGATGTCGGCTGTGTTGTCATGAATGTCGGCTCCGTTGCCTTCCTTTCCCGTTACATGAAGACGGGAAAACCTCTCGTAACACGCTCGCTGACTGTTGACGGCTCCGCAATAGCAAAACCGATGAATGTCCGCACCCCCGTCGGCACAAACATCGGCGAAATAATCGATTTCTGCGGCGGCTTCAAAGAAGACCCCTGCAAGATTATTCTCGGCGGTCCGATGATGGGTCAGGCGATTGTTTCAACCAATCATCCCACCTGCAAACAGAACAACGCCATACTTGCCTTTGCAAGCGGCGATACCGTTTTAAAACCCGAACGCGACTGCATAAGGTGCGGCAGATGCGCACAGGTCTGCCCGATGAGTCTTATGCCCACGCTTATTACAAGATATACAAAGGCAAAAGATGTTGAATCTCTCAAACAGGCGGGCATAAACGTCTGCATGGAATGCGGCTCCTGCGCATATGCGTGCCCCGCAGGCAAACCGCTTGTTCAGCATATGAGACTCGCCAAAGCTTTGGTAAGGGAGGCGGATAAAAAATGATTCAGACAAAACCCGCAGAAGAAAAATTGCTGACCGTCAGCGCCTCACCGCACGAGCGCTCATCGGTAACATCCGTGAGACTGATGCTTGATGTCATCATCTCTCTTTGCCCCGCGCTTATAGCTTCGGTTATAATATTCGGTCTGCGTGCACTTGCGGTCACAGCAGTTACGGTTGTCTCCTGTGTTCTGAGCGAATATGTTACCCGTAAAATAATGAAACGCTCAAACACAATAGGAGATCTCAGCGCAATAGTTACCGGCATTCTCCTTGCGTTTAACCTTCCAGCAACAATTCCTTTCTGGATTGCCGCACTCGGCGGAGCGGTCGCCATAGTAGTTGTCAAGCAGATGTTCGGCGGCATAGGTCAGAACTTTGTAAACCCTGCCATTACCGCAAGAATAGTTCTTCTTGTTTCATTTGCTTCCTTTATGTCAAACTGGCCCGTTCCCCGTCAGGGATTAATGAATTTCGGCGTTGACGCTGTCACAGGCGCCACACCGCTTGCCGTTATGGCGGGCAGCGACGGCGAAATGCCTACGCTTGTTAATATGCTTCTCGGTGTCAGAGGCGGTTGCCTCGGTGAAACCTGCGCCGTTGCTCTTCTCATCGGCGGCCTCTATCTTGTTGCCCGTAAGGTCATCTCTCCCGCAATACCTCTCACGTTTATCGGAACAGTTGCCGTCATTATGCTTATTGCGGAGAAAGGCGACCTTTGCGCTCTTGCTTATCAGCTTCTGAGCGGCGGTCTTCTTCTCGGAGCCATCTTTATGGCAACGGATTACGCCACAAGCCCCATAAGCTTCAAAGGCAAAATCGTTTTCGGAATCGGTTGCGGCATAATAACCTGCCTTATCAGAATATTCGGCAGCTACCCCGAAGGCGTCTCCTTCTCAATTATAATTATGAATATTCTTGTTCCGCATATTGAAAAACTTACAACACCCAAGCCCTTCGGCACTCCCAGGAAGGAGAAAAAGGCAAAGGAGGCGCAGGCATGAGTAAGGTTAAAGAATTTGTCGTTCCAACAATAACGCTTTTTGCAATCTGCCTTGTGGCATCGGTATTACTGGGCTTTACAAATAAAGTTACCGCTCCCAGAATAGAGCAGATAGCATACGAAACTCAGCAGAATGCCATGAAAGAGGTTATGCCCGATGCCGCATCTTTCGGTGAAGGCAAAGCAATGACACTTGAAAACGGGATAACCGTTGAATACAACAGCGCTCTTGCATCAGACGGGAGCACGGCCGGTTATGCAATTACCTCAACGGGTAAAGGCGGTTACGGCGGCGACATAAAACTAATGGTCGGCGTGGACAAAACCGGCAAGGTTACCAGGGTCAGCGTTCTTGACCAGGAAGAAACAGCGAGCATCGGCGGCAAACTTATGAGCCAGGAGTCCTTCCTCAACAGGTTTACCGGTATTGCCGGTTCTGCGGCTCTTACCAAAAACGGCGGCACCGTTGATGCCGTATCGGGAGCCACAAAAACGTCAACAGGTCTGACGGATGCCGTCAACAATGCGCTTCTTTGCTGGCAGGCACTCAATAACGGGGAGGTGAGCAGTAATGGCTGAAAAGAAATCTCTTGGTAAAGAATTTTCAAAAGGCATTATTGCCGAGAATCCCGTTTTAAGACTTGTTCTCGGCACCTGTCCCACTCTTGCCGTATCAGTTGCAGTCACAAACGCAATCGGTATGGGAATTGCCGCAACACTTGTTCTTGTTTGTTCAAACGTCGTTATTTCTGCCCTTCGCAAAGTAATCCCCTCAAAGGTCAGAATCCCCGCTTACATTGTTGTTATAGCTTCTTTCGTTACAATGGTTCAGCTGCTTGTCAAAGCGTTTGTTCCCGCACTTGATGATGCGCTCGGCGTGTATCTTCCCCTCATAGTCGTCAACTGCATTATCCTCGGCAGGGCGGAAGCATTTGCAGGCAAAAATCCCATCGCCGCATCTTTCCTTGACGGTCTCGGTATGGGAATCGGCTTTACCTTTGCGCTTATTGTTATGGCTTCAATCCGCGAGATTCTCGGGGCGGGAACCTTCCTTGACGGAATAAGCTCCCTCACCGTTCTCTTCGGCTACACAGGCGGCTTTGACGGCTTCAAAAACATATTGAGCCAACCTATGGGCATTCTCACACTTGCACCCGGCGGATTCTTCGTCTTCGGCGTTGTTATGGCTCTTGCAAATAAACTCGCAGGCAAAAAAGGCAAGTCTGCGGCAGAACTCAAGGGCTGCGCAAACTGCCCGATGGCTCACAGCTGCTCTCTCATTGATAAAGATGAAGCGTGCAAAGAAAACAAGAAGGAGGAACCTGCCGTATGAAAGCACTTGCAATGATTTTTATGACGGCTGTCCTGACAGAGAACTTTATTCTCTGCAAATTCCTCGGTATCTGCCCGTTCCTTGGTGTTTCCAAAAAACTCAATACGGCAGTCGGTATGTCGCTGGCAGTTATATTCGTTATGGCAATAGCAACCGCCGTCACCTATCCCATCAATCAAGGGCTGCTGGTTAAATATAACCTTGAGTATCTCCAGACAATAGTTTTCATCCTTGTAATAGCGGCGCTTGTTCAGTTCGTTGAGATTGTTCTTAAAAAGTTCATTCCTTCTCTCTATCAGGCGCTCGGAATATACCTCCCGCTTATTACTACAAACTGTGCCGTTCTCGGCGTCGTTCTTCTCAATGTTGACAACGGCTACGGATTTGCACAGTCAATGGTCAATTCCGTCGGCGGCGGCGCAGGATTTATGGTTGCAATGGTTATGTTTGCCGGCGTTCGTGAAAAGCTTGAGGGCTGCGATATTCCCAAAGCGCTCAAAGGTCTTCCGATTACACTGATTGCCGCATCGCTTGTCTCTGTATCCTTCCAGGGCTTCACAGGCGTTGTCGAAGGCATATTCGGTTAAGAAAGGCGGTAGAGTATGAACAGTATTGTTATCGCTGTAATAATTCTTGCCGCAACAGGCGCAGTGTGCGGGCTTGCACTTGCAATAGCGTCAAAGGTTTTTGCCGTTCCCGTTGATGAAAAGGCGGAGAAAATCCGCGAATGTCTGCCGGGAGCAAACTGCGGCGCCTGCGGTTTCTCAGGCTGCGACGGTTATGCTTCTGCACTCTCCAAGGGTGAAACAACAAACACAGGTCTCTGCAATCCCGGCGGCACAGAGGCTTCTCTTGCCATAGCGGAAATAACAGGCCTCAAGGCAGGCGAAGTTAAACCGATGGCGGCGGTTGTGCTCTGCCAGGGGCATAATAACAACGCGTCCGTCAAACTGAATTACCAGGGCGTTCAGAGCTGTCAGATGGCTGCACAGCTTTTCGGCGGTCCCAAAGACTGCATTTACGGCTGCGTCGGTATGGGTGATTGCGTCAAGGCATGCCCCTATGATGCAATTAAACTCTGCGACGGCGTTGCAAGAATAAACCCTGCTCAGTGCCGCGCCTGCAAAATGTGTATAAACACCTGTCCGAAAGGTATAATCAAGCTTATGCCTCTTAATGAGACTAAGGCGGCTGTGCTCTGCAACAATCACGACAAGGGCAACCTCACAATGAAAGAGTGCAAAGCGGGCTGTATCGGATGTATGAAATGCGTCAAGGTCTGTGAATTTGAGGCTGTCAAGGTTGAGAATTTCTGCGCCGTTGTTGATTATGAAAAATGTATCGGCTGCGGCAAATGCCACGAGGCGTGCCCCAAAGGTGCAATAGATTTGATAACTCTTCACTCATAAAAACCAAGAGCCGGCAGTTTACTGTCGGCTCTTTTGATAATCTGTTACTGTTTAATTATTTTCCACTTTTCAATCAGTTTTTCAACGCTGTATGCTGCGTTGGCAGGTGATGTCGACGGCAGGCAGACGGCGTTGATTTTTGTTTTATAAAGCAGATACATGTTATAGTATTTTTCTGCTGTTTTCCCGTTTACAAAAATATTCTTTATTTCAGCCGTGTCGAGTATGACGTCAAGGTTATTGGCAACGGCGTTTTTAATTGAAACATCCGAACTGCCGGTAATTTCGCACCTTGCAATTACGTCCCAGAGTGCTATGCGATTTTCCAGCAAGAACTTCTTTTTTTCATCAATCGTCTCAGGAACATTACACCCGAAAACAGCGGAGGTAACTTTCCAGAAACGGTTTTGCTTATGACCGTAAAAGAACTCCGCTTCACGTGATTTAACGGACGGGAAGCTCCCCAGAATAAGGATTTCACTGTTTTTATCGAATACGGGTGGTATGTTGTGTATAACCATACTTTCACCCGATTATTCCCGTTATACGGTAAAAGTCACGCTTGCGCCCGAACGCAAGCCGCCTTGCCCATTTCGAATCAAAACCTTTTACATACTCGTTGTCAAGCAGTTCAATATTATTAATAGTGAGACCGTATCCTTTAAGCTTTTCTTTGTATTCACCGTTAAAATACTCAATGCTCAGTTCGGGCATTCCACGCGTTTCCATCATATTTTCTTCGCGGTTTGCGCTGTATGTGGTAATGAATTCAAATTCCGCACCGCTTTTAGCCGCTTTTTTAACCGCCAGAATAAATTTCTCTTCCGGCTTGACTATTCCTTCAAGCAAAACGCCCCAGGGGAAAAGCACCGTTACTCTGTCGGCAACCGAGCAGAGCTCATCAGGCAGATTCTCAGCCGTTGAAATAACAAGCAGAGCGTTGTCAAGCCCGCCTTTTTCGGGCTTTTTTGCGATTTTTACGGCAATTTCCTCCATATTGTCTCTGACAGGGTCAAGACCGATATAAAGCGTTTCCTTGTCGTTTTTTGCTTTGCGGTAAATGTTTTTACCGTCTCCGGTGCCAATATCAATGCAGATTTTTTTGAATTTTGCTGTGATTTCATCAAACTCGTTTTTTTGTATTTCTTTTGCCGTTTTACCCGATAAAACTGTTACTGACATAATTATTCACCGCTTGTTTCGGTTTCTTCTTCATCTGAAGGGAAAACAACCTCAACATCGAAATATTCATTTTCACCGTTTAACAGATTCAGACGGAAAACGCTTACCGTAACAGTATCGCCCGGGTTGCAGACAGAGAGCGCATCATAAACATCATCAAGCGTGTTTGTTTCTTTCCCGTCAATCGCCTGAATGATGTCACCGGGACGGAATTTTGTTTTATCAAGCACGCTGTCGGGCGTCATTCTTGAAACATAGATTCCTCTGCATTCGTCAACCCACTTGCTGATTCCGCTTTGCTGCATCATTTTTTCATTGATTTCGGTTGCCTTCGTTACACCGAGATTAACTTTAAGCTCCGGGCGTGTTGTCGTCTCCGTCGTCTCAACAGCCGTTTCGGTTTGTGTGTCTGTTTCGGGCTTGCTTTTTGAACAAGCGCACAACAGAAGAACCGACACAGCAAGCAGAACCGCCGCAGTTATTCTAATTGCCTTTTTCATTTTCAAAACCTCAGTTATCATTTTCATTTGTCTGAGCTTCGCGGGTAAGAGATTCAATATCGTCAATCAGCAGCGGCTCAATGACGGTGCCGTTTATTGTGTAAACCATTTCGCCGTCATCAACACAGGCAAAATAATCGTCGCCGTTCTGAGAACCGATTTTGAGCACCAGGGTGTTCTCAATCTGTTCATCACTGTCACCGTCTTCAAGCAAATATGTAAACTTTAAAATGTATGACGGCTTGTCAAGACCGTAACCCTCATACTCACCTTTGTAATTTACACATTTGTCAAACTTGAGCGAACCTGCCGCAACGTGTATTTCCTCCGCCTTTTTATCCGACACGGTCTTTTCTGCACTGCCGTCGGCGGCTTTATATTCCTCACCCGATTTTGTGATTGTTATTTTTGCTTTTTTGCCTGTTATTTCAAGCGTATCAAACTGCGCAAGTCCGGGCAGTTCCTCTGCGTCAATAAGACCGTAAACATCATCGGGGTATTCCTCTGCAAATCTGTAATCAACAAGGTAAACGCTTTTTTCAAGGCTTGAAACAAAGTAGTTGCCCGAGGAATACATATCCTTGTCGCCGAAAGAATAAACAACTTTACTGTTGTCGTCGAGAACAGCGGTAATCTTAAGGGCAGGGGATTCAAGCCCGTATTCTTCAAGATTTTCCGGCTCTTCTGCAACAACTCTCATGGCGTCAACAACTTTTAGTTTTCCGGCAAGGTCTTCTGCCGTTTTCTGCCCCAGAGGGAAAGAACTGTCAGAGGCGAGAATCCATTTGCGGTTTGTCTTGTTCAGAGTGCATACGTCTTTGCCGTCAACGCTCCATGAGAGAGTTTTTATATCACCGTCAAGCTTTACAGCGGTAACAGATGCCGGCTCTTCACTTTCTTCCGGCTGAGCGAATATTCTGCTGATTACAAAATAACCCGCAATAACCGCCGCAAGCAAAACAAGCAGAATCAGTATCGGTTTAAGTGATTTTTTCATCAGCGCTTTTTCCTTAATATAACAACAGCGATTCCCGCAATAATAAGCAGAGCGGGCACAACGCCTACCATAACCGTTTTAAGCACGTTCGCTGTCATGCTGGGCATTGTCAGAACATCATAAGACACTGATTTTGAAGGTATGCTTACCGAATCAGGCGTGTCGCAAAGCCAGCCGAATGATTTAATAAATAATATGGAGTTAGCGCCCGAAACGGACTGGTTTACTGTCGATTCCATAAACCTGGAGTTTGAGTAATAGACTATTTTGCCCTCGTTGTATGAAACCGCCGCACCGAGCTTGAATGTGCCGTCAACCTCTATGTCGCCCTCTTCTTTTTCTGAAGAGGTTTTTTCTTCAATGTTTATTGACGAATATGCTTTTTCACTTGAAGAAACAATAGGGTCAACCTTAACGCCCTCAGGCAGGTTTTCGGCTATTGTGAAGCCCTGCGTTTGAGGGAACATCACATAATAATTGGTCAGATCTTTTGTTATTTCGTGATTGTCGGTGTGCGGCAGAAGCATATAGTTTATGCTCATTCCGTTATACGAATAGCAGTAATTTGTGTCAAGCTCAACAAGTATTCCTTTAACAAGTTCAATACCGTAACCTTTAAGGAAAGAAACAAGGTTCGGGTATTTTTCAAGGTCAACATCGTCCGATGCCATATATATTTTGCCACCCTTTGCCACATAATCGTTAAGGGCTTTGACATCTTCTTTTGAAAAGTCAAGCTTAGGCGCAACAACAGCCACGCAGTCAGTGCCTTCGGGCACCCCGCCCTGAGCGGCAAGCTTGAGTGTATCAATTTCATAGTTCGCATTTGAAAGAGCGGAGCTGAACGAAGGGTCAAGATCCGCTTCTCCGTGACCTGTCAGAAAACTGATTTTCGGCAGATTCTCGCTGGTTACGAAAGTAATTCCGTTTGTAATAACGTTTTCGGCGGCAAAAGCTGTCGGCTGATACTGGTAAGTGTTGTAGTCAACCGAGTATTCATAAAGGTCGTTGCCGGGAATAACCTTGGATCTTTCGCCGCACGCAACAATAATGCTTCCGCTTTCAACTTTTTCATCTGTGAATTTGGCTGTGAATTTGGGGTTGACAATCGGGTCAACAATTTTGGTGCTGACCTTTGAACTTGCCGAATCATAACTCTTCAGAAGTGATTTTACAGACGAATCTTCGTTTCCGCCCTCAACAACATAGTAGATGTTTACGTTGTCATTAAGCGAGTTAATGACACCTTTTGTTATTTCGCCTACGGAGAACTTGCCCGCCGATGACAAATCGAACGAGGTGACTTTTGAAGGAAGCTTCGGAATAATGAGATTAACGGCAATAATAATCGCAAGCACGACGGCAATTATAATAAGTGAAACACCGCCCGCTTTGGATGAACGTGATCTGAAGGCATCCTTAACGCCTGTTTTTTTACTCATTATGCCCACCTCCTTCTTTCAAGAACCTGAACGCTCATAACACAGAACAGCACTATAACGCTTAAATACAAAACTATGGTTGAGATTTCCAGTGAGCCGTAAACAATGTTGAAAAACTGTTCAAACAGTTCGATTTTATTGAGAATTTTCGGAAGAATACCCTGTATAAGCTCGGCTTTGACAAGACGGATGACAATTAGCGCCAGCATAAGGGCGATTGCCACAATATCCGCAAGCACGGCATTTTTTGTAACTGCCCATACAACCAGTCCGACAATTATTACAAGAATAACAAGAATAACCGTTGATGCAAAAAGGGTAGAGGGCACATAACCCGTCAGATTGTTCATAAAGTAGTTGAGCAAAAGAACAACAAACGAAACAATAGCCGCTACAATCTGGTTTTCGGTAAGCAGTGAAATAAACATACAAACCGCTGTCAGTGCAGCTCCGAGAAGGAAAAATCCCAGCATTGTAACATAAATGAGTTTAAAATTCATATTTCCGAATTTTGAAAGAATAAGCGGATATATTCCCGCAAACAGGCAGGGTATGCCGAGAACAACAAGTGAAGCGAGGTATTTACCGATTATAATATCGCTCATTTTAAGCGGCAGAGAATAGAGCAGACGGTCCGTTCCCTGCTTCTTTTCTTCCGCAAACATTCTCATTGTGAGAATGGGAACAAACAGCATAAGCACAAATACCGTGTTGCCGTAAACAAATTCAAATGCGGAATATTGGTATGAAAGGCAGTAAATCATTGTGTAAATGCCCATCATAACGAGCATAACCGCCAGCAGGATATATCCGGTAAAGCCCGTGAAATATCCGCGCAGTTCCTTTTTAAACACAGCGCCCATTATTCATCACCCTCCTCACTTGTTTCTTCATATAATTCGTTGACATTGTCTTTCTGAATTTCATCAACCTCGCCGCTGTCGGCAGGCGCATCTTTTTTTACAGGTGCCGCGCCTGTGAGCATGTGCAGGTTTTCGCTTGTCACTTCAAGGAAGATGTCTTCAAGACTTGCTTTTGAGAGGTTCATTGAAATTGCAAGAATGCCGTTGTGCATAAATATTTCCGCAAGTGCTTCGCGGATGTCGCAGTCAGATGTAACAACCAGCTTTGCAGTGCCGTCTGTTGCGCTGTCGTCAATTTCCACCTCTTTGACTTCGTCAAGTTCAGCCACTGCTTCCGCCGCTTTCTCGACGTCTCCTTTAATGATAATTTCGGTTATAGTCGAGGGATTGAATTTGTTAATAAGGTTTTCGGCAGTGTCAGATGCGACAATTTCTCCGTTTGAAATTATTATTATTTCATCGCAGACTTCGCTTACCTCAGGCAGAATGTGGCTGCTGAGAATAACCGTGTGGTTCTCGCCGAGTTCCCTTATAAGGTTGCGTATTTCAACAATCTGCTTCGGGTCAAGTCCGACAGTCGGCTCGTCAAGAATAACCACCTGCGGGTTTCCGAGAATTGCCTGTGCAATTCCGACCCTCTGCTTGTAGCCCTTTGAAAGATTCTTTATAAGCTTGTCTGCAACATCCGAAATACCCGTTTTTTCCATAACAACGGGAATCGCCTCATTAAGCTGCGCCTTTTTCATACCCTTGGCACTGCCGACAAATTTCAGATATTCAAGCGGAGTCATATCGGGGTAGAGCGGGGGAATCTCCGGAAGATATCCTATGCATTTTTTTGCTTTAATCGGCTCTTCGAAAATGTCAAAGCCGTTGACACTCACTGTGCCGGAAGTTGCCGCAAGACAGCCGGTGATTATATTCATCGTTGTTGACTTGCCTGCGCCGTTGGGTCCGAGAAAACCGTAAATTCTGCCGTCTTCAATGTCAAAACTTATGGAATCAACAGCAGTGTAGTCGCCGTATTTGCGCGTAAGATTGCGAACCTCTATCAAAACAATTCCTCCAATCGGTTCATTTTTATTCAATTCTAAAATATAACATATTTATAAAATAAAGTAAAGATAACATATTAACAATAATTAAACAGTGTGTTAAAAGAAAACCCGTGCCGAAGCACGGATTTGTGATTATCTTTTCTTTTTCAGCTGTTTTTCAAGCTGCGCTTTTTCATATATCTCCTTGAGATACATACTGTTAAACCTCTGAGCAAGGTCAAAACTGCCGTCAATGTGAATAAGAATTACGGTAACGCCTAAAGGCCAGTCTTTTTCCTCGCATTCAATTTTTTCCGACAGCCCGTATGTTTCATAGCCGCAGCACTGGTTGTAAACAAGATATATTCCCTTATACAGCGCACAGTAATCATTAACGTGGTCGTGCCCGCTGAAAACCGCCTGCGTGCTCCCTTTTTCAAGAATTGCATCAAACATACCGCTGTTGAACGGTGAACAGCCGACGCTCTCATAGGCCGAGCCGTAAAGAATTTTGCAATTGTCGGTGAAACTCCAGCCGTCTTCATCATTGCCGGCAATTGCCTCGGCGTATTCGGGCAGGGGAATGTGCATAAACACCATTGACCTGAAAACACCGTATTTCTCACGGAGCATATCTATTCGGCTTTTATACCAGTCAATCTGGTCTTTTTTTATAAAATCGTAGCCCTGCATGTTTTCAGAAACGCCGTGGCTCCCTCTGTATTTGTCAAGAATATCTCTGCCCGAGTCAAAAAGAAACAGCGTCTGCTGAATTGAGTTTTCACCGTTTAAAATGTTTATGTAATGGTTGCCGTAGCCGAACAGTTCTTCCGGACCGTTCTTTACAAGGCAGTGCGGATATGTCCTGACACCCTCAAGAAGCAGTCGCTTGAAAAAACCCTTGTCTTCCCTTGCTTCGTGGTTTCCGTAGCATATAGTCCAGAATATGCCTATTTTTTCCATAAGCTTTGCAAACTGAATTGCGTCAACCTGCTGGAATCTTGAAAGAATTATATCGCCTGTGAAAACAACAAGGTCCGGTCTTGCGTTTGTAATATGATTTGCAAGCATCTGCAACGCTTTTCTGCGAAGTTTCGGGTCATCGCCGAGATGCAGGTCGGTTGTTGCGATTATCTTGAAATCATCCCTGACCATAACCCCGTATTTGTTGTATTTTGCTATTGTAACGCTCTCATCGTCTTCACTGACAACCCTGACATCTGTGTTTATATGCCCTGATTTAACCGACATATAAAACATAGACGCAGGGAACATCCCGAACGTGATTTTGTAAAAAACCGATCCGATTGCAAGCCCGATTTTATTAAGAGTAATGCGGAGTTTTGCAATAAAAGAATTCATAATATCCCCTTAATTATTTTCAGCTAAAAGTTTAAGCGCAAGCTCGCCGACATCCTTGCATATGTGCGGCGCCTGCGCAACAACATCCGGCTTGCCGTTTTCAACCGCCCAGCCGTCAAACGCCTTTATCATTTCAAGGTCGTTGTAGTCATCACCTGCAACAGCGGCACTGCTTTCCGGCAGTGAAAAATGTTCAAGAACAACCTTGACCGCCTGTGCCTTTCCGGTGCCCGCCGTTCCTATGTTGACGTGTCTTCCGTTAACAAAAACCGCAAGCCTGTCTCCGAATATTCCTTCAATTTCATCCTTGACTTCAAGCGCTCTCGCAACACTGCCGAATGTTGCGTAAAAATGGTGTTGCGGATTGCCGTCGCCGTTTGAATAGTATTCAACATCATCATAAGCGGAAAATGTTTTTTCAAGCTGTTCAAAAACATCGGAGGGAATGAATCTTTCATAAATAACATTCCCTTCTCTGTCGGCAACAACAGAACCCGTATAAACAATCAGAAAATCAACGGGAATCTTTTCTTCTTTGACTTTCTCAAAAAAATCATTTCCTCTGCCCGTTACAATTCCGAAATATCTTCCGTCAGCCCGCCATAAATCAATGGCCTTTCTCACGGACGGAGCAACCTCTCCGTTTACAAAAAGCGTTCCGTCAAAATCGGTCGCAATAAGGCGTTTATCCATTTTCCCTGTCCTCTTTTATAAGCTTGCGAAGGGCAAGAACAGCGGTTTTTATTGCCTTTGTAGTGTCATCTGTTCTTCCTTCCTGAGGCATACCTTTGCCTGCAATTTCCTGGTTCCACACGCAATGGAACACAGCGCCCGCACGCAGACGGCGGACTCCCGCAACAACAAACAGCGCACTGCTCTCCATTTCGGAAGCAAGGCAGCCTCCTTTTATCCACGCGCTCCATTTGCTTTTCAGCTCCTGACTGCAGCCCATACTGTCAGGGGCGTGCTGACCGTAAAAACTGTCTTTTGCCTGCACAATGCCGATATGGTTTCTGTAATCCAGTTCCTTTGCGGCATCTGCAAGAGCTTTTGTAACAAACAAATCTGCAACGGCAGGGTATTCCACAGGCATATACTCCTTTGACGTGCCGTCCATTCTTATTGCGCCGTTGGCAATTATCACGTCACCGGGCAGAACATCATCCTGCATACCTCCGCAGGTGCCGACTCTGATAAAGGTATCAACGCCGATTTTGGCAAGCTCTTCCATGCAAATAGCCGCCGAAGGGGCGCCGATGCCGGTTGAAACAACAAGCACTTTTTCGCCGTCAAGGTAACCTGCAAATGTGCGGAATTCCCTGTTGAAGGCAATTTCTTCGGGATTGTCGAGAAATGATGCAATCAGCTGTGTTCTGCCCGGGTCTCCCGGCAGAATTGCATATTTTGCGCCGTCTTTTTTTCCAAGCATAATATGATACTGTAATGAATCGTCCATATTGATACCTCCGAAGAAATAATTCAAATGTATTTTATCATTTTATAATTCACATTACAAGACCGCAGATTTTTGTTATTGAATTGATTTTTCTTTTATGATAATATTAAACAAGAAAGCAAATTGAAAGGATGATAATATGAAACTCGGTTTCGGTCTTATGCGCCTTCCCCGCAAAGGAGTAGGCATAGATATTGCCCAGACAAGCAAAATGGTGGATATGTTTATTGAAAGCGGCGGAACATATTTCGACACCGCTTATGTTTATATCGGTTCGGAGGACGCAGCACGCAAGGCGTTGTGTTCAAGGTATGAGCGCAGCACATACACAATCGCGTCAAAACTCAACGCAAGTGTTGCCCTTACCGAAAAAATCGCCCGCGGTCAGCTTGACACAAGTCTCAAAAGAACCGGAGCGGAGTATTTTGATTATTACCTTCTCCATTCGCTTATGGAAAAGAACTTCAAGAAATATGACAAATTCGACCTTTGGAACTTCGCCAGGGAGCAAAAGCGGGCAGGCAAAATCAAACATTACGGTTTCTCGTTCCACGGCGGTCCTCAGCTTCTCGATGAACTCCTGACAGAGCATGAGGATGTCGATTTCGTTCAGCTTCAGATTAACTACTGCGACTGGGAGAGTTCAAAAGTCAGATCAAGAGAGAACTACGAGGTCGCCAGAAAGCACAATAAGCAGATAGTAATTATGGAACCCGTTAAGGGCGGCCGTCTTGCCGACCCTCCCGAATCGGTAAAGGAGATTTTCAAAAAAGCAAATCCCGACGCTTCCTACGCTTCATGGGCAATCCGCTTTGCCGCATCGCTTGACGGTGTTCTCTCCGTTCTCTCCGGTATGTCGAACATTGAGCAGATGCAGGATAATCTTTCGTTTATGAAAGATTTCAGACCTCTTGATTCAGATGAATATGCCGTAATCAACGAGGCGCAAAAGGCGTTCAATGAAGTTAAGCAGATTCCCTGCACTGCCTGCGAATACTGCAAAAAAGGCTGCCCGAAACAGATTGACATTCCCGCCATTTTCGCCGCAAGAAACGAACAGCTGATTTACGGTCAGATTGAAAAAGGTCAGAAGCGCTACAATTCCGCTGTCGAAAATTCCTGTAAAGCGTCCGAATGCCTGAAGTGCGGCGCCTGCGAAAAGGTCTGTCCGCAGAAGATTCCCGTAATTCAGGAACTCGCTTCCTGCGCCGAAGTTTTCGAATAATAAACAAAAAATTTGCCCTTGAGTTTTCTCAAGGGCGTTTTTTTATTCACTCTTCTTCGGCGAGCATTTCAATCATCTCGTTAATGCCTTCTTCCATACCTTCGCTCTTCTTTGCCATAAGAGCGCGTCTTTCATTTAACTCAACATACATTTTTTCGCGTTTTTCACCGACAAGGTCATAGAAGAAATAGGGAATAACATGAACAATTCTCGGAAGAACATTGATTCCGTTGAAAAGGAAAAATACCTTCTGATAAACCTTTTTGTTACCCTGCGACCAGGGAAGCATCTCAATTGTAGTGTCATAACCGGACCATTTGAAAAGAACAATCGTGAGCATGGCATTCAGCGGTGCGGTTATTTTTGTAATCAGATTCGTCAGAATATTGATTGTGCCGTCAGGACGCTCGCCGGTAACATACTCGGTGTAGTCGCTTATTTCTCTGCCGATTTCGCCTTCAACAACATTTGCGGGGCCGTTGTTTATACCGTTCAGCCCGTAGAAGAAGGCGTAAATTGCAACGACCACCCACTTTCTGTCAACAAACGGAATTCCCAGCCACATACCGCATACGCACAACAGGTCCCAGAATCTCAAAGCAATAAGTTCATTTCTGTTGTTATTCTTGAATATCTTTGCAAATTTGGGAATAAATGTCACCGAAATCGGATCCATTACATTGTAGGGCATATAAGAGATAAACGAGGGAATTGAACCTCCGAAAATCTCCTGCTGTGTAACAACGTCCCAGGAATATCCGCCGTCAGCCCACCAGGATGTAGCAAATCCCGCTATGAAATTACGCAGCATATATTTGTTTTTCAGAACATACAGAATTGTTTTTTCAATCGGCGCCGGCTTTGATTGCAAAAGAACTCTTTCTTTGCAGGTTATTGCCATAGCCATATTGCCCGCAATTCCGATAAATGCCGAAATCCATCCGAGCAGCGAGAAAAGGGAAGCTACCGGGAGCTGTATATATCCCTTGTTGTTTAATTCCATAAGAGGCAGGAATATTGCATAAACAAGCTGTGAACCCCACTCGCCGATATATGTCTGAAGCAGGTTTACAGAAATCCTGTCTTTCGGGTTGGGCGTCATCAGCACAAGCATATTGTTCCGCGGAATGTTGTAAACGGTAGAAAACGTCTCCTTTAAAAAGAGCATAATAAAAACAAACATTATCTTTTTCGGATCGTTTCCCGACGGGCTTTTTAAAAACAATGCGCCAGAATACAAAACCGCCGCGCTTACAAAGTAGGGGATTGCGCCGAAAAGAATATACGGCCTCGATTTGCCCCAGCGTGTTCTTGTTCTGTCATAGGCAATACCCATCAGCGGGTCATTGAGAACATCGTAAATGCCTATGAGTGCCTTGATGGCGGTGACATAGACCATGTTGATTTTCAGAACATTAACAAAGAATAAAGTCTGATAAACTTCAACCGCATTAAGAACCTTTGAAGCAAACTGAGCAACAGCAGGCACAACAAGTTCTTTGCCGCCAATTACTCTCGTGTGGAACATTCTGACGGCTATGTCACTGTATTGACCTAACTTTTCCTTGTCAATGGTGGCGGCGGAATTGTCTTCCGCACCGAAGAAGGTGCGCGCTATTTTGCTCTCTTCAGCCATCAGTCTGTCACCTCCACTTTACATGATGAATAGTAGTTTCCGTCATCTGTTATTACATAAACGGTAGTTTTACCTTTGCCTGTTGCCGTAACCTTTCCGCTTTCATCAACCTTTGCAACTTTTTCATTGTTGCAAAACCAGTAGCATTTTGTGTTAGTCGTGTCTGACGGGTCAAACTCCGCTGTGAGCGTCTGTGTGTCGCCCGTCTTCATTTTCAGCTTGCCGCGGCTGAGGTCAACACCTTCAGCGGGAACACCGACGTGAACCAGGCAGGAGTCGGAATACTCCGCTCCGTTAAACATGAATTTTGCCGTTATTACGGCATCTCCGAATTGCTTGTGTGTTTTGAGGTATCCCTCTTCATCAACAGTCAGAATATCTTCGTCTGATGAGCTCCACGTCACGTCATATTTTACGGGGTCATCGCAGGTGAGGGTTGCTTTAAGCACTTCCGAAGAGCCGAGTTCAACCGTTTTTTCATTCAGATTCAGTTTAAGACCCGGCCAGGTAAATGAATACTCTATTTTATCTGTTGCGTTGTATTTTATTGAAACATCGTTTAATTCGCTGTATTCGTTGCTGAAATTCAGACTGACGGTATTATCTGCAGTTGTTTCAAACCGAAGTGCTTCAATTTTATCGGTCAGCCGGTTTACTTTAATAAAAACATCGGCTCCCTTTATATCCTTTTCAAGATATTTGAATGTGTAGTAAGAAACACTGGCGGCGCTTTCGGCGAATATGCTCTCAAGCTTTTCGGTTTTAGGGAACGCCGAGTTTTTAAACGATTCCGAGTCCGGCTTTATGTGAAGAGTAATTTCATAATTGTCGCTGTATCGAAGTTCAAGCGAATTCAGATTGCCGCATTTCGGGCATTTCTCATTAAAGTCCTCGTAATTGACGGAGTCGGTGCACATTGAGCATTTGTAATACATACGGTTGAAATCGACGCTCTCAATGTCTCCGGGATTAATCTGAAGTCCGCCGTTCAGAAACGCAGCAGCACTCTCGCCGTAACCGGCTGTCTTTTCTTCATAGCCGGATTCAACCCTGTTCTCGATTTCATCAACGGCCATAACAGCCGCAGAATTAAGCCGGCTGTTGTCAAGACTGTTTTCAACCGAGCTCTTTTCTATGGAATAGCTTTCACTGCAATTTGTCAGCGGTTTTTCATTAAGCGCTTTTGCAATAACGGCATCTGCATATGCTATTATTTCCTCATTTGTCTCGGGAAGCTTCGAAAGCGGCTTGTCGGGAGTGTAAATCTCACGCACGCCTTCTATTGCCAGGATATTTGCCGCTCCGATGCTTACGCCGCCGACAAAGAAAATAATAAGAATTACGACGACGATTTTATAAATGTATTTTTTCCAGTCAAACTTCTTCATCGCCGTCGCCTCCTTCACCCGTTATTTCATCTTCCTTTTTATGGTAAAGCTCCTGCTGCTGCTTAATCTCACGGTCAATAAGGCGGGTTTCTTCTGTTTCCACAATGGGCTGGGGGAGGTCGTCGAGCTTGATTTCACCGCTTTTTACCTTTTTTGCTATTTCCTTTCTTTCAAGGTCGCCTTCTTTGTAGATAACATTAAGTCCCTTCTTTATAATCAGAAGGTTAACAACAAAAACAACGGCGAAAGCTATAAATGAGGCAATATATCCTAAGGAGATACTGCCCGAGAGAATGACTCCGTCTGCCTGCCCTGCAATTTTGGGGAATCTCAGGCACAAAGCAAAAGCCGTCGCTGTCGCCGTTATTCCGAGAACGCTCAATGCGCAAAGAACCTTCGGCATTCTTTTTATATTTATAATACTCAATATTGTAAGCAACAAAACAAAAACAGCAATAAGCGCCACCGCGGCAACACCCGCAACAGCAGCAAACAGGGCAAGAAACGCTGTCCTGTCGGGACCGCCGCTTTTCATTGTCATAATATAATTAAGACTTCCGTCAGAAAATGCACTGAAAAGTCCGAGGGCTGAAAGTGAAATCTTTTTCTCATAAAACGGCTGTGATATTTCGGCGTTGGCATATGGTATAAGCAGACTTGCCAACGGCAGAATCATTGTGAAAAGCCTTATTATCGCAAGTTTGGAACCTATGTAATTTGCTTTAAGGTGAGCTATGAGAATGCTGATTTTAGCCAAAGAAAGCTCAGCTTTTTTAGCGTCATGATAAAACTTTTTGTCAAAGTCATAAAACCTTATGTTCACCTTGCAATGCGGGCAAAGCTGACCGATGTGGTAAACAGGTATCTTCTTATTGCATTTCGGGCATACTGCCATCCAATCACTGCTTTCTTGTCAGAAATGTTACTGATTAATATATAAATATATATTATACTATCATACACACTATGCATTGTCAATTTACATAAATATTACAAACGCATATTAAAAAATATGTATAAAATGTCTTTTCAGAAAGTAAAGTAAACCGCATCCCGGACTTTAGCGTGATGCGGTTTGAACATTTTTCACATGTTGTAATATGCTTTAAGCCTGTTTATATCTTCTTTTTTGAGCGCCTTGTTGAAAATTATCAGATCGTCAAGGTTGAATATAAAACTGTTTTCTCCGTTGGCTTTCCCGGACGCATCGTCACCTATGGTAAAGGGCAGGCAGTCAAAAGAAACACCGTTGAAATCACCGGGAAGCTCAGCTCTCTTTTTGTATTCAAAATTGTGGTATATGTCAACTGTTCCTTTTTCTCTGTCAATGCTGTAAATTGCGTGTATCCAACCGCTCGAAACGTCGTAGTGGTAGGGCATATTAATTTCAATGCGCGAACCTGGCTTTTCGGTTTCTGCTACAAAAACCGTGTCACATCTGTTAAAACCAAACGCAAATCCCGCACCGTCGGATGTCATATCCTTTGTGCCGCAAACAAAACATGTTTTTCCGAGCGCCTTGTCGGTTTTAAGCCAGACCGCAACGGTAAAACTGCTTTTTCCGAAACAAATGTCTTTACTGGTGATATTGCCGATTGAACCGAGCTCGCCGTATGAACCGCGGACTCCGTTGCTGTAATACTTAACCTGACCGTTTTTGTCAAAAACGCTCTTTCCGGCAGAATCTTCAATATTGTTGTCAAAAAACATTGCAAGCTTTATCCCGTCTTTTTCAAAAAATGAGAACAGCCCGTTTTCTCCGTCAATATCAGGTGTTTCCTTGTTTTCAATACCGTAGTTTTCAATCTCGGCAGGTCTGTTATATGAAACGTTTGCATCTTCAAAGGCATTGAGCGGAATTTGAGAAGAATAACCCATAATATTATAATGCGGCACCTCAATACCGAACGCATGAAGAACAATGGCGCTTATATCCTTTGTCTGCGCATATGGGATATCCGCATTTATAACGGTTTTGCCCGCAAGCGCCATATAAATGAACTTTTCGCCGTCCGTATAACCGCCGTGCCCGTGGTCGTGCCCGCCGTGATCCGCAATTACAATAAACAGTGTGTCGTCAATTATTCCTGCTTTTTTGTATGCGTCATAAACTCTTCCGACATATCCGTCGGCTGTTGTTATTGAGTCAAGATGCCCCTTCGTTCCGTAGCCGTAATGGTGACCTGCTCCGTCAACATCATCAAACTGAATAAACAAAAGTTTCGGCTTCCTGCTTACGCACTCTTCAATTATTTCAGTAAGAACAGCGTCGTTGCCGGCAGTGTGCATCTCAACGCCTATGTTGTGCTCTATTATCCCGTGATTTATCGGGTTCCAGTTGCAGCACGAGCAAAGAAATGCATCGGGAAACGCCTTGCGCACCGTAGTAAAAAATGAAGGCAGCTCGGTGTTTTCATATTCATTTTGGTCAACTATTGAATTTGTCAGACCGTGAACCTCAGGCTGGGCTCCGAGAAGCATGGCGCCCCAGTTTTGTGCGCTTATTGTCGGCGATAAACTGACCGCATAAAATGCCTGCGCACCGTTTTCAAAAATTCTATCCATATTCGGAGTGGACGTGTCTTTGTTGAAATTCCCCATTCCGTC
This sequence comes from Clostridiaceae bacterium, assembly GCA_016288315.1. Classification (GTDB taxonomy): domain Bacteria; phylum Bacillota; class Clostridia; order Oscillospirales; family Acutalibacteraceae; genus CAG-177. Next base: position 29,863 of record JAEEYU010000013.1, on the reverse strand, counting down.
AATTCCGACTACCGCAACATACTTGTAAATGTAACCCATAATATAATAACCGCCTCCGTTTTTCTTTCGGTTTTTATTATACCAAAAAAGAGCTTAAATGCAATATAAACGAAAGTAAAAAGAACTGCATTTCTGCAGCTCTGCGATGAATAATTATTCTTCGTTTTTCTTTGAAGTTATCTTTTTGTTAATAAGAACTCCCAGCGCCGTTCCCGCAAAAGATATCGCCGCTCCTATCGGAAGCATCGGAAAATCGGGCCAGCGGAATGTGTGAAACGCCGTCATATTTGACACGCTTAACGTTGAATATGGCACCAGCATAAACATTATTCCGAACACTGCCGGCAAAACCCATTTTACTTTTCCGAAAAATCCGTTTTTGCCGATTATCAATGAAACTATAAACGTCGTAACCGGCATTATAATCCAGATGAACATAAGCGAATATCCCATGGCGTCTGACGGCTGCGTAAAAAACCAGAATACTATTTCGGATAACGCCCATATAAAAAGATAAACGCTTAAAAGAATAATTTTTGAAAGCTTTGTTTTGCTTCTGACAAGGTTGGTGCTGTCATCAAGGTAGTCAATGTAACTCTTACCGTCGGTCATATTGCCGTCCTCCTTTAATAATCTGTCAAGACTGACATTGTAAATATCGCTCATTTTAATAACGCTTACAATGTCGGGGTATGACTTTTCGTTCTCCCAGTTTGAAACGGTCTGCCTGCTTACTCCGAGCAGTTCTGCGGCGTTCTCCTGTGTGAGTCCCGCCTCGTTTCTCGCTGTTTTGATTTTTGAACCTATATTCATTTTTTTCTGCCTCCTTGCCGATCGGCTGAGTTAATGATGAACTTTTCGCACCTTTAAGTCAATCAAATGTATTTTACATCCTGCCTTTTTCTTTGTCAAAATTCTTTTACATTTTCAAAATAATGCATAATAATTGATAATTATTCAGTTTTTTCTATCAGAAAAAAGTAGCCGATGAAAAAGAATACAAATATTTTTTTGCAATCTTTAATTTTTTTGTTTATTTGATTTATTTACCGTAAAAAATGTATTTGTTATAATTAAATCATAAAAATGAAAAGGGGAGTATAAGATGAAACCGACTAAAACCACATGGTTCGGCATACAGAGAAAAATAATTGCAAATATGACAACCGAAAGCTGGCAGACCGTTCCGCATATCGGTTACAGCTATGAGCCTGAAGTTTCGAAGTTTATGGCTATGACAAAACAGCTCAACGCTACGGGCAAATTCGAAAAAAAAATCACCGTAAACACATTTATGCTCAAGGCAATCACCGAAGGCCTCAAAGCCGCTCCCGAGCTTAATGCTAACATCCATTTCGATGCAAAACACGTCAAGGGCTATGTTACCGAGTATGAGGATATCCACGCCTCAATGACCTGGGTTCTCCCGAATGATGAGATGATGACAATTAACCTGCACGACATCGGCAGCAAATCATTGACAGAGCTTAATGATTACATTGCCGACGTAGCGCGAAAAATAAACAACACCAATCTCGATGAGGTAATGTATTCAATCTCTTTTGATGACACAATGCGCAAGCTTAAAGAAGGCCACATCCTCAAAGTCATCCGCAGACTTACGGGCGCAAAGCTCGGTAAGCATAAAGTCGTAACATTGAAAGGCAAGGCGAAAAAGGAGTATTACTCCATACCCGAAACCGACCGTCTTACAAAAGATGATATCCGTCAGGGCACTGTTTGCATCTCCAACATCGGTTCAACCACAAGGGGTATTCACGGTAGATGCACCATGCTTGCTCTCATCCCCCCCGAGGTGTTTGTTCTCTGTATGAGTTCCGTTCAGAAAACACCTGTTGTTGTAACAGATGAGAATGGCGAAGACAAAGTTGTTCCCGGTCTTGTAATGCCGATGGAAATGGTCTTCGACCACAGAGCGCTTGACTTCGGCAAACTCGTTCCCTTCATCAACAGACTTGAGCAGATTTTCAATAACCCCGAAGAAATGCTTGAATGGTAAAAACAAAAAATTCAGCGGGTGTCCGTTGTTTACGGATACCCGCTGTTTCTGTATTATCAGTAGTTTTCTCTTATGCGCTTACGCACGCTTCTGAAAATAACAAAAGCAATTACAATAAGAAGGAACACACCGATGCATATTCCGTATTTGATTGTTTCAGATGTGAACGCCTCGCCGTTTTCGGTTTTCACCGCATTGTTTTCACCGAAGAAGAGTGATCTGTATGACGCGTCTGTAGCGTTATAGTTTTTTACATCATCCCACAGTGTGCTTTCAAGCGCAAGTATTTCGGGAGGAAGATTTGTGAAAAGCTGAGTCTTGAAAGCGCCCTCCTCGGGGTAGAGCAGTTCATCCTCGTAGTATTCGTAATCGGGGTTGTCATAAACTGCGCTGTTGGGGCTGCCGTAGCAAATGTATTCCGCATTTGCAAGCGCTATTTCCGGCTCGTTTATAAAGTCGAGATAAAGCTCTGCGGCACGTTTGTTTTTTGCACCCTTCAATATGCAGGCGGCATCGACAAAGTAGTTTACACCCTCTTTAGGGTAAACAAACGCGAGGTCATCGTTGTTTTCCTTCATTAAGAAATAGTCGCCTACGTAATAAGGAGCAAGCGCCGCTTCACCGGATTCCATTTTAAGAAAAACTTCATCATTTACATAAACAGGGTTAACGCTTTTCTGCTCTTTCAGAAGAGCCGCCGCAATACGCCAGCCCTCCGGCGTGTCCATATTGTAGTCCTGACCGAGAATACTCTGCGCTATCGCAAAAGCATCACGGGGGTTGTTGAACATAAGAATGTTGTTTGTGTATCTCTCATCCCATAATGCAGTCCAGCTGACGGGGTCTTCCTCAACCATTTTGGTGTTATATATAAGTCCGACATAGCTTACGGTGTAGGGGATTGAATATTCACCTGTCGGGTCATAGTCGAGGTTGCGGTATTTTTCGGGAATATAGGAGAAATTCGGAATGTTGTCAAAGTCTATTTTTTCAAGCATGTTTTCGGCAATCATACGCTCAATCATATAGTCCGATGGAATAACTATATCGTATGAAACGCCGCCGCTTTTAAGCTTTGAATACATGGTTTCGTTGTTCTCGTAGGTGTCGTAAACAACCTTTATTCCGTATTTTTTTGTGAACTCGGCGTTGACGTCAATGGCGCCATCTTCGCCGTCCGAGATATATTCGCCCCAATTGTAAACGTAGAGGGTTGTTCCTCTCAGGGCTTCAATTTCACTGTCACCTGCCGCAAAAGCAACATTGAGCGGCAGCAACACCATTATAAGCGCAAACAAAGCGCAAACAGTTTTTTTCATCTTCACCACTCCGTAACGGTTAATGTTTTTTCGCTGTCTTTTCTTCACTCTTCTGTTGAGCGATGTTGTAAAGAATCAGAAGGATGAGAATGCTTATGAAAATAATTGCGGAAAGCGCATACATATCGGGCTTTACACGCTTTTTGGTCATTGAAAAAATGACTATCGGCAGAGTCTGGAATCCCGGACCGCTTGTGAAATAACTTATGATGAAGTCATCAAGCGAGAGGGTAAAAGCCATAATCATACCGGTGATGATTCCGGGAGTGATTGCGGGAAAAACAACCTTGAAAAACGCCGAAACCGGTTTGCATCCCAGGTCCATGGCAGCCTCCGCCAGGTTTTTGTCCGTCTGCCTGAGCTTGGGCAGAACAGTCAGAATAACATACGGAAGGTTAAACGTTACGTGCGCTATAAGCATTGTTCCGAAACCGAGAACGGAGTTTATCCGAAGCATTCTGCCGATGAAAACAAAAAGCAGCATCATCGAAACACCGGTTACGATTTCGGGATTCATCATCGGAATGTTTGTCGTCGCCATAACCGAAGCGCGGAATGCGCTTTTCCGGAATCTTTCAATGCCTACCGAAGCGGCCGTTCCGAGAACGGTTGCCGTCACCGATGAGCAGACCGCAAGCAAAAGCGTGTTGTAGAGTGCGCGAAGCGTCGTTCCGTCGGCAAAAAGAACCTTATACCATTGCAGCGAAAAGCCGTTGAATACTATTGTGCTAGTCGAAGAGTTGAACGAATACAGCAACAGCACGGCTATCGGAGCATAAAGAAAAATCATTACAAGCGCTATATAAACGCGGGAGAGTGCCTTCATATAACCATTTCCCCCTCGTCTGAAAACTTGTTCATAAACGCCATACTGATAAGAATGAGTATCATAAGAACAAGCGAGAGAGCCGCTCCGAGATTGTAGTTGTATGACTGCTGAAACTGTCTTTCAATTACGTCGCCTATCAGGTCAAATGAGCCTCCGCCGAGCTTCTGTGAAATATAGAAGGTGCTGACAGAGGGAACAAACACCATGGTAACACCGCTGACAATGCCGGGAACACTCATCGGAATAATGCATTTGCGAACAACTGTCAGACGGTTTCCGCCGAGGTCCTGGCATGCTTCAACCATTGAATAGTCAAGCTTTGCCATAACCGAATAAATCGGCAGAATCATATACGGCAGAAAATTATACACCATACCGAGAATAACCGCTCCGCCCGTGTTTATCATGTGAACGGAGTCAATGCCGAGCTTTGCGAGAAACGAGTTGATTATACCCGTGTCCTGAAGAATCGCCATCCAGGAATATGTCCTAATAAGGAAGCTCATCCACATCGGGAGCATAACGAGCATAACCATAGTGCGCTGGATTTTATCCGATTTCTGTGAGATGATATATGCCGTCGGAAAAGCGATAACAAGGCATATCAGAGTAGCTACAATACCGAACCAGATTGAACGCAGAAATGTTGGCAGATACTTAGTCAGCGCCTGAACATTTGCAAGCGTAAAATCACCCGAAGCGGTTGTAAAGGAATAATAAACAACAAAGAACAGCGGTGCAATAATAAACAGAGCCGCCCATATAATATACGGCGAAGCTACAAGTTTTGAACCGAGTGAGGAGCGGGTGTTCATAAATCTTCCTCCTCGCCGTTGTCTTCATCATCTTCGGGCTCTTCGGCATTTGAAAGCTCTTCATATTCTTCGCTGAATGAGCTGTAGTCGCCGAACATGCCGGAGTATTCCGATTTTTTCATAATATGAATTGCGTCCGGTTCAATGTAAAGACCTATGCGGTCGCCTTCCGCCTGGTAATCTGTGGTCTGAATCATCCATTTGAAGCCGCCGATGTCAACAATTATTTCATAGTGAACGCCCTTGAAAGTAACGGATGTTACCGTTCCTTTAAGCATTCCGTTTTCAACCGGCACAACGTCAACGTCTTCGGGGCGGACTACAACATCGACCTGTTCGTTGGGCGCAAAGCCCTTGTCGAGACACTCGAATTTCTGTCCCGAGAACTGGCAGTAAAGGTCTTTGAGCATAATGCCGTCAACAATGTTGCTTTCGCCTATGAAATCTGCAACAAAAGCGTTTCTCGGCTCGTTATATATATCTTCGGGAGTGCCTATCTGCTGAATAAGACCGTTGTCCATAACAACGATTGTGTCAGACATCGACAGAGCTTCCTCCTGGTCGTGTGTAACATATATGAAGGTTATGCCCAGCCTCTGCTGAATGTTTTTAAGTTCAACCTGCATATCCTTGCGCAGCTTGAGGTCAAGAGCACCGAGCGGCTCGTCAAGCAGAAGCACACGGGGCTTTACCGCAAGCGCGCGCGCTATTGCAACACGCTGCTGCTGACCGCCGGAAAGCGAGCTGATATGGCGCTTCTCGAATCCTTTGAGATTGACAAGCTCAAGCATCTCCCTGACAGTTTCTTTGACTTCTTTTTCGGGCAGATGTCTCAGACGCAGACCGAAAGCGACATTTTCATAAACATTGAGGTGGGGGAAAAGGGCATAACGCTGAAAAATGGTGTTAACCTGCCTTCTGTAAGGAGGAACACCGTTTATTTTTTTGCCTTCAAAAAAAACCTCACCCTCGTCCGGTTCAATGAAGCCGCCGATTATGCGCAGAGTAGTAGTCTTGCCGCATCCCGATGGTCCCAGCAGAGTAATAAACTCGCGGTCATGAATGGAAAGATTGAGATTTTTAAGCACAATGTTATCACCGTAAGCCACGGTAATGTTTTTTAAGTCGAAAATGATGTTGTTTTCCAATTAGCAGCCCCTTCCTTTGCACAGAATAACCCTTTTTCCGGGCGAGTGCAGATTAATTGTAAATATAAAACAAAACAATATAAAAGTCAATAATATTATAAAAGAATTACCGTAACCCGGACGATTAATCACGGCAGGTCGCCGGCAACGTTGAAAACCTCTCCCGTGATGTCTGAAATATCATCAACGGGAACGGCTGTTCCGTCGTCGAGAAAGAGCATAAGAGCGTATTCGTCAAGCTTCCTGAATTTTGCCTGAACCGTAATATATTTTCCGCCGTCTTTGTATTCGTCGGGAACAAAATATGTAACGGCAATTTCGGGGCAGGGAACGGGACTTGCCGTGAGAATGTTGAGCTTTCGGTTAATTAAGTCCGTCTCTTCATTTTCAAGTTGGGCTTTTCTGCCGGTCTGCCTTGCAGTTTCGTCAATTGCGTCGTCATAGCCCGTCAGTGCGGCAAAAGGCGCAAACTGGGCAGCTCTGTTTATCATACTCATGTGTGCGTGGTAATCCGAAACCGGAGCGGGCATATTGATTATGTCATCATATTTACCTGCCATTTTGCGCCTCCTTTTTTGCTTATTTTTTATGACCGCCTATCTGGCTGTTTCTTTCTTTTGCGGTCGCTCCGTCTTTGTAGCTCAAGCCTCTTAGAATTGCGTTTTTGCCGTATTTTTTCTTTATCTCAAGCACAGCGCGCTGACGGTTGGACTCTTTTTCAAGAACAGCGCTGTCTTCTTCATCCTTCTTTTTCTCTGCTTCATAGTCCGTAAAAAGATTTAACTGTTCATATTCATCTGTGTTTTCCGCTTCTCTTTTTGAAACCACATGGTTAGCGGTGATGTTCATTCTTCGTATCAGCAGATTTTCATCCGTTATTTCGCTAAACAGTTTGTATGTTGCATCTCCGATTATCTTTCCGGAAGAAGTGCCTTTGCCGAGGTTTATGCTCCCGTGCGCTGCCTTCGGCACAAGCTTTCCGTAATAGTCCCTTTCAATTTCGCCTTTGTATTCGCTTCTTCGTTTTGCATCGGATAAATTCTCGGAATCATAATTGATGTCAAGAACAATCTGGTCGGTGCAAAGCCCTTTGTCAAACAATTCCAGTGAAAGCGCATCCGCCATTTCGCGTATGACAATACCCGCCTTCTCGTTTGAATAACCGCATTTGAGAACCTGCCCCGAGCTCAGACTGTTGTTTTCGGGTCTGTATGCCTTTATGTCGGCAATGGTGCAGGGCTCCCGGCCCCAGGCGTGGTCAATCAGCAGTTCTGCGTTGATTCCGAAAAGCTTATAAAGCAAGTCCTCGTTGTGCTGCGCACTTCTGCTTCCGACGGAGCATTTTGCAATATCGCCCATCGTGAACATTCCGTATTGTTCAAGGCTCCGCGCTGTTCCTTTTCCTACCCGCCAGAAATCGGTTATCGGAGTATGTTCCCAAAGAAGCCGCCTGTAGCTCATTTCGTCAAGCTCGGCAATACGCACACCGTCACTGTCGGGCTCAATATGTTTTGCTACAATATCCATGGCGATTTTACAAAGGTAGAGGTTTGTGCCTATTCCGGCTGTGGCGGTTATTCCCGTTTCACGAAGAACTTCCTTTACCATCTTCATCACAAGCTCGTGCGCCGTCATTTTGTAGGTTCTGAGATAGCTTGTCAGGTCCATGAATACTTCATCAACCGAATAAACGTGAATGTCATCGGGAGAAATGTATCTCATATATATCGAAAAAATATGTGCGCTGATTTCCATATATTTTGCCATCTGCGGGGATGCCACAATATAATCAAGTTCAAGTGACGGGTCGCTTTCAAGAGCTTTTATGTCGTCGGATTTCCCGGTGAATTTGCGCCCCGGTGCAACCGCACGCCGAAGTGAGTTTATCTCATTGACCTTTTCAATAACCTCAAAAAGCCGCGCTCTGCCCGGTATTCCGAATGATTTAAGCGGCGGCGAAACGGCAAGGCATATAGTTTTTTCAGTTCTTGAGCTGTCGGCAACAACAAGATTTGCACGCAGCGGGTCAAGCCCCCGCTCGACGCATTCGACGGAGGCGTAAAATGATTTTAAATCAATAGCCGCGTATGTCTTGTTCTGCATTTTCTCACCGTGTAATTATTATATTTTGGGTAAAAAAGAAGAATTCACAAACGATTAATAATATTATAACAAAAAAGCAAAATATAAACAATATTATAATACCATAAAAATAAATTGAAATTTTTCAAAAAAAGTCTTGCAAAATGCAAAACGCTGTGTTAATATATCTCTCGCATTTGTGAACCGTCATTTACCGATGACGGGAGTTAATGCCAAAAACATTAAAGCTGATGTTCCTCTTTCAATCAATTTGTTACGAACATCTGAAAAAATCGGAGGAAAAAATATGAATTCAACAGATGCACTCAAATTGATTGCACAGGACTCCGTCAAGGAGCAGGCACCCGAGATTAACATCGGTTCCACAGTTAAAGTTCACGTTAAAATCCGTGAAGGCAACAAAGAAAGAATCCAGGTTTTCGAGGGTATCGTTATCGCACGCCGCGGCTCAGGCGTTTCAGAAACCTTTACAGTCCGCAGAATTTCCTACGGCGTAGGTGTTGAAAGGGTATTCCCCATTCATTCCCCCAACGTTGTCAAGGTTGAACTTGTCAGATACGGTCGCGTCCGCAGAGGCAAGCTCTATTATCTGAGAGACAGAGTCGGCAAAGCAGCCAAGGTTAAAGAACTCATTGTTAAAGAAAAATAATTATGAGTGAGGGTGTAACAAATTGATGTTACACCCTTTTTTCAAAATTCAACGGTAACTGTGTGGTGAAATAATGGTCCGCATTGATGAGTGGTATGTTCCCTTCGGAGAACATAAAAGCCCTGCACCCGAGCAAAAACAAGACAAGCACCCTGCGCTGACTCTGCTTGTGTTCGACATCGTCGATTCGTTGAAAACATCAGTCCTGATAGTTTTTCTGCTTTTTACCCTCGTGTTCCGTGCAGTGGGCGTTGAAGGCACATCTATGGTGCCGACTCTTAATGACGGCGACTGGCTCGCCGTAACCGCAATACAGTTCAGACCCGTTCACAGAGGCGACATAGTTGTTGTAACTCAGCCGTGGGAACGCAACGTTCCGATTATCAAACGCGTCATCGGACTTGAAGGGGATATGATTTATATCGACTTTCAGAACGGCGACGTCTTCGTCAACAAACAAAAACTCAGCGAAAAGTATATCAATGAAAAAACACACCTGAAATATGATGTGAAATTCCCGGTTATCGTTCCTGAAGGCTGTGTTTTCGTAATGGGTGACAACCGCAACGACTCTCTTGACAGCCGCTCAAGCGAAATCGGTTTTATCAATAAAAACTATATTCTCGGCAAAACTGTTATCAGATTTCATCCTATATCTCAGTGGAAGATAGAGAACAAGGAGGCATAACATAAAATGTTTAAAGGCAGCAAAGCACAGACTAAAATAGCAACATTCTGCTTTGAATTTGTTTCGGTGTTTTCAATGGCGGCAATAGCCATTGCGTTTTGCTTCACCTTCCTTTTCAGAACTGTTGTTGTTGACGGCAGTTCAATGAACCCGACTCTGTGGGACGGTGACCGTCTTATTATTACCGCAACAACAAGAAAGGTTGAATACGGTGATATTGTTGTATGCAGCCAGCCCAATCCCATGGAGAAAACTCTTATAAAACGTGTTATAGCCACCGAGGGGCAGACAGTTGAAATCGATTTTGAGAACGGCATTGTCCGCGTGAACGGCAATATTCTCCACGAGCCGTATATTGCAGACCCCACAACACTTTATGAAGGCATGAACTTCCCGCAGACAGTTCCGGAGGGCTGTGTTTTTGTAATGGGTGACAACCGCCTTCACTCAACCGACAGCCGCTCGGATATGGTAGGTTTTATAAGAACAGATTATATAATGGGCAAGGTTCTTTTCAGAATGGCTCCCAATTTCAATCTGCATATAGCTGATTTTTAATTATATGAACGATAATGTAACGGTTCAGTGGTTTCCCGGTCATATGGCAAAAACCCGCAGAATAATAAAAGAGAATCTTAAACTTGTTGACGGCGTTTGCGAAATAGTTGACGCCCGCGTTCCCGAAAGCAGCCGCAATCCCGAACTCGATAAGCTCATTGAGCGCAAGCCCAGAATAGTTCTTCTCAACAAAGCGGACCTGGCCGATGAAAACGCTACTGCCCGAAAAATCAGAGAATTAAAACAAAAGGGCGTAGTTGCACTCGCAGTTGACTGCCGCAGCGGCAGGGGGCTTGACAAATTCCCCTCAGCCGTCAAAGAGGCGTTGAGCGAAAAGATAAAACAAAATGAAGAACGCGGCATGCAGGGTAAAGCTCTGCGCGTAATGGTTGTCGGTATTCCCAATACCGGCAAATCGTCATTTATAAACAGAATGGCTGGCAAATACCGCGCAAAGGTCGCCGACAGACCCGGTGTCACCACAACAAGCCAGTGGTTTGCAATCGGCTCAGGCATAGAACTCCTTGACACACCGGGTGTCCTCTGGCCGAAATTTGAAGACCCCGAGGTCGGCTTCAAGCTTGCGTTTACCGGCTCTGTCAAAGATGAAATTCTTGACACCGAAGAAATAGCGGTGCGCCTTCTCAAAGTTATGCAGGAGAATTATCCGGGCCGCCTTTCCGAACGCTATAAAATAACCGGCTTTGAAGAGCTTGAACCATATGAGCTGCTTGAACTTATAGCCCGAAAAAGGGGTATGCTCATAAGCAAAGGCGAGGCAGATACTTTACGCGCTTCCGTAATGCTTCTGGATGAATACAGAGGCGGAAAGCTCGGCAGAATAACGCTCGAATAAGGAGAAAACAGTGAGAAAAAAGTTAGGTATTATTCTTGCAATCATAATAGTTTTCGACCTGATTGCCCTCGGTATAGTCAAAGTTGACAGATATGTTTCTTCAAAAGGCGGAGAGGTTGTAGGTGAGGAGCCGTCTGATTCAACAACTCTTTCCGCACAGGAGATGCTTTCAAAAGCAACTTTCACTGCCGTCGGTGACAATCTTATTCACGACACGGTGTATGAGCAGGCGCAGGCAAGAACCAACGACGGCTCATACGATTTTTCATACGATTACGCTGAAATAAAAAAATATATCGAAGAACCCGATGTGGCAATTCTCAATCAGGAAACGATAATTTCAACCGAACACCAGGTGTCAAGCTATCCTATGTTCAACTCTCCTCCCGAACTCGGTCAGGAGATGATTGACACCGGTTTCGATGTTTTCAATATCGCAACAAACCACTCGCTCGACAAGGGCGAAAGCGGTCTTATATCAACCATTAATTATTGGAAAGAAAAGGGCGTTATAACAACCGGAGCTTATCTTAATGACGCAGATTTCAAAATACCCGTCAATGAGGTTAACGGCATAAAAATCGCCTATCTTGGTTTTACTGAGCAGACAAACGGTCTTAAACTTCCTGCGGACTCCGAAGTTGTTCTCGTTCTTGCAAAAGATGAAGCTCTTCTCGAGTCAAAAATACATCAGGCAAAACAGATGGCGGATGTCATCATAGTCAACGCACACTGGGGCGAAGAATATACCCACGAACCGACCGCCTCCGAAAAACAGATGGCTCAGAAGCTCTGCGACTGGGGTGCCGATGTGGTAATCGGCAACCATCCCCACGTCATTCAGCCTGTGGAATATATTACATCCACAGACGGCAGCCATACAATGCTTTGCGCATACTCACTTGGCAACTTTATTTCCGCTCAGCGCAAACAGGCAACAATGCTCGGCGGAATGCTCAACTTCACAGTTGTCAAAAATAACAGCACAGGCGCTGTTAATATCGAAAATGTCAGGTTCAGAGGCACTGTTACCCATTACACATACGGTATGGGCAATATCCGTGTTTACTGCCTTGATGATTATACTCCCGAACTTGCCGCAAATCACGGCATTAGGAATTATGCGCCTAACTTCAGTTATGACTATCTGACCGAAACGGTTTCACAGGTGGTTGACGGGCAATTCCTGAAATAAGAGGAAGATTCTTATGGATACATTTGAATTTGAAAAACAGGCGCTTGCCGACGGTTATTCCGTAGTTTGCGGAGTTGACGAGGCGGGCAGAGGTCCTCTTGCTGGACCGGTTTACGCCGCTGCGGTCATCCTGCCCGTCGGCTGTGAAATAGAAGGTCTTGACGATTCAAAAAAACTCAGCGAAAAAAAACGTGAAGCTCTTTTTGATGTAATTATAGAAAAAGCAGTTGCTTACTGTGTCGCAAGCGCAAGCGTTGAAGAAATTGAAGAGGTTAATATCCTCAACGCAACGTTTATCGCTATGCGAAGAGCGGTTGAGGGCCTGAATGTCAAGCCGGACCTTGCGCTGGTTGACGGCAACAGAGCCCCGTCGCTTGACTGCGATGTGCGAACCATTGTTAAAGGCGATTCAAAAAGCGCCAGCATTTCCGCCGCTTCAATTCTCGCAAAGGTCAGCAGAGACAGGTATATGCTTGAAATTGACAAGCTTGTTCCGCAGTATTGTTTTTCTCAGCACAAGGGCTACGGCACAAAACTTCACTATGAAAAAATCAGGGAATTCGGTGTTTCGGAATATCACAGACCGAGTTTTCTCAAAACAATGAAGTGGTAATATGATACGTAACAAAACCGGCATCTGGGGTGAAATATACACTGCAAGATACCTGCGCGACAGGGGCTGCGACATAATCGGCTCAAATTTTAAATGCAGGTTCGGCGAGGCGGATATAATTGCAGCCGAAGGTGAAAAGATGCTTATTGTTGAGGTCAAAACCCGCAACGAGTCGGCAACCTTACGCCCGATGGAAGCGGTTGATGAAAACAAGCGTGACCGTCTTGAAAAAACCGCTCAGGTGTTTATCAAAGCGTCAGGCCTTACCGATTTGCATCCGCGTTTCGATGTTGCAGAGGTTTATCTCAACGATGATTATGAGCTCGTTTCGCTCAATTACATAGAAAATGCGTTCAGTGCAGAGCATAATTCTTTGTAATTAATATTTTACAAAAGATTAAAACAGTGATATAATTATTCCATTATGCATTTAGCATTTATAAATACAGTTTTAAAGGACAGATACTATGAATTACATCAGCACAAGAGCAAATACAGTTAAGGTGACTGCATCTCAGGCAATCACAAAGGGTATTTCCGAAGAGGGCGGTCTTTTTGTTCCCGAAACTCTTCCGAAACTTTCGCTTTCCGACATTGAGTCGCTCTCAAAAATGGATTATATCGGCAGGGCAAAGAGCATACTCTCTTTATTCCTTACGGATTTTACAGAAGAAGAAATTGACAGCTGTGTCAACGGAGCATACGGAACGGGCAGCTTTTCCGACCCTGCAGTAGCACCCGTAGTATGTCTTGAAGACGGGCTGAATATTCTTGAACTCTGGAAAGGTCCGACCTGCGCTTTCAAGGATATGGCGCTTCAGATTCTTCCCAGACTTATGACTGTTTCTGCAGGCAAAACTGCTAAAGGAACGGAGATAGTTATTCTTGTTGCAACATCAGGCGATACCGGTAAAGCGGCACTCGAGGGTTTCAAAGATGTTGAAAACACAAGAATACTCGTCTTTTATCCAAACGACGGCGTAAGCCCTATGCAGAAGCTTCAGATGTGCACGCAGGAGGGCAGAAATGTCAGCGTCTGCGCTATAGAAGGCAATTTTGACGACGCCCAGAACGGTGTCAAAAAGATATTCACCGACAAAACCGTCGGCGAAAAACTCGCAGAGAATTCAATGGCGTTTTCCTCCGCCAACTCAATCAACTGGGGCAGACTTGTTCCTCAGGTAGTTTACTATATTTCCGCTTACTGCGATATGCTCTGCAAAGGCAAGGTTGAACTCGGCGGCAAGGTGAATTTTGTTGTTCCCACAGGCAATTTCGGCAACATTCTCGCTGCCTATTATGCCAAAGAAATGGGCGTTCCCGTCAACAAGCTCATCTGCGCTTCAAACAAGAACTCCGTTCTTACGGATTTCCTCACAACCGGCACTTATGACCGCAACCGCGATTTCTATACAACTATTTCTCCTTCAATGGATATTCTCATCTCCTCAAATCTCGAAAGACTTCTCTACACCGCAGCTGACAGCAAGCGCGTAAACGACTGGATGAAGCAGCTTTCAGAGACGGGAAGATACACCGTTGACAGCGAAACCTTTGATTACATCAAATCTTCATTTGCGGCGGGCTGCTGCAATGATGATGAAACAAAAGCTACAATCGGCAAGCTTTTCAAAGAGCAGAACTATCTCTGCGACACCCACACTGCGGTTGGCGTCAAGGTTTATTACGATTACAGAGAAAAGTCAGGCGACCGGACTCCCACTGTAATAGCATCTACGGCAAACCCGTTCAAATTCAGCAAGGCGGTTCTCGAAGCCGTCGAGGGCTCGGTGCAGGGGCTCGATGAATTCAACATGGTGGAGCGCCTCGCGGAAGTCACCGGCAAAGAGTGCCCCGCTCCTCTTGCAAATCTCCGCAATAAAGAAGTCAGATTCACAAACTGCTGTGAAAAAGACAGTGACTCCATGAAAAAAGTAATTTTCGATATGCTCAATATCTGAACCGAAGGGATGACACAATGGCTCTCTTTGTAATTGCAGACACGCACCTTTCGCTTTCAACCGGCAAAACAATGAGTGTTTTCAGCGGCTGGAGCGATTACGAATCGCGCCTTGAAAAGAATTGGAGAGCCGTTGTGAACGAGTCCGACACGGTGGTTATTCCGGGTGATGTCTCCTGGTGTATGGATATGGAAGCAGGGCTTGAAGATTTTCGCTTTTTAAACTCCCTTCCCGGCAGAAAAATCCTTATGAAAGGCAACCACGATTTCTGGTGGTCAACAAGAAAAAAAGCGGAAGCATTCTTTGAAAAAAATGAACTCAATTCATTGAATATTCTTCACAACAACACCTATATTGAGGGCAATATTGCAATAGCCGGCAGCAGAGGATGGTTCTTCGACGCTGAAAGCGATTCAGACAAAAAAGTCCTTATGCGTGAGGTCGGAAGAATAAAAACAAGCATAAGTGAAGCAAAAAAAACAGGGCTTGAGCCCGTCGTATTTCTTCATTATCCTCCGCTTACGCTTTTACAGAAATGCGATGAAATCTATAATCTGCTTGTCGAAGAAAACATTAAACGCTGTTATTACGGTCATCTTCACTCTTATTCCCACCAGACGGCTTTCAACGGTGAGAGCGACGGAATCAGGTTTTCCCTCGTTTCGGCGGATTATCTCGGCTTCTGCCCCGTTCCCGTGTATGAAGAGGGGCATAATTAAACAAAACACTGTTTAATTAATGTTCAAACTTGTATATTTATATAAATTTTTATAATTATTAATTTTATTATGGAAATTATCAAAAATATTTGATATAATCCTATATCGGATTTATCAATGGAGGTAATAAAAATGAGCTTAAAAGCGGCAAACAAAACAGATGTCAACACCTATACCGTTGAAATAACGGTCGATGCAGAAACCTTTGACAAAGCGGTTAACGATGCATATCTCAAGCAGAGAGAAAAAATCGCCGTTCCCGGTTTCCGCAAGGGCAAGGCACCCCGCCACCTTATCGAAAACAGATACGGCAAAGACGTTTTCTATGAAGATGCTCTTGACGCCGTTTATTCAGAAACAGTTCTTGACGCTTTCAAGGAAGCGGGCATAGAAGCTGTTGATTCTCCCTACGATTTCAACATCATCACAATGAACGTTGAAGAAGGCGTTGACCTTGAATTCAAAGTTACCGTCAAACCCGAGGTTACCCTCAAAGCTTATAAAGGCATTGAAGCGGAGAAAGAAACAGTCAGAGTCACCAAGGCGATGATTGACGCAGAAATCGAAACAATGCGCGAGAGAAACGCCAGAATGGTTGATGTTGACGACCGTCCTGTTAAAGACGGCGACATTGCCAACATTGATTATGAGGGCTTTACAGACGGCAAAGCGTTTGAAGGCGGCAAAGCAGAGGGCTTTGACCTCACAATCGGTTCAGGTCAGTTCATTCCCGGTTTTGAAGAGCAGATTATCGGCCATTCAATAGATGAAGAATTTGACATTAACGTCAAATTCCCTGAAGAGTATCATGAAGATCTCGCCGGCAAAGATGCCGTATTCAAAATCAAACTCAACGCAATCAAATTCAAGGAGCTTCCCGAAGTTGACGACGAGTTTGCAAAAGACCTCGGCGAATATGACACGGTTGAAGAGCTCAGAAAAGGCGTTGAGGATGAAATCCGCACAAGAAAGACCGATGAAGCAAACAAGGCGTTTGAAGATTCCGTTCTTTCACAGCTTGCCGCAAATGTTGAGGCGGAAATTCCCGAATGCATGTTCAACAACAAGGCAAAAGAAAACATCGACAATTTTGCAAACAGAGTCGCTCAGCAAGGTATCGACCTCGACACCTACCTTATGTATATGGGCATGACTAAAGAGGATTTCGAAGCAAGAATGAAAGAGCAATCTGTTGACCAGGTTAAACTTGACCTTGCAATAGAGGCAATCATCAAACTCGAAAACATCGAAGCCGACGCAGAGGCGGTTGATGCCGAATACGCAAAAATGGCAGAAATGTATCAGCTTGAGGTTGATAAAATCAAAAACATCATTCCTTCGGATTCAATCGAGGAGCAGATAAAGAAAGAAAAGGCAGTCAATTTCGTAATTGACAACGCCAAGTCAAAGAAACCTGCTCCCAAGAAAAAGGCACCCGCCAAAAAGGCAGGCGCAGCCAAAGAAGAAAAAGAACCCGAAGCTAAAGAAGAAAACGCTGAATAATCAGCTGCTTTAAGCAGGAAAGGAAATTACAATGGCACTTGTTCCTTATGTAATTGAACAGACCAACAGGGGTGAACGCTCCTATGATATTTTTTCCAGACTTTTAAGCGACAGAATTATCGTTCTCTCCGATGAGGTTAACGATGCAACCGCCAGCATAGTTGTTGCACAACTGCTTTTCCTTGAAGGTCAGGATCCCGACAAAGACATCAGTCTTTACATCAACAGCCCCGGCGGTTCCGTTACTGCGGGTATGGCTATTTATGACACTATGAACTACATCAAGTGTGATGTTTCCACAATCTGCGTCGGTATGGCGGCCTCAATGGGTGCTTTCCTTCTCTCATCAGGTGCAAAGGGCAAAAGATATGCACTTCCCAACAGTGAGATTATGATTCACCAGCCCCTCGGCGGAGCAAAAGGCCAGGCAACAGAGATTCAGATTGCCGCAGAACACATTCTTCGCACAAGAGAAAAACTTAACTCAATTCTTGCCGAAAACACGGGCAAGAGCATTGAAGAAATTGCAAGAGATACCGAGCGCGACAATTATCTTTCAGCTCAGGAAGCTCTTGACTACGGCCTTGTGGATAAGGTCATCACTTCAAGATAAAATCACAGGAGGCAGACGATGGCGAGAGACGATGAGAAAAGAGACAGAGTTTCCTGTTCCTTTTGCCATAAAACTCAAGACCAGGTTGAAAAGCTTATTGCAGGACCCGGTGTCTATATCTGCAATGAGTGCATAGAACTGTGCCAGTCAATTCTTGACGAAGAGCCTCGCAGGTCTCATAAAAGCTTCGCAAAATCTGCAGCCGCATTACCTAAGCCCAGAGAAATAAAAGAACAGCTTGATGAGTATGTAATCGGTCAGGATGATGCCAAAACCGCTTTGAGCGTTGCCGTTTACAATCATTACAAGCGCATCGGTATGATTAATTCCGGCGATGTCGAAGTCCAGAAGAGCAACATCCTTCTTCTCGGCCCCACGGGCGTCGGCAAAACAATGCTTGCACAGACTCTCGCAAGAATACTTGATGTTCCTTTTGCAATAGCGGATGCCACCACCCTTACAGAGGCGGGCTATGTCGGCGAGGATGTCGAGAACATTCTTTTAAGACTTATTCAGGCGGCAGATTATGACATTGAACGTGCCGAACGCGGAATTATCTATGTTGATGAGATTGACAAAATCGCACGCAAAAGCGAAAATCCCTCAATCACAAGAGATGTCAGCGGCGAGGGTGTTCAGCAGGCGCTTCTTAAAATAATTGAAGGCACCGTTGCAAATGTTCCTCCTCAGGGCGGCAGAAAGCACCCGCAGCAGGAGTTTATACAGGTCAACACGTCAAATATTCTCTTTATCTGCGGCGGCGCTTTTGACGGCATAGATAAAATCATTGAAAAGAGAATAGGCGGTTCTGCACTTGGCTTTGAAACAACAATCCGCACAAAAGCCGAAGTCCAGAGTGACAATCTCATTTCAAAAACGATTCACCAGGATCTTGTCAAATTCGGTATAATCCCCGAACTTGTCGGCAGACTTCCCGTTATCACAACTTTAACGGAACTCGACAAAGACGCTTTGATACGCATAATGACAGAGCCAAGAAACGCCCTTGTAAAACAATACCAGGCGCTTTTCAGAGTTGATGATGTTGAACTTGAATTTGACGAGTCCGCTCTTACGGCTACAGCCGAAAAAACCCTTGAAGAAAAAACCGGCGCAAGAGGTCTTCGCTCAATTATGGAGGGTGTTCTGCTTAATATAATGTATTCTGTTCCCTCCGACCCCACCATAGAGCGGGTGTGTATAACAGGCAAAAGCGTGCTTGAAGGCGAAGAACCCGTTATCGAAAGAAATCCGGGTCGCAAAAAATCTGTTTTGCCTCCCAAGGTTGCACCGAAAAACAACGCAAGTTAACAGCTTTATCCGGATGATTATTTTCATCCGGATTTTTGTTAAAAAAACGTATTATACAATAGACAAATCAATTCTGTTCTTATATAATTGTATTAATAAATATAATTAATATCCGGGGTGAAATATGTATAACGAAAAATTCAAAGACAGAATGTTTCAGAGAATTGAAAAGGCACTTTTTATTTATCAGAAAATGATTTATGAAAACGCCGTTGAACTTGAAGACGTCTGCTCTTTTCAGACTAAGGAGCACCTGAGAACCGTTCCGCAATCCGGCTTTGAACCCATTGAAAAGGGAACAAAATGGGGAGGCGAATGGGTTAATATCTGGATTAAAGGGCATTTTACTGTCCCCGAAAAGCTTGACGGCAAAGCCCTATACGCCATTTCTGAATGCGGTGGCAGAGAACAGCTGTTTTTTGTGAACGGCGTTCCCAAAGGCATTTTCAACTCCAAAAACAGCGAGTTCGTCGGCGGCAACCATATGAGCCAATATATAGGCGAAAACAAGGCGGGCGAAACAATCGAAATCGCAGTGGAGTGCTATGCGGGTCATTTCGATGTGGATACAGGTCCTTTTGATAATTATGATTACCCCGATATTCCGGAGGGCGATTATTCACATAAATATGACGGCATCCGTATATGCACAAGAAATGATGATATATTCACCCTCGTTTTTGATATCCGCGAGCTTCTCGGCGCAGCGAGAACTCTTCCCGAATCAAACTATGTCAGGTGGAGAGCGAGAAATGCGCTCGAAAAAATCAACGAAGTGCTTGTCCTTTACCCCAAACACTCAACTGAAGAAGAGTTCAAAAACGGCATAAAGCAGGCACTTGTCATATCGCGTCCGTTCTTTACGGGCGGCAATTCACGCGTTTTCGGCAAGGTCGGCATAACCGGTCACTCCCATATGGATACGGCGTGGCTCTGGCCTGTTGCCGAAACAATCAGAAAATGTGCCAGAACCTACTCAAACGCACTCAGTCTTATGGACAGATACCCTTCATACCGGTTTATGCAGTCCTCTGCGCTTCACAGCGAATGGATGAAGGAATACTACCCCACAATATTTGAAGATATGAAAAAGCGTGTCGCTGAGGGCAGATATGAGCCAAACGGCGGCGTATATGTTGAATGTGATTGCAATATAACTTCGGGCGAACTTATGGTGCGACAGTTCCTCAAAGGTCAGCAGTTCACCCGTGAGAATTTCAATTACACCGCAGATACATTCTGGCTTCCCGACACGTTCGGCTATAACGCAAACATTCCGCAGATAATGCAGGGCAGTGAGGTAAAATACTTCTGCACAACTAAAATCAGCTGGAACGAAATCAACAGATTCCCGTTTGAAAGCTTTGTCTGGAAAGGCATTGACGGCAGTGAGGTTCTCACGCATTTTATGCGTATTCACTGCTGGCCGGATGTTCATGACTGCACAAGTGTTGCTAATAATATTACTCATAAAGATTCATCGGATATGCGGCTTATCTCATACGGTTACGGTGACGGCGGCGGCGGTCCGACCGCAGCAATGATAGAAACATCTTTGCGTTCGTCCAATATGGAAGGTATGCCCGAAATCGAGTCAATGTCTGTCAGCGGATTTATGAAAGAGCTCGAACAGAACAAAGAGAATCTTCCCGTTTACAGAGACGAACTTTACCTTGAACTTCACAGAGGAACTCTCACTCAGCTTCACGAAGTCAAGCGCAAAAACAGAAAGGCGGAATACGCCCTTCACGATATGGAATTCTTCAATGTTCTGTCAGGCAGGTCAAGTAATCCCGAAAGTGACAAATGGCTTAAAACACTGCTTAAAAACCAATTTCACGATATTCTCCCCGGCACAAGCATCACCCCGGTTTATGAGCTGTTCCATAAAGAAATGGATGAGATTCTCGAAAACTACAGCAAAACAACATCTGAATATGCTTCGTCTCTCACCGACGGAGGCGAGGGCGTAACGCTTTTCAATACCCTCTCATTTAACCGTAATGATGTTGCCTTTGTTGACGCCGACGGGTTTGCAAAGAACCGTCTTTCACAGAGATATACCGACGTCTGCGGCAGAAATCTTCTTGCAGTAGCAGGTCTTGATATACCTGCTTTCGGCAGCAGAACACTTGATTTTACAGATATACCTTGTAATCAGAAATCACCGTTTGAATATGACGGAACTTCGCTCAGAACACCGTTTGCCGAAATCGAATTTGATGAAAACGGATATATTGCGTCATATATCGACAAAGCATCCGGCAGGCAGCTTCGCAAAGAGGGCGGGGCGCCTCTCGGAGTGTTCCTTTACAGCGAAGACGTTTCGCTTGATTACGACAACTGGGATGTCGAACGCGATGTCGTCAAAAACCAGAAACCCGTTCACGGCTTTATGGGCAGAGAGGTTGTTTCCGACGGAGCGGTAATGATTGTTCTTCGCAGCAAGTTCGACATCGGCAACGGCACAACTCTTTGCCAGGATATGATTTGCTATGCCGACAATCCGAGAATTGATTTCCATACTCTGATAGACTGGCACAGCCGCCACCGCCTTCTCAAAGCGGGGTTCGACCTTGATATCACCGCCTCAAAAGCCCGTTGCGAGATTCAGTTCGGCTCAATCGAACGTCCCACAACCGAGAACAACTCGCTCGAACTTGCAAAGTTTGAGGTATGCAACCACAAATATACAGATGTCAGCGAGCCTGGCTTCGGCGCTGCTATATTGAACGATTGCAAATACGGTATTTCGGTTTATGACTGCAATCTCTGCCTGTCTCTGCACAGGGGAGGAGATCATCCCGATGTTTCCGGTGATGAGGGTCTTCACGAAATGACCTATTCTCTCCTTGTTCACAACTGCGGCTTCAGCGCTGAATCGGTTGTTAAACCCGCTTATGAACTCAACGTTCCCGCCTATGCTGTCAAAGGTGCCTGCAGCTTACCGTCATTTGCCTCGGCCTCTGCTCCGAACATCATTATTGAAACAGTTAAACCCGCTGAAGACGGGCCCGATGCCTATGTTCTTCGCGCTTACGAGTGCGAGGGCACCAAAACAAAATGCAGCATTAGCCTTTCATCTTCCGTCTCAAAAGCTGTCAATACAAATATGCTTGAAGATGAGCGGGAGACGCTTGATGTTCAGAACGGCTCAATTCCGCTTTCGTTCAGACCGTTTGAGATTAAAACAATTAAAATCTACCGATAAAAATAACAGGTGCAGTTTTCTGACTGCACCTGCATTTTTTATTTTTTGATGTCGTTGTATGTCACAATGTGCAGATGTTCGCTTTTCCTTTTCTTTATAAGCAATTTTATTATATATGATGCAACTGCAATAATAAGAATCAGAACAAGCACTCCGAGAATCTTCATCGGCAGACTGGAAAATATTTTTCCGAGAATATCGGCGATTGTCAGCAGAATACTTTTGCTTACATCGTTTGTTGCCACAAGGTCGATTTCCGCTATTGATTCTCCGCCGTAGAGAACAGAGGCCTTGCAAATAAATTCATCCTTTTTGACGGGCGCCGTCAGACTTGCGGGCAAAGAATCCTTCTGCGGCTCGATAACAACATTTCCCGAATCAGTGCCGGAGGGCACAAGCTCGTATTTGTCTTCGGATGGGGCAAGCGTAACATAATCGGCGGAGCGCGAAAGCCGAACGGGAACCTCTGCCGCAATGGCGGTCGAGTCTGCAATCTTGACAAGCTCAAGGTTGCGTATAGCCCAGGTGACCATGGATTTTGTGTCAACAAATGCGCAGTTTTCCTCAGCCGAATCATCGTCAATATTATACTGCGGAGCGTTCATAACCACGCAGATGTAATTGTAGCCGTTGCTGGATGAAACAGTGCATACGCATTTGCCCGCTTTGCTTGTGGAACCCGTTTTTCCGCCGGTGATGTATTTGCAGTAGTAGTCTTTATATGCGGGGTTGAGCATCTTGTTTGTGCTTATGATTGTCCTCTCCCTGCGCATGTTTGTTGCGGGCACGGTGTAGCTGTTGAGCCCGACTATGTCGGCAAAAGCGGTGTATGTCATCGCATTCTGAAAGATTTTTGCAACATCTCTCGGTGTGCTGAACTGGTAGTCGTCGTCAAGTCCGTGCGGATTAACAAAATTGGTGTTCGTGCAGCCGATTCTTCTTACACAGTCGTTCATCATTCCGATAAAAGTGTCTATGTCGCCCTGACCGATGTAATCTGCAAGAATCAAAGCCGCATCGTTTGCGCTTTCAATAAGCAGGCAGTGCAGCAGGTCGTCAACAGAAAGCTCTTCGCCTGCTCTTATTCCGGCGGTTGAACTGCCTGTGCCGAGCAGCATATTAAGGCAGTATTCTGGGGCGGCAACCATAGTTGTCAGGTCTTCGCAGTTTTCAAGCACAACCGTTGCCGTCACAACCTTTGTTAAAGAAGCGGGCGGAAGCTGTTTGTCTGCGTTGCTCTCAAAAATAACCGTGCCGTTGTCAAGACTCATTAAAATGTAGTTTTCACTGTGCAGGTCGAGCGTGTCGGAAAGCGTGTTGTATGTTGCGCTTGCAGGGCAGCAGAACGCCGCCGACAAAATGATAATAAAAACAGTAATAAAAATTAAAAATTTTTTCATAGACTTTACACCGTAAATGTTTTATAATAATATAGTATTTAATACAGTTTTAAAAAAGCGACATTTATTATAACACCATTGGTTAAAAAAATAAATACCAAAATCAAAAGTATTCGTTGTATTTCCGGAGGCGGTTTATATGATATACATCACCGGTGACGTTCACGGCGACAAAAGCCGTTTTGAATCGTCGGCTGTCCGCAACCTCAAAAAGGATGACACGCTTATTATTTGCGGCGATTTCGGCTTTTTGTGGAACGGCAGCAAGCACGAAAAAAAGATACTTGAAAAGCTGGGCAAAAAAAAGTTCAACATCTGCTTTGTTGACGGCACCCACGAGAATTTTGAACTCCTCAATTCTTATGAAGTTTCAAAATGGAACGGCGGCAAAGTTCACAATATCACTGGTAACGTTTATCACCTTATGCGCGGTCAGGTTTTTGACATTGAAGGTCTTAAATTCTTTACAATGGGCGGGGGAGAAAGCCCCGATATCGACATCAGATTCGAGAACAACTCCTGGTCAAAGTTCGAACTGCCTTCAAGGGAGGAAATGCTCGAAGGCGCTGAGAATCTGGAGCGTGTTGACTGTAAGGTCGATTTTGTAATAACCCACGAACCTCCTATGAAAATCAAGACTTTTCTTGCACTCAAAGACGGCGATGAATCCACGGTCAACGGTCTTAACACTTATTTTGAAGAGCTTTCGGCAAGCTGTGAATTCCGCCGCTGGTTCTTCGGCTCAATGCATCTTGACAAATATGTTTCAAGCACACATGTCTGTGTTTTCCGCAAGGTGATAAATCCTCTCACGGGCGAAATAATCAATTAAAAAGGAGTCGGAATTATGAAAAAATTATTGTCTGTCATTCTTGCTGTTTGTGTTGTTGCTGGCACAACTGTTATGCTCTCATCCTGCGGTAAGAATTCGATAAAGAAAAGCGATTTTGAAGCTATCGAAGAGGCTTTCGACGGTGTGAATTTTGTTGACGTTCTCGACAAAAAGAATGTTTCCGAAGTTACAGTTGCCAACGAAGATGAAAAAAGCGACAATGTCGTTTACAGTGATGAAAAAGACGGCGCCGGCTTCATTATGAACAAAGAGAATAAAAAGGTCGCAGTCACCGGCTTTGCAATCAAAGACGCTCTTTACAAAGATATAGACGGTGACGGCTATGAAGAGGTTTTCGCTTCCGGCTACAATTCGCACCGCGGCTCAACCACTGCAGCGCTTTATGATTACACAACAAGTCTTCTCATGGATGAAAACGGCAATTCGACCAAAGCTCTGGAACTCGTTGCCGAAGCGTCATTTGAAGGCGATGTAAATATCGGCTTTTATGAAGATGCCGACGGCAAAGTTCATGTCGTTTCAAAAAAGGCAGACGGCACAATCGATAAGGATTACGGCGTGGCAAGCCAGAACGGACTACTGCTCGAAATCGGCGATTACAACAATCTCAGCAAGGTAACCGACAAACCCGACACAAGCTTTTTTGTTACCGATGATTATACCTATTATTTCAACGGCAAGGAGTTCAAGCCCGAAGCCGATTTCGCCTATGGCGAAGAAGGCATAGTTCCGCCCATAAGCTATATCGACAAAGCCGCTTTTGAGGAGCTGATCGGTCAGAGCTACAAGTCGCTCGGCAAAGAGCTTGACAGCAGGGCAATTATGGTAATTAATGGCAAAGAATATGTTTCCTGGTTCACCCTCAGAAAGACCTATGACATCATTCAGGAAATGCCCGGTAAAGATGAGATTTTTTTCAAAACTCTTGACTATAAAGAGCCCGAAACAACAAAAAAGAGCTTGTTTAACTGATTGAAATGAATATCATTTTCACCGCCGTCCGCAATCCGGACGGCGGCTTTTCTGTATTTTTTAATTAACCTGTGTTGAAACGCCCTAACCGTTCTTCTTTGCCTCCCTCCTTTTGTGGAAGATGGCGCCGCAGGCGACTGGGAGGGTATTCTTCCCTTGAGGGGAAGGGGGACCGCTTGCGGTGGATGAGGTGTCACCTACATCTTACTCATGCTGCATCCCGTAGCGAACGACGTCCGGCGTTCCGCATTGGCCTCTCCTGTGAGGGGAGGTGGCACGCCGAAGGCGAGACGGAAGGGTCAAAACCCGCAATTCATCCCACCGCTCCGCTGCCTAACTCCTGAAATCTGACACCTGATTTGTCATTCTGAACCGCAGGCGAAGAATCTCATCATTTCGCTATCTTTGCAAATATAAAACCAACCTCAAAACTGACATCCGAAATGTAACTTATATTTATTACAATATAATTGACACAATTGACAAAATGTGTTATAATTCCTAATCGGTAAAATGGATATTTGTTTGATATTTCACATTTTAACATTATGTAACAAATACCGTTTTTATCGCTTTAAAACACGGACTTTGACCGGCTTTTCCCGTTTAATTCAACCCGGCTGAGCCCTGAACGGTTTATAATTAAATCTCATATACAAATCATTATTCAAATTCCATTTACGGGGGTATTGATTATGCTGAAAGCACTCAAAAACAATTCCAGAAAACTCCTCGCTCTCACCCTTGCGCTGATTATGGCGTTCGGGGTCTTCGGCAACAGTCTGGGGCTTTTCATTACGGCATCGGCTCTCGGCGCGTCGAAAGCGGCGGATGTCACCTGCGGCGATCTTACATTTGTCGTCCCGGAGGTTATTTATCTTTACCAGAATGCTCCTTCATGGAAAGATACTACTTCCACTCCATTTGAATATTATATCAATAACAACAGCGATGGCTCTGTTCTGGAAGCAACAAATTCAAATCCTTCTACTCCAACAATAGGTAAGATTTATTATTCTTACAATGGTGCGACTTCTGCAACTATATCTTATCAGTTCTATAATGACACTCTTTCTTCAACTTTGTCGGGCGGTTCGGTAACTCTTTCTTCTTCGACAATTACAAACGGTGGTTCTGTTGATATCACCGGCGGCACATCACCTTCTCTTGCTGCCTCAACAGCCGGTTGTTATATTCAATGGTCTCTTACTTATACAGATTCCAATGATGAAAAAACAAAAACAGCTTTTGCCTACACTTATGTTTACAAACCTTATATGGTTCCCGCAGGCACAGCATTAAGAATTGCGGCAAATAGTTTTTATACACAGCAAATAGCATTTATGAGTGGATTTCACGGTATTTACGATGCGGATTCCGGTAACGGCGACTACCTAGTCTATCCTTTATATACTGGTGGAAAATCTCTTGCAGTTTTTGGTGGCAGAAATGTTGGTTCATATAATGGGACGACTTACCTTAACAGCGCAGGCGGCGCAATGCACGGCTCCGGAGACTGGACTTCATCAACCGTTGGTGCAGGCCTTTATTATACTCACTATTCCGGAACAGCAACAAATACTTATCATTTTACAACAACTGGTATTGATAACAACAATGCCACTGACTGGTTTAATAATGCAACAAAAAACAAGGATACAAGCACAAACGATCCGACAAAATCATATCCATATCCATTCACATATTATTTTTCAGAATCAAATGGTGACGACCGTATTATCCGTTCAACGGCTCGTTATCGCGGAACAATCACCCTTGATACCTCAAGGTATTCTGATTTAAGACAGATTCCTAATTTAACAGTAGGTATGCTCGCAACCGATAATGAAAGCTCGGATTCGGGTGGTCAATGGTATGTCGCTGATAATACCGGGTTAGATTCAATAGGCTTTGGCTCTAATGACAGCACAGATACAAGAGGAACATATTTTGAAAGGAAAAATTATATAATTGCAGGTATGGGCGTTACCGGAAAAAACGATCGTAGCGGTAATCATAATGAGGGTCTTAAATATTTTGGCCCTTGGCCCAGAACTCTTTTATCTGGAACTTCAGTAGAATATAAATTCCACACCGAATATCAGACTTGCGACTCATATTGGTCGTTTGGAACTCATTATCAGGATCATATGACTCATGGTGAAATCAGCTTACACGCTACGCAAGTTGATAAAAAAGATCTCAGAAATGCGGTTAATGAAGCAACAAAAGCAATGGCAAAACTCGGTGTTAACGGAGCAACAAACGGTTCCCTTACTTCATGCTATTTTGATGCCGATACAAACTACAAGTGGACTGCGTTCCAGACTGCTTATAAAAACGCAGTTATTGAGCTGACTAAACTCAGCGCAACAGATACATCCAAGGCACAGGCACTTACCGACGCCCTTGATGCCCTCTGCACATCCTATACCTATAATGCAAACGGCGGCACTGTAACGGGAGTTACGCTTGGCACTGCAAACTACATTACAATCGGAACAAACCAGTCTGCAACAGTCACAAGCCCTTCGGGCGTTACGGGCACACGTTCCGGCTACACTTTTGAGGGCTGGAGCACAAATGCAAACGCAACAACCGGTTCAAAAACGAGTGTAACTGTCGGTTATAATAATACAATTTATGCTGTATGGAAACCGATAACTTACACCATTTCATATACTCTCAACGGCGGAAGCGTATCGGGCAACAACCCCGCTTCATACACAATTGAAAGCTCCGCAATTACACTTATCAATCCTACCAGAACCGGCTACACGTTCAAGGGCTGGAGCGGAACGGGTCTGACCGGTGACAATAACACAACGGTCAAAATTCCGACCGGTAGCACAGGCAACAGGTCTTATACTGCCCACTGGACACCTGTAACTTACACAATTTCATATACTCTCAACGGCGGAAGCGTGTCTGGTAATCCCGCATCATACACAATCGAAAGTTCTGCAATAACTCTTAGCAATCCAACTAAAACCGGCTACTCGTTCAGGGGCTGGAGCGGAACGGGCTTGACCGGTGACACCAACACAACGGTAACGATCCCGACCGGCAGCCACGGTGACAGATCATATACCGCAAATTGGAACATTAACCAATACACGATTACATTTGATACAGACGGCGGCAGTGCTGTTTCTGCAATAACAAAGAATTACGGTGAAGCGATTAATGCACCCGCAAATCCGACAAAAACAGGTTATACCTTTGCAGGCTGGACTAAAAACGGCGAAGCCGCAACAGTTCCTGCAACAATGCCTGCCGAAAGCTTTACATTAACGGCGGTATGGACCTCAAACACCTACACCGTAACTTTTGACGGCAACGGTGCGACCGGTGGTTCAATGCAATCACCTCAGACATTCACTTATGACACAGCGCAGAATCTCAACGCAAACGGCTTTACCAGGTCATACACAGTTACTTTCAACGCGAACGACGGAACAGTCAGCCCCGCATCGTCAACGGCGACTTCAACCTTTAACGGTTGGGCGACAAGCGCAAACGGCGCAAAGGTGTATAACAACAGTCAGAGCGTCAGCAATCTTACCGCAACAAACAACGGAACTGTTCCGCTTTATGCAAACTGGACACTCGGCAGTGTTGCTCTCCCGACTCCGATTTATGCAAACCACGCGTTTGCCGGCTGGTTCAGAGATTCCGCCCTGACAGATGCGGTCAGCGGCTCAACCTTTACTCCGACAGAAGATACAATACTTTACGCTAAATGGATAAAACCCGCTGTTGATGACACCTACGTCATCGACTCCGGTCTTCCCGTCAGGCTTGCTGTTCTTGCAAACGACGCATCGGGCGCAACACTTAAGAGCGTTTCGGGCACCGGAGCAGCTAAAGACGGCAGTCAGGTAAAATTCACACCTCCCGCAATAATGCAGGATAAGGTTACATTCAACTACACAGTAAATTATCAAGGCGACGACTACAATGCAACGGTCAAGATAATCCCGGCAACAAATGTGTATTACGAAGAGAACTTCGTGTCGCTTGATCCCGCCCCCGGCGGCGAAAGCCCGTGGTCTGTTGCGGGAACGGCGGCTGAGAACGCATTTGCCGACCTCCCTTCAGGCAACAACTATCAGGGTTACGGATATAACTCTGCTTACGAAAATCAGGCAACCTACTCGATGGGCGCGTCTTACACAACAACCGTAAAACGCGGAGACCCGCAGAGAACGGCAACGTTCACATTTACGGGCAAGGGCTTTGATGTCTATTCGCTCACCGACAGCACAAGCGGCGTTATCACCGCCAAGGTTGAAAAAAAGGTTGATGACAATTGGACTCCGGTTGAAAACAGAGTAATCAGCACATATTTCGGTAACGAATACGGTCCGCTTTATTACAAAGACGGTGCTGTTACACTTGACCCTTCGGGTGATATAGTTTACTACGCCCGCGAAGGCGACACAGCAGACACGTTCTTTATCAGCGGCACAAGACGCGGAACAAGAACACATTATGAAGGCGCAAAGCAGGCATACGGCTGGGTTG
>JAEEYU010000012.1 GCA_016288315.1 Clostridiaceae bacterium | reverse complement strand
ATGAATATGACCGACACTGCCTATGACATTGTTTTCATTGATGTTACTCTCGGCAAAGAATCCGGAATCCCGCTTGCCATGATCGCAAAAAGCAGATTTCCCGATGCAAGAATTATTTTTGACAGTTCCGATGCCCGGTTGTGCGAACTGATATATGTCGAGATGCAGCCATACGCTTTCGTGAATAAACCATTTAATGCCGAAATAATATATCACCACATTGACAATGTTTTCGATTCTATTAACGGCGCAGATAAATCACTTGAGCTTTTCGCAAACAGAACAAGATACAACATTGACCTGAAAAAGGTAACCTTCGTTGAGAGCGACCGCAACAAGGTAACGGTTCATTTCGGCGGTGAAAGCATTACAGTGATTTCAACTCTCAAAGAAATCGAAAAAAGTCTGAATGACAACTTCATAAAATGCCATAAAAGTTTTATAGTCAATCTGGCTTATATCGTCAATGTCGAGCAGGGCGATTTTCTGCTTGCCACTGGTGAGCGTGTGCCGATAAGCCGCTCACGCATAACACAGAGCAAGCACGAATTTATGATGTATAAGGGCGGAATTAATTAAAAAAACAGACCGGGGATTGCCGATTGACAATCCCCGGTTTTTAATATACTCAGTTGTTCTTGAGCCATTCTTCTGCTTTTGCAGCCGATATACACTTGATATCTTCCTTTTTGTAGGGAGATTCTTCGCCGCCGTTTGTGTAGAGGAAGAAATAACCTTTTTCGGTTTTGTAAAGGGTTTCTTCATAACCTGCGGGGTCGCCGAAAGTGCCTTCAGCGTGCTTTTTGATGAGCTGAGCTGTTGCGGTGTCATACTCTCTTTTGCTGATTATCTTTTTCATCTTTTTGCTCTCCTTTCAGATAGTGTTATGCAAATACCGGAAGTAAAAAGCTAAAGCCGGTATTTCAGCGCACAAGTATTCTACCACTGTATATTGTATTATTCAATGTAAAACAATACAAAAAAACTTCAGGTAAAAATACGGTTTTAAGTGTATTTATAACAAAAAAAATGTTATTCCGGCAGTTATTATACTTCAAGCGCGACACAGGAGATAAAAAAACCGGGCTGTTCAGCCCGGTGTGAATTATCAGAATCTTTTCTTTTCTTCAAAAACAAACAGATTCTTTGACGCTTTGCTTTTTGCTTTTTCTTCTTTTGATTTTGTTTTGTCATCTTTGGACTTCGGCTCAGCCTTCGATTTGGCATCGCCTTTCTTTTTGCCGCCGATATCCATAAGCAGAACCGATTTTATCTGACCGAAAACTGCGCTTGCTTTCTTTTGAGCAGGCTGACCCGCGGGTTCGGGATTACGATTGAAATCGGGAACATCCGATTCATCGTCATCTTCGTCATCATCGTCCTCGTCTTCTTCTTCGTCGTCATCGTCATCATCGTCACCATCATCGTCGTCTTCGTCATCATCATCTTCGTCTTCGTCGTCATCATCATCATCGACGGCTTCGGTTTCTTCGGTAACGGACTCAGAATCCTCTTCGGCGGTTTCCTCAATATTTTCTTCCGCCTCTTCGACAACTACTGCTGTTTCTTCCGCAGTATCTTCAACTTTTTCAACAACGGGCTCGGCGGCTTCCTCAACCTCTTCGGTGATTTCTTCCGCTTCCTCCTCTGCGGCATCAGCAACAGCTTCGACAGCTTCTTCGACGGCCTCTTCCGTCTCTTCAACTGCATCTGCAGTTTCTTCGGCTATATCTTCAACTGCCTCGGCAACAGGCTCGGCGTTTTTTTCAACCTCTTCGGTTATTTCTTCCGCTTCTTCCTCTGCGGCTTCAACAGCAGATTCGACTGCTTCCTCAACAACCTCTTCCGCCTCTTCAACCGCCTCAACGACAGGTTCAACCGTTTCTTCAACTGTCTCTTCAGCTACTTCGGCAACGGGCTCGGTGACTTCCTCAACTTCTTCGGTTATTTCTTCCGCTTCTTCCTCTGCGTCATCAGCAACGGCTTCGACAGCTTCTTCAACGGTCTCTTCCGTCTCTTCAACTGCATCTGCAGTTTCTTCGGCTATATCTTCAACTGCCTCGGCAACGGGCTCGGCAGCTTCTTCAACCTCTTCGGTAATTTCTTCCGCTTCTTCCTCTGCGTCATCAGCAACAGCTTCGACAACTTCTTCAACGGCCTCTTCCGTCTCTTCAACTGCATCTGCAGTTTCTTCGACAGTTTCTTCAACCGTCTCGGCAACCGGCTCAGCAGCTTTCGCAACCTCTTCAGTTATCTCTTCTGCCTTTTCTGCGGCTTTTTCAACAGGGGAGGTTGCTCCTCTGACACTGACCTTTATCTTTTTGCCGTTAAGCTTTACCGATATTTTTTCAACAGAATCATCGGCGTTTTTAACAATCTTTTTAACTGTCGTTTTTACGGGGGCGGCAACGTTTTCCTTGACAGCTGCAACAACGGTTTCAACGGCATCTTTAACTGCGGGAGCGACGTTCTCTTCGGCGTATTTCCACAAAAAACCGCCGGAGGTCTTCTGAATTCCGTTAAGCGTGTCGCGTATTCCCTTTGCACTTATGCCGGTTTCTTTTGCAGCCTGGGCCTGAGATTCAAAAACCTTGATAACCTCGCCTGATTTGCTCAACTGAACTACCGGTTTTGTTTCGCTCATCTTATAATCCCCCTTGCTTTGATTTGCGTAAATCTGTAAGAATTTATAAATATCGGAAATAATCAAATATTGAACTAATTTTACAATATATTTTTAAATTAATCAATAATTATTTTATTTTTTATATATAATAGCTGTTTTATTTGACTTTTTTTATATTATTGTAATATAATTAATTAATAATAATTCAGGGGGATATCTTATGTTTTGTAAAAATTGCGGTTCTGTAATGGAAGACGGCGCCCAGTTCTGCTCAAAATGCGGAACAAAGGTTCAGACGGAAGAGGCGCCTGCCGCTGTTTCGGAACCTGTTGAATCAGCTCCGGAGTATGTCGAAGAAACGCCAGCTCCCACAGAAAATGTAAAAGAAAAGTTTATCAAAACTCCCACAAAAAGCGGCAAAAGCTATGCCGTCATTTTCACGGCGCTCACCCTTCTGCCCGCTATTTTTGTTCTGATGATTGACTATGTTGCAAACCTTGCAGTTGACTGGCCCGCAACAAAATATGTTGTCGGCGCTCTTGTCGTTGTCTGGATTTGCTCGGTCCTGCCCGTAATCCGCATTATGCCCGCACCCATAACGGCAATAATCTGCTTTGCCTCGGTTACGCTGTATGCAATGTTTGTCATCAAAGAGATAAACGGCAGCATGGAGTGGTTCACCGTATTCGCTCTGCCCATGATTATGATTCTCGCCGTGTTTATCGGGCTTGACTCTGCGCTTGCCGCCAACAAAATAGCCACTGCAGTTATGCCGGGCATTGTTGCGGCGGAAGCGGCAATCTACTCATTCGTTTTCGGCATTCTCTGGTCGCATTACTATGATGATGCCGTTTATATGCCCAGAATCTCCGTGGTCTTTGCCTGTGGATTCCTTATGCTTGCGGTTATTCTTGCGGCAATGGGCTATGTCAGAATGATTAATCAAAAGAAATAATTACAGCGAGGAACATCTGATGTTCAATATTCTTATCTGTGATGATGAGGCGGATATCCGCACAAGTTTAAAAATTTATTTAACAAGCGAGGGCTACAGTGTCTGTGAGGCGTCCGACGGCTCGCAGGCGCTTGCCGCCGTCAAAAACGGAGAAAAAATCGACCTTATCCTTATGGATATTATGATGCCCGTTATGAACGGCATTGAAGCAATGGTCAAAATCCGCGAGATTTCAACCGTTCCGATTATTCTCCTGAGCGCAAAAAGCGAGGATTCCGACATAATCGTCGGTCTAAACGTCGGCGCAGACGACTACATTACAAAGCCGTTCAATTCAGTTGAGGTTATGGCAAGGGTAAAAGCGCTCATCCGCCGCTCGCTCGTTCCCGCTCCCGTTTCACACGCCGATGTTCTTGTCAACGGCGGCATCGAAATTGACAACCGCACAAAGTCTGTAACGGTTGACGGCAACACCGTGAATCTGACTCCCAAAGAGTTCGACATTCTTCATTTCTTTATGGAGCATCCGGGCGAGGTCTTTTCTCCGCAGGATATATATGTCAACGTCTGGGAGAATGACCCATACGGAGCGGAAAACACCGTAACGGTTCATATCCGCCATCTCAGAGAAAAAATCGAAATCAACCCTGCCGAACCGAGATACATCAAAGTCTCGTGGGGGCACGGTTATAAAATGGAAAAACTTGACTGACTGCAGGAGAGAATAATCCGGTGAAAAAACATATCAGGTCGGCAAATGACCGTATGATAGCGCTCGTCGTTCTTATTTCGCTCACGGTTATCGCCGTGGGCGGCGTTCTCGGCGTCTATTCTTTGGTAAAATACAATATTTATAATGATAAAGGCGTGTATGCCTGGAGTGTCGGGCGCAACGGTATTACCCAGACTGTTGTCAATGAGATTCAGCAGGAATACTACGCTTATCTTATTGCGAGCAATTACAACGCCGACGATGCCCTTCCCGTTCTCGGCAACAAGGGCTACGAAGGCAATCCGGATGTCCGCATAAGCTCCTCCGTCATCAATAAATATTCGGAGGAAAACTGCAATTTTGCCTTTAAAGTCAAGGATTCATCCGACACCGTCCTGTGGTATAACTTCGACCCGGCAAGCGCCGGCTCCGAGGCAAAGGACGGCAGCCAGAACATCGACGGCACATCAGTTTACCAATATACTCCCGTTTATGGCTTCACTTACTTTATTCTCGGCAGCACAATAACGGATGCCGGCAATATTCCCGTCTATTCAGAGGGCGAAATAAAAGAGGTTTTCATCACTGTTGAAATATATCTTCTTTCACCCAACGAAAAAGGCGAGTGGCCCGCAAGCGACAATTATTCCACGGTTTACTGGTGGATTACAACCGCCGTCAGTCTGAGGTATGTCATATTTGCGGTTATAGGTGTGGCGTCCCTGCTTATTTTCCTTCTCCTTGTAATGATTACAAACGGTGCGGGGCTTACCGCAGACCCCAATTCTGATGAGATTGTGCCCGGCTTTATTGACAGAAGCCCGCTGGATGTGGATATTCTCATAGCCGTGAGCATCTGTATTGCCTGTATTGTCGCCATGCGGCTGTCAGCCATAGCAAATGCAGGGATTGTAATTGAAAACGTCGTCAGCATTTTCGGCTCGTGCGTCATTATGATTGTCATAGTCAACCTGCTCGAAACGCTTTCGGTGCGCATTAAGCTCGGCGAGCCCGGCAAACAGACTCTTGTTTATTACACTTATTCAAAAATCAAGCAGAAAATAAGTCCCGACGGCAAAGAGAAAAAAACAAAAAAGAGTATTTCCTATACGGGCAGGCTTGTTTTTCTCGTCGTTCTTTTCAGTCTTGCTCTGCTTGCAATTCTTATTTATTTCGCCTACAGATACTTCGTCCTCGGCGCTTCGCAGATTAAGTTTGAATATTACATTATTATATGGCTTGCCGCAATGATAGTAGTTGTTCCGCTTGTCATTATGTTTGTTACAAATTTCGGCTATATCCGCGACGCAGGTCAGAAAATAGCCAGCGGCGACCTTGAAGGCACCGACATATCATCACGCCTTTCAATCAAGGCAATGCGCGACCACGGCGAAAACCTCGACCACATAAAACGCGATATGGCAAAGGCTATGGAGCAGGAGATGAAGGATGAACGCTTCCGAAATGAGCTCATTTCCAACATCTCGCACGATATTAGAACACCTCTGACCTCAATAAACAGCTTTGTCGAGCTTCTCGGAAGCCCCAATATCACAGAAGAACAGCGCCGGCAGTATCTTGAAATACTGCAAAGGCAGGTCAGCAACCTCAACGGTCTTACAAAGGACCTTATGGATATTTCAAAATTCTCAACCGGCAATGTTGAAGTTCACCTTGAGCTTATGGATATAGGCGTTGCAGTCGAGCAGATGGTCGGCGAGTATTATTATGCCCTGCAGGAGAATTCCGTTGAAATCGAAATCCAGAAGGAAGAAAAGGAATATCCCGTAATGGCGGACGGCAATATGCTCGGGCGTGTCATTAACAACCTGATGTCCAATGTCAAAAAATACGCCATGCCTTCAACAAGGGTGTTTATCCGTGTCAGGGATGAAAACGGCAGAGTCAGCATTATGTTCCGCAACGTTTCAAAGGATCTCACCAATCTTACGGGCGAAGAACTCTCCGAAAGACTTGTGCGCGGCGATGTCTCAAGGCATACGGAGGGCAGCGGTCTCGGCCTTTCAATAGCCAAAAGTCTTACGGAACTTCAGCACGGAACATTCAACGTTAATGTTGACGGCGACCTTTTCACCGTCACACTTGAATTTCAGCGCGCAGACAAACAAAATATTCAGTCATAAATCATAACGGAGGGTATTGTATTATGAAAATAGGTTTTATCGGGCTCGGAATAATGGGCGAGTCCATGTGCGAAAACATTGTAAAAAAACACAGCGGTCCGGTTTATGTCAACGATATAAACCGAGCTCAGGTGCAAAAACTTGCATCACTCGGTGCAGTTGCCTGTCAGAGCAACATTGAAGTTATGCAGAATGCGGATCTCGTAATTTCAATGGTTCCCAAATCAGAACACGTCAGGGCAATCTACACCGAACTGCTTCCCTATATTGATGAGAGCAAAATAATTATTGATATGAGCACCATCGACCCGGGCGTCTCGGTCGAGGTCGCAAATCTCGTTAAAGCAAAGGGAGCCCGTTTTGCCGACGCTCCCGTTGTCAAATCAAAGCCGGCGGCAATAAACGCCACGCTCGGCATCCTCGTCGGCTGCGACGAGGAGCTCTTCCCCGTAATCGAGCCTGTCCTGAAGTATATGGGCTGCAATGTTATCCGTATGGGTGAAAACGGCAAGGGTCTCGTTATGAAAATCTGCCACAACACCCTCGTTGCAGAGATTCAGAACGGTGTCAACGAAACTCTCGGTCTCGCGGTCAGAGCCGGCATAGATATTGATGACTTCGTCAGGGCGGTTTCATACGGCGGCGCACAGAACTTCTACCTCGATTCCCAGGCGCAGAACCTTAAAAACAGGAACTGGGCAACCGCATTTTCACTCGAAAATATGCATAAGGATTTAGGCATAAGTCAGCGTATGAGCGCAGAGCAGGGGCTCGATATGCCCGGCATGCAGAACGCAAAAGCCGTCTATGACAAGGGAATCTCGCTCGGTATGGGCAAAGAGGATTTCCGCTCAACCTATAAAATCGTTAATAACGAAGAATAAAAAACAAAAAAGCACCCGAGGGTGCTTTTTTATTTGCCGCTTTCAGTCGCTGCCGTCATATTCCATTATGTCGCCGGGCTGGCAGTTGAGTGCCTCGCAAAGAGCAATAAGGGTCGAAAACCGTATTGCGTTTACGTGCCCGTTCTTGAGCTTCGAAAGGTTGACATTGGCAACGCCGACCTTTTCCGAAAGCTCGTTCAAGCTCATTTTGCGGTCCGCCATTACTCTGTCAAGCCGGAGAACTATTTTTCCCATATCCGTCACTCCTTATCAGAGGGTTTCGTCAGATTCCTGCTGAAGCTGTGCGCCGTATTTGAAAACTACAATCAGAACATATACTACGGCAACAAGCAGAATACTGCCTAGATTAACAGAAAGATTCATTTCCAAGCCCTTGCCCAGAGAATTCCACATGGCGTTGCACAAAGTGTTCATAATAATTACCGGAATAAGTGAGTTCGCAAAAAGAGTCATCTTTTTGATTACGTTTTCGCAAAACGGTGTCTCGCAGGTTTCAAGCGCTTTCATAAGCCACTTAACCGTGTGTATGGTAAACGCCGCGGTTCCGAGCATAACAAAGGTTACAACAAGGTTTGCAATTACTCTTTTAACGCTGAAAACCGTTTCGTTTGCCTTCGTATTTATTGTAAGAGCGTTTCCTTTTCTTGTAACGTTTATTTCCGAAATATCGCTGTCGTCAATTGTAATATCCTTGCCCTCTTTGCCTGCCGAAATAACCTGACCGTCTTCGGGAACAAGGTCGCCGAGATTGTCAACGCCGTCGATTTTTATAAATGAGTTGAGCATTTCAAGAAAATTGCCCGATGATTCAATGTCAATTCCTCTTGAAACCCTGACTGTAATGTCCTGGTCAGCTACCCGTATTACACCCGCCGTAAGAATTCCGGTAATAACCATGCAGGTTATCACCGCTATTACAAGAAATACTGAAATAATCCGTCCGACCTTGCCCGCAATATTGATTGTGTTGATTGCTCTGTTTTCGCTTTTCTTCATGATTTCCTCCGAAAAATTAAAAATTTAACGTTTATCGTTAATTTGATTATATCACGGTTTTTATGTTTGTCAAGAGTTTTTTAACGTTTTTCGTAAAATATTTTATCTTTCGGCTTGAGTCCGACGAATTATTTATGTTTTTATATATTATATTAAAATCATTTCTTGATATTAAACAGCATTTTATGCTATAATTATACAAATATCCTGCATTGAATCTGTTGAAAGCGAGAGATTAAAATGAAAAAGTTTCTTTCCGTTTTACTCGTTTTATGTATGTGCGTTTCATCTGCGCTTCCCGTTTTTGCGCGGGGCGGCGCAATAATTCTTGACGGAACGTGGTCAATCCTCGTTCCTCAGGAGCCGACTCAGTATGAAACATTTGCCGCCGAAAAACTCAGAACAGAGCTTTCAGCCGTCTTCGGCACAGAACCTGCCGTTATCACATCGGCGCAGGGCAGTTATATTGCCGTCGGCAGCGCTTCGCAGGCGGATGTTTCAGAACTTTCAGTCAACGGTTACAGAATTCAGGTTATCGACGGCAATATTCATATCGGCGGCACAGGCGTCAGAGGTCTCTCCGACGGGGCATACCGATTTCTCGAAGAATTCTGCGGCAGAAAGGTTTATACCTACAGAAATATCGAAACGGCAAAGGCAAACAGCATTTCCGTTCCTGCCGACACCGATATAGTTTACAATCCCTTCTTTGAATATACCGACACCGACTGGCTCAGCCCCTGCGATGCGGAATACTCTCTCGCAAACGGTCTCAACGGCGGCACATACCGCTCTCTTCCCGCCGGC
This sequence comes from Clostridiaceae bacterium, assembly GCA_016288315.1. Lineage (GTDB taxonomy): Bacteria > Bacillota > Clostridia > Oscillospirales > Acutalibacteraceae > CAG-177. The sequence continues at coordinate 16,408 of JAEEYU010000012.1, read as the reverse complement.
GCAGGCGGCACCGTCAATTATCTGGGCGGTTTCTGCCACACAATGGGCACCCTGTGCGAAACGGAAGCTCATAAAGAGTCAGACCCCGAGCAGCTCGCTCTTCACAAGGGTGAACGCACAACAGACCAGCCCTGCCTTACAAACCCCGACGTTTTAAAAATCGCTACTGCAAACGTTCTGCGCCTGCTTGAGGCAAAATATGACCCGCAGGCATCCGTTCAGATAGTTTCCGTCACCCAGAACGACAATTACCACTACTGCGAATGCGACAGGTGCAAGGAGTATGAGAAGGCGCACGGCGGCGTTCAGTCTGCAACAATGATAAACTTCGTCAATCAGATAGCCGATGCCGTCAAAGCAGCCGGCTACGACAATGCGGCAATCGACACCTTCGCTTATCAATACACCCGTCAGGCACCCACAGGCATAGTCCCGCGCGACAATGTCATAGTCCGCCTCTGCACAATAGAGTGCTGCTTCCGTCATACGCTTGACGATTCAAAGTGCTCACGCAACGTCGCACTTATGAAGGATCTCAACGACTGGTCAAAAATCTGCAAGAGAATTTATGTCTGGGATTACACCACAAATTATTCCAACACCTGCCTTGTCTTCCCCGACTTTAACGTTATTCAGCGCAATATCCAGGTCTTTTACGAGAACAACGTCAAAGGCGTCTATGAAGAGGGCAACTACTATATCCGCAGCTGCAACGCGGAATTCGGCGAGCTTCGCGCCTATATGATTTCAAGATGCCTTCAGAATCCCTACTGCGACCTTGAAAACGAAACAGACGGTTTTCTTGCGTCATATTACGGTCCCGGTTGGGAGAATATAAAGAAAATACTTGATATGCATATCGAAAACGCCTGCAAAACAAACGATGGACATCTCAGCATAGGCGAAGGTCCCACCGCCAGTTTTTCGTTTAACAACAAGCAGATTGCCGAAATAAACGACCTCTGGAAAAATGCAAAGTCAGAAGCAAATGATGATCTTCAGCTCGAGAACATCTGCCGCTCGGAACTCTCCTGGCGTTTCTGGAAGGGCTCGGCAAACAAAGGCGAGTTTTCACTTCTCAATCCGGAACGCTTTAATGAGAGGCAAAAACTTTTCGACGATTTCAAGGCGTTTGATGTCATTATGCTCAACGAGGGCGGCTACAACGATTACCTTGACTGCGCCTGCGTCAGATACGCACCCGTAAATGAGTGGAATATGTATGAAGAGGATGAATCCGGCACACAAGCGCGCCTGTTCTTCTGCAAAATTCTCGAGGCACTGACCCCGTTCCTGACTCTCAACGGTCTTCTCTATAATCTTTTCGGGGTTAAGCCGTAATCAGTAATTAAACAGGAGGAATAAGATATATGAATGTATTAAAGCGAATGACGGCTTTGCTTATCTGCACGTTGATTATGCTCACGTCAGCAGTAAGCGCAGCAGGCGATTCTTCGCAAAACGCACCTGCAGTCACTTTAAGTAATAACAAAACAGCACAGCCCGATGAAACGGATGAGCCGGAAAAATCCGCACCCCAACTTGTTTTGTCAGACTCGTTCAATTCAATTTCGGTAGGTTCCAAAATGCGGATAACAGCCGAAGCTGCGGGCTTTGAAACAGCGCCCGCAAGCATCACATGGTCCTCCGACAACACCGCAGTTGCGACGGTAGATTCACGCGGTATTGTCAACGGCGTTGCAAAGGGACGCGCGAAAATTACTGCAGTCGCCATGGACGGTGAAACTCCCGTTTCCGCCACCTGTGTAATTAATGTTGTTGCCAGACGCACTTTTTTCCACTACCTGCTGATGATAGGCTACCGCTATAGCAGTCTCGGCGATTATTACTATTCCGACAATAACTACGCCTGGCAGAAGCCCTTCGGATTCATCCGCCTTTATGACACCGCATCCCAGCTTATCGGCTACCAGTATGACTTTACGCGTATGGTTTTCACCTACGGCAATAAAGACTGGCTCATCGAATTCTGGAAAGGTCAGTATGCCCCGTTCCAGTATGGCGCTGAAATCGGCGTTTATACAAAATACGCCGTCGGCTTCGGCGACACACCGGCTTCCGCTTATAACTGCCCCGCCAAAGAGGATTGGCTTAATATGGAAATGACGCTCTATCAGAAGCAGTCCGACGGCTCAATCCGCCGCGTATTCACCCGTGATTACACCAAATACTGGTGGTGTGACGGCTACAGAATCGGCAGGATTAATAAAACAAAGCCAGCCACCGAGCTTCAGATGGTAAGCCGCATCACGCTCAAAGATGAAAAAATGGCTCTCGCTTTCTCAAAAAGTATGCTTGACAGCGGCTTTAAACAGGTTGACAGCCGCGAACAGTTAAAGGATGACTCTTTCTGCCTGGAAGGCAGCGATGTGTATTTCATCTGGCGCAATCTTACCACATCCCAGCACCTCATTCCCGTCCTGCTTGACAGCGACCTCGACCCGTTATCATCGGTATTCGCAGGCCTTCGCACACTTGCAGGCATCTTCTTCGGCAACCTCGGCAGTCTCTTAAACAATGACTGATTGCCAAAGCAGATAATTATTAATCAATGATATAATAGTTAAAACAATTAAAAAGTATATTATCAACAAGAAAAGAGCGTGCAAAAACACGCTCTTTTTTTATGGCCCGCCTGACAGGATTCGAACCGCGTCGTCGCGTGCTTCGCATCACTCGCACCTGTGCCTTGAAAAAGTTTAATGCGCAGGTTCTCACTCGCTGCACCGCTCCTCCTTTCCCCAAAAAGCTTCGCTTTTCGGGGACCCCTTATAGTGAGAGCGCAGGTTCTTCATCTTTGACAAAACAAAACAGAAAAGAGCGTGTAAAAACACGCTCTCTTTCTTTTGGCCCGCCTGACAGGATTCGAACCGCGTCGTCGCGGGCTTCACATCAATCGCACCTGCGCCTTCAAAACTTTAATGCACAGGTTCTCACTCGCTGCGCCGCTCCTCCTTTCCCCAAAAAGCTGCGCTTTCCGGGGACCCCTTATAACGAGAGCGCAGGTTCTTCATCATTGACAAAATAAAAAAGAAAAGAGCGTGCAAAAACACACTCTTTTCTTTTTATGGCCCGCCTGACAGGATTCGAACCTGCGCTCTCCGGAATCGGAATCCGCTGCGTTATCCAGCTGCGCCACAGGCGGATATGCTTGATATATACGGGAATGTCAATTTTAATATAACTAATAAAATAACTACTGAACCAAAATGAGCACTTAGACCTCAATTTCTTCGTCCAAAGCCTTGATCCTGTCGGTCATTATATTCACTTAAGTCCTTGCTGTCAATGCCGGATCTTCATGCTTCAGATTCTTAGCAACCAACTCAACTGCATAAAAAAATATATCATAAAAGTTATATGATTGCAATATCAATGCAGAAACACCCGCTGATTTTTCAGCGGGTGTTTGTCATTTGGTGTGTTTCTTTAACAAAATCGAAAAGTAATTATGAGCGGGAAAGACAACTGTGTGAAATAAGCTTTCTGTTGTCAAAAAGAATTTTCACAGCACAGTTTTGTCAATAATTGTTTTAAAGCGCCCGAATTTATGTATATTTCGGTAACACGGGCTTTGATTAAGAGCCGGGCTTGATGACAGCCGGCTTGAGCAAGCCGAATATTATTTTGAACAGCGAAATGAGCTTATCGAAAAATGAAGTCTTTACGGAAACCATGAAATCTTTTTTCAACGTGCCTTCACTGTTTCCCTGAACATATCCGTTCTTCTCCGCAACGACGAAAAATCTTCTGTTTTCAGTCACTCTGCCGAGATTATGCTCGATTGAAACATTGCCGTTCTTATCGGGCTTTTTCGCTATTCTTGTATTATCGTAGTAAAGAACAAGCTCACAATCGGCGGGAACGGCACGGGCAGTTACAATAATGGTTGTGCTCTGCCTCCACTCAACCGTCGTGTTTTCAGGAACATTGATTACTATTTTCGAGAGAGCAACTGTTTCTTTGTCCATTACGTAGCTGCATCTGTCACACTTGCCATCATTATTATCGTCAACGTGGCCGAGCGCATAATACGGAGCTGAATAAATCTCGCCGCAGGAACAGCTGAAAGTAATTACGCCGTCTTTAACACAGGTGGCAGGCGTGGTGATTTCATAACTGTAAGAATGATAATGGGGCGCACCGGTTGCGGGTATTTCCCTGGAGTCAACGACTTCACCGCACACCGAACATTTTTTGACTTCTTTTCCGTTTTCGGTTTCGGTTGCCGGAGTTTCAATCTCCCACTCGCCTGCGGAATGTCCTTTTGCGGGGATAACATCGTTATACTGTGTGGCGTCGCATTTACTGCAGTGAATGCTCTTTGAGCCGTCCTCGGTGCAGGTTGCCTCTTTGTCAATGGTGTATCCGCTCTCCCAGGTATGATCCTGAGCGTGAAGATTTATTTTATCTTCAAATCCGCAGACGGAACAGGTTCTTACTGTGTATGAGTCGCCGCCGCAGGTTTCCGAAACCACAGCTGTCCATTCGCCGAATGAGTGACCGGTTGCGGGTATTGCGGTGCTGAACTGTGTGGCATCACATTTGGAACAGTGAATGCTCTTTGAGCCGTCCTCGGTGCAGGTTGCTGCCTTGTCAACGGTGTAACTTGTATTCCACGCGTGGCTTTCTGCATGAATATTTGTATTTTCCTCAAATCCGCAGACGGAACAGGTCCTTACCGAGTATGAGTCGCCGCCGCAGGTTTCTGAAATTACATCCGTCCACTCGCCGAATGAGTGACCGGGTGCGGGGATTGCGGTGCTGAAACGTGTGGCATCACATTTGGAACAGTGAATGCTCTTTGAACCGTTCTCGGTGCAGGTCGCTGCCTTGTCAACGGTGTATTCGTTCTCCCAGGTATGATCCTGAGCGTGAATATTTATCTTTTCTTCTGCTCCGCAGACGGAACAGGTTCTTACCGAGTATGATTCGCCGCCGCAGGTTTCCGAAACCACATCCGTCCACTCGCCGAACGAGTGACCGGTTGCGGGAATAACTGTGCTCAACTGTGTGGCATCGCATTTGGCGCAGTGAATGCTCTTTGAACCGTCCTCGGTGCAGGTCGCCGCCTTGTCAACGGTGTATCCGCTCTCCCAGGTATGATCCTGGGCATGAAGATTTATTTTTTCCTCGAATCCGCAGATGGAGCAGGTTCTTACCGAGTATGAGTCACCGCCGCAGGTGTCTGAAATCACATCCGTCCACTCGCCGAATGAGTGACCGAGCGCGGGAATATCCGCAGTATAGCTTTCGCCGCAGTCACAGGTAAAGGTTTTGACACCGGTCACGGTGCAGGTCGGCTCTGCGGTCACGGCGGCTGTATAGCTGTGAACATGAACTGAGGAGTCTGTAACGGTAAGAATATTTGCACACTTGAATGTTGCGATAAATTCATCTGCATTCTGACCGGTCACTGTTTCGGGCACGCCGCCCTCAAAACCGTAAACGGAATTGATTTCGCTGCCGACAGTTGACATTACAAACAGATATCTGCCCACGTTTACGGGAGCGTTGCAACGCTGGCCTATGACACCGTTTTCATCGATTGTATAGTAAGTGATTACATAATCCGAATCCCTGACAAGGACCTTGTCACCCGTAACGGTGGGATTTGCGTTTATCTCGTTACTTGTGTAACCGACAGTGAGTGTTCCGTAATCTACGGTGTAGATTTTGCTGTGCTCTACGGGCTCAAATACCGCTTTGAGATTTGAATCTTCTGAAATTGAAGTGATTTCATATACGGCGTTTACACTTACATTTTCACCGTTCATCTGCCAGCCCCTGAACACATAGCCGTTATTGGGAAGGGCTGTAACGGTTACGTCGGCACCGCTTATAATATAGTCGCCGCTTGAAGCGAATGAAGGTTCGTCTGCGCCGTCAACAATGTATGAAATGTCGCTTGTTCCCTTGTTTTCGGTTTCAACTGTTACTTTATATGCAGGCGAAGTAAGGGTGTATGTTGCGCCGTTTAATTTAATATTGTATTTAGCGTCAAGTTCTTCATAGACGGAGGAATCCGTATTAACGGCAAGGTTAATCTGATATCTGTCGGCAGTTGTGGCTGTAAAGGCATCACTTGTTGCGCTTACAGCTTCGTCTGCCCAGATGCCGTCAATGTCGCCTTCAACTTCATATGAAATAAAGCTGATTTTATCCGATTCACTTGCGTTGCAGGGAGCTTCGCAGTTAAGAACCGACACTTTGAGGTCACGCTTAGCTACATTGACTGACGCGGCAGCTGTAAGTCCGTTACATTCGGCATTGATAATATAAGCACCCGCCTTGTCCGGAGTAAATGTGTTGCCTTCAATCAGTCCGGTTGCCTCACTGTCACCATACATTACCGTATAATTAACATTACTTGCGTCGGAACCCGAATTGTTTGTAATAATTACGGGATTAAGGGCCAGACGCTCGCCGTATTTGACATTGCCTCCCGAAATGACAAGCTTATTATCATTGCCGATTTCCGGATCATTGACAACATAAACAATTGTTTTTTCGGATGTGCCGGCCTTATAGTTATCATTGCCGGATGAGGAAACGGTAATCTCATAAACACCGGGTTCCGCAAATGAATATTCCGTGCTGTTGCCTGCCACGGTGTTATTGAATACAACACTTCCTGTTTCTGCGTTTCTGATTACAAAGGAATAACTGTCGAATGAAAGCGGTTCATTTGTTGTAGCGGAACTGGAAGATGCCTTAAGGTATAATGTGTCACCGTCAGCAGTAATTTCATTGACAACAACCGTTTCTGAGCCGATTTGTTTATAAACTCTGACTGTCTTGAATTCTTCGGCTGCTATGTCAGTTTCATTCTGATTGATTATGACGGTATCATATGAATTTGTTGATTCAATATCAAGTTCTTTCCAGATGATTTCGCTTTCACATTCAAATCTGTAGAAGATTCGTCTTACGGTTCCTTCTTCGGTTCCTTCTTCGGAAACCTGGTCAAAACTGTATGCTGTGTAGGAAGCGTTGTCATCAGAATCCGTGTAATCTACCTGAGCAATCTTTTTTGTAAATGTGTAAGAGACACCGTCGATTTCGAAGGTTTCGCTGATATCTGAATTCTCAACATTCTTTTCATAATAACCGGTATGTGTTACGAGCGAGCCGTCTTTTTTCAGAAGGAAGTTTTCGGAACCGTTGTAAAAACCGGGAATCTGCGTGATTTCTTCGCCTATTTCATCACCGTCGGTTACGGAATAATATTTACCTTCACTGGAAACAAAAACGAAGGGGCCTTCATATACAGGATTATCATCTGTATCTGTCGATTCTGAATATGCCAGTTTCGTATAAATGATTTCGTCAACCGTTCTTACATCATCAACCCAGTCAAATACGGGTTCCGGTCTCGTTTCCTGTTTTACACCTGCGCAGTAAACGGTGCTGCCGTCGGGAATTATGTTTGCCGGCGTATTTCTGGCAATAGTAAGTTTTGTATTTGAACCGGTTTTGCCGATGATAAGTTCAACGGGGTTTGAATATACGATACAGCCCGCGCCCTGGTAAACAATACATCTGTATTGATTGCCGTCTTTATCGAGATCTGCGTCGATTTTCAAAGTGGCGGAACGTTTTCCGTCTATGTCAATCCAGGTTTTCGCATCGGCGTTGAAGGTCTGCCATTGATACTGAATGGGTTTGTTGTTTGTGGTGTATGCAACAACGGTAAAGATTGCCACATCTCCCGCAAATGTTTCGAAATCCATCGGCTGTTGACTGATGCCGAAACTGCCGCTGCTGTCGGGAAGCGTTGTAGCCGAGACTGCTGAAGAAAATCTGCTCTTAAGACCGGTATTGCTTACCGATCTGATTTTATAATAATAAGCTGTTCCAGGGTTGAGTTCAGTGGATTTATATGAAACGGAATCGGAGGAAGCTCCCGGTGTGACAGTATCAAGGAAAAGACTCTGGTTGCCGTTTACGGCATAGACTTCATAGCGCGTGGCGGAACTGTTGTTATCCCAAGCGAGGGTAACGGAGTCGGCGGAAACATCGCTTACAGTCAGATTCTGGGGTGTTTTGGGAAGGCACCTGACATTCTTGACATCATAGTAAATGATGTCAGCTTCTTTGCCGTTTATTGTCGCTGAAGCTTTACAGAGCTGCCAGGAGAAGTCGTATTCCGCAGCATCTCTGGGAAGACTGTCCACAGTGCCCGTATAGGTGTTGCCTCTCGAGTCACTGTAGGCAAATCCGCCGCCGCCGTAAAGCGAACCGGTAATGCCGCCGACAATTTTATTTCCCATAATTCCTCCGCCGACCAGAACGCTTGCTTCGAATTCAAGTGAGAAATTGAATTCGTGGCTTTCATCGGTTCCGGCAGAGTATTCAACTGAAACATAGCTGCCTTCCGCGTTGCTGACCTGCATGAAATCTTTAACCCGTTTAATACCGTGGTATGAGGTGGGAATGTTGGAGTATGACGCGGGATCACCCGGAACACTGTTAAGATATGTGCCGCGGATTGTTTCAAGCCCGTCTGTGCGGCTTGCTATTTCGTCATACTGGTCAACAGTCAGAATGGTTGTTACGGGATTGCTGGGTTCCTCTATTTCAACATAAAAATAAGATGTGGGAGCCGGCATACCTGGCTTGTAGGTTTGCCATATCTGCTGGGCGGTCATACCTAAATAAGATATATTGAGTTCAACCCATGACGCATATTTAATGAAATTAACGTCTTTTTCTGATTTTGCTCTCACCAGTGCGTCCGAATAATTTGCAATACCATCATATTTATATCTTGTTGCTGCACCACCGGGAATCATGGCGTGCCTTGATTGGTTGACAAGCATTCTGTAAGAGTAAACCGAATAGGGCGTGGTGTACAGAATTACGTAGTCATCTGTTCCGCCACCGTAGGTTACCGATGTTTCATTTTCCCAGACATATTCAAAGTTATAGTCAAAAGCAACCGAGGCTGAAGCCTCAATATCAACCGTAACTCCGAGTTCAAGTTCTATTTCGCCTTTAACACCGGCAGATGCTCCGCAGCTTGCAAGTCCGCTGTGGGTGTGGCCGGTGTATGAGCCGAATTCCGTGCCGCCTTCATTAGGATAATTGTCACCGCTTAAATCCTCAAAATAAGGAGCCGCCTGAATAATGGAGTTGATACTCGGCTTTGTATAATAGCGCTGAATGTCACCGATTCTTTCAAGTATGAGTGAGTCGTCATCGTTGACATCGGGAGCGGCAATAGCAACGAAGCAGGAGTTGTTGAGGTGGTTTTTTGTATTGTTATAAGACAGAGAATACGCCATAATCATTTCATGACCTCTGACGAGTCTCCCTTGTCTGTCTAAAGAATACCAGGAAAGCTGATACCAGTATCTCTGGGTGTCACCCTTGGCTCTGAGACCTGTTACTACAAGAATTTCCTGACCGCCGTCATCGCTGCCGTCGAAATTGCCTACTGTTACGGAAGATACCCAGCGGTCTCTTTTATCTGTATCACTGCCGCTTCTTGTATTAGGGTCAGCGGTGTATGTAAGATTTGAACTCTCAATAAGGGTGAAGTTAAAACTGTTAGCATCCACCTGATAAAGCTGTTCGTCAATAAATGCATAAATCTTGTCTGTGCTGCCCAGGGCACCGAAATTTGCAACGCCCAGACCGATGGGAGCGCCGTATCTGCCGTAACCGTTCTGTTCTTTGGAAAGCCATTTCCCGTCGTTTCCTCCGAAGGAATTGAACACACGGACCACAACATCACTACTGTATTCTTCGCCTTTATAGGTAATGCCGAATGCTGCAAACTGCTTATAAGGACTGTTCGGGTTAAAATCATAATCGTCATAGGCACCGTTGCTGCCCATTGCAGGAGAGAGAAGGTAACCGGCAACAAACAGTTCTTTTAAGTTGTCACCGTCAGCATCAGTCATATAAACATTGGCACCTCTGATTATACCTGTCATACCCGTTTCATTACGTTTAAGGTTGTATTCATGCACCTTGCTGAATGAACTGCCGGTGTATGAGAAAATATAGACATAACTGTGGTTATAAATGTCTGTTCCTTTTTTTACTCCGTTTTCTACGGTTTTGTTTTTATGGTGAGAAAGAGCCGCGGCAAGTTCTTCTTTGCCGTCGCCGTCCATATCGCCGCTTGACATCGTGATACCGGGAGCGTCATATGTGTATGTTCCCAGAAGAGATGTTCCGAGAGTAGTCATTAAGGTGACTTCGTTGGAAGAATTTATTTTGTAAACTTCAATAACACCCGTTCCGTAGTAAACGGCAATTTCGTCATTTCCGTCGCCGTTATAGTCACCTGCCGTTATTTCAATCAGCGCGTCATACTCAAGGTTCTGAAAATCGAGAGTGGTGGAGCCTGAGTTCGTCATGGAGCTGGGGCTGATATTGTTTGATATGGTTGTGGTTTTGCTTATTGAACGGGTGCCGCCTTTGAAGGTTTCCAAGGTAAGAGCTATTTTGAAACTGGTTCTGGTTCCGGTTGCTGAGTTTGTCAGAACCTCGAGTGTGGCAACCGTGTCGTCAGTTCCGGCGCCGGAAATACTCCTCAATGCGACAGAGGTTGCGTATGCTTTATTTTCCATTTTATTGGTTCCCTGCGTAAATGAAGAATAAAGAGTCGGCCTGTTGATTTGCTCATCGAGGTAACTGTAAGTATTACCTTTTTCACCTGCAAGAGATGCGGTCTTATCGCCGTAGGTCTTGATAGCTCCGGCGCTTCTGACTTCCTCTGCATCGGATTCGAAATATCTGAGATTATCTCTTAAAACCGTTCCGTAATGTTCATCGGCATTGACATGAACATAAAGCTCGTTCTGAACATTGGTCACGGAATATCTCCTGTCCAGTCTTTCGTTTGTGGGATATTCATCCTCACTCATGGTGTTGAAACCGAGCTCGGAATAGGTTTCGGCGGAAACCGGAGCTGAAGCGCTTTCCGTATTTGCCGCAGAAACCGTCTGACAGGGGAAAAGTGAGATAATCGGTAACATCATACACAGTGTTAAGCAAACAGCGATTATCCTTTTTGATATTTTCATAAAGTATCCTCCTTTTATTTTTTCTAATAAGAGAATTATATATTGATATATTAGAAAAAAAGAGAGGATTAAGTCAATAAAAAGGAAATAAATGTCAAAAAAAGCGCCCGAATGTATTTTAATACAGATTATTGAATACAAAAAAACCAAAAGGGCAGTCACTCGTAAAACCAATACTGCTTTATGAGTGACTGCCCTTCGGGGTGCTTTGATCATACGCTTTCCAGCATAGCGGAACATTTGAACACTTTGTTATCTGTGGTAATAACCAGCTCTCCGTTGTATTTTTTTACAATCTCGTTAACCGATTGCAATCCGACACCTGCGGTCTGGTTGTCACGTTTATGAGAAAGGAACTGACCGTTCCTTGTGTTAATTACACCGTCAAAAGCGTTTTCAACAACAAAGTATATTTTATCTCCAAATGTCTTGATTTTCAGGTTAATGAATTTTTCTTCATCGGCAAGGTTTTCCTGTGCTTCCACGGCATTTTCAATCAGATTTCCCACAAGCACGGAAAGGTCGGCGCTGTCAAATACTTTCTCCGGCACATCCGTCTTTATATCTATGGGAATGCTTTTTTCTTTTGCATAGCTATAGTAGTATTCAAGAATCGCATTGAGCATAAGGTCATTGCAGAAAAAGAGACCTTTACCGGACGGTATCTTCTCAATAAATTTTTCAAGATATATTTTTATCTGTTCAAGATTGCCCTCATTGGCAAGTGACATCAACGCTCTGATATGATGCCTTGCGTCATGGTTGTTTTTGCGTAACTGACTTATATGATTGCTTATTTTTTCATATTGCTTTTCCTGAAGCTCCATAAGCTGTTTCATATTCTCCGCCTGAGCTTTCTGAAAAGTGTTTTCCTCAACAAGTTTTGCGGTTTTTGAAAGTGAAACGCAGCACACAAAACAGCCGATAAGAACCGAAAGTCGGATAAGAGCTATAAATACGATTTTTTCGGGAGGCAGAAATGAACGTGAAACCCAGAGAGTGATTATGGAAAACACACCCGGAACAAGCCAGATGCCCTGCCAGCATTTTTCAGCGTCAATATCCAGAATCGGCTTTAACATCTTATCAAACAGCTGATATAAAGGATAATACATAATCAAGGCAAAGACCACTTTGACTATTGTCTCCCACAGCATGGGATTTACTGCATATAATCCGGGCATAACAACTATTTCAAAAATACCCGAAACCGTTACTCCTGTAATTCCCACGGGAACAAAAAGAAGCGCCAGAAACAATACCTTCTGCCAGTTGTCATTAATGAAATAAAACGACAGACAGATATGAATAACCATAAAAATAAGACGAAAAACATAATTTGTAACGTTGGAGGTTACCATATTCTGAAGAAAAAAATACAAAACACCCTCTATGAGACAAACCGCAAAAAGAAAAGCCATTGTCCCCGGATAAGAGTATCTGAGTTTATCCTTGAACATAATATATCGCATTGGCATATACACAAACGCATCTGCCAGGATATAAAAAACGGTTAATAGTAATGACATTTACTGTTCCTCCATCTGCCGCCAGCGCCAGCTTGTAATGTCGCTTTTTACCGTCTGTCTTGTGCGCACGGGCATTGGCAGAATATGGTTGCAGTCCATATAGATATTGTCATCATCATAGTTTTTCAGGTGCCTGAAGTTAATTATAAAACTGCGTGAAAGCTTGTAAAAGTTTTCTTCGCCAATCAGCTCCTGAGAAAATTCACCTATGGTTTTTGTCGTTTCCAGATTCTTGAATCTGGTATATACCCTGCAGCCCTTTTTATATGTTTCAATGTATAAGATATCATCAAGGCGCACATCAAAATTTAATCTTTCAGACGAAAAAGAAATGGTTTTGATGTCTCTTTCCCATCTGTGCTTTATGCGCTGCATAACATGGTCAAATGCATTGATATCATATGGCTTCACGAGGTAACCATCCGCATTGACCGAATAGCTTTCCACGGCAAAATCAGCGGATGTTGTGCAAAACACAATACTGCCCTCATACCCTTTGGCATAAATCTGCTTTGCGGCCGTCATACCATCCATCTCCGCCATATATATGTCCATAAAAATCATATCTGCATTTTTGATTTTTTCATATGATTCCAGAAGCGCCTCGGCGCTGTCAAACTGGACCGTCTGCACTTTAACGGAATGGTTTTCACCGAATCTGCCGAGAAGATTTATCAGTCTTGTTCTTTCCCCTTCAAGGTCATCGCAAATAACACAAAGCATTTTATCACCGGCCTATGTAAGAATTGAAGTATTCCTAAAAAGATATTGAAATAATTATTGAAATAATCGTCAATTATAAAGTATGCACATATCCGCTTTTAACCCGTTTTTACCGGGAATCAGATTCCTGCAATACTTCCGGGTTGTTTTGCAGCGGCGGTTGTGGTGTTCGAGTTTCATTATAATCTGCTCTTGCAGGTTTATAGCAAAAACACCGTAAACCCTCGAAAATGTATCGCTGCCTTCCCCGAATCCGGACATCACATTGTTTCGTTTGATGTTTTTATCATACCATATAATTAATATATAAATCAAGGTTAACAACGGACACAGCGCAAAAGATAAAAAACTCATTTCAAATATTTTACGCTTTACATAAATACTGTTTCTTCAGCGTTTTCAAAATGCAACCGGCAGTTCACAGCAGAAAAACAAATTTTTTTCCATGCTTCCTCTTGCTTGGCATTCACCTGCCGATTATGTCAAAGCTTTTATCCGACACGGCGAAGTTTTTGATTCTCTTTTTTGCAACACATCATTGACAAACCGGCATCTTCAATTTCTTCAAATGAATAAATAATATTGAAATTAATTTGATATTATAATATAATTTATTTTGGATTTTTATACTTAATTTTTGTTTTTTCGGGGAGTGTGTTTATGGCTTTATTCAAGTGTAAAATGTGCGGGGGAGATCTCACAGCCGGCGAAGGTTCAACTGTTGCCGTATGCGAATACTGCGGCACATCGCAAACTGTTCCGTCGGGCAATGACGAAAAGAAAATACAGGTTTTCAACCGTGCCAACAAGCTTCGTCTGGATTGTGAATTTGACAAAGCGGCGGGATTGTATGAGAGCATTATCGCCGATTTTCCGGAAGATTCCGAAGCTTACTGGGGTCTCGTTCTCTGCAAATACGGTGTTGAATATGTGGAAGATCCCGATTCGCACGAGCGTATTCCCACGGTTCATCGCGCACGCTATCAGCTTATTACAAATGACGGTGACTATAAATCCGCGCTTGAAAACGCCGATACATATCAAAAGACGGTTTATGAAAGAGAAGCTGAGCGGATTGAAATTATCCAGAACGGAATCCTTGATATTTCAAAAACCGAAGAGCCCTATGATGTGTTTATTTGCTATAAGGAGACTGATAATGTCGGTCAGCGTACCGAGGATTCTGTGCTGGCTTATGACATATATGAGCGCCTTACCGAAAAGGGCTACCGTGTTTTCTTTTCGCGTGTCACGCTGGATGATAAACTCGGTCAGGAATTTGAACCCTATATTTTTTCCGCCCTCAACAGTGCGAAGGTTATGCTCGCCGTCGGCACAAAGCGCGAATATTACGATGCCGTGTGGGTTAAAAACGAATGGAGCCGTTTTCTCGAAATAACCTCAAAAGACAAATCGAAAGTCATTATCCCTTGCTATAAAGATATGAGTCCTGCAGACCTGCCCGAAGAGTTGGGACGGCTTCAGTCGCAGGATATGAATAAACTCGGCGCAATGCAGGATCTGATTCTCGGAATCGGCAAATTGTTCCGACCGAGTATTCAAAAAGTGTCTGCCACACAATCAGAACCCGAAAATGTTTTAGCAACAGCAAAGAAAAAACCACTTCCGCTGTTTATTGCTGTTTCGATTGCGGCGATTCTTGCAGTTGCAATATTGATAACTGCATTAACTAAACACAATAAGTCTGACAATCCTGATGTTGATGCTGTTTCACAAACAGTTCAATCAGAACCGGAAACAATTCCGCTCGAGGTTGGTGATCATATTACTTTCGGGCAGTATGAGCAGAACAATGCCTCTGACGGTAAAGAGGATATATCGTGGATAATAATTGATAAAAAAGAAGACAGACTTTTGCTTATAAGCGAGTATGCGCTCGATTGCCATGCTTATAACAGATACCGTCAGGATGTTACCTGGGAAACCTGTGAAATAAGGCAATGGCTTAACGGTGATTTTTACGGTCTTTCATTTTCAAACAATGAGAAATCAAGAATTATTGAAACCACACTTGAAAATAAAGCAAATTCGGAATACAAAACAAACGGCGGCAACACCACTGTTGACAAGGTTTTTCTTCTCAGCGAGGAAGAATATAAAAAATACTTTAATGAGTTTTCTGAAAACGGTCTGCCTTTTTATTGTTCCCCGACTGATTATGCCGTTGCAAACGGAGCATTCAAAAGTGATAACAGCGGTGAAAACGGTGCAATCAATATGAATTCGACTTTATGGTGGCTTCGAACGCCAGGCGGTGATCAGGATATGGCAATGTCGGTCATTACATCCGGAATAAAGTATGACGGTGCCCCCGTTGACAGTGTGTGGGTAACGGACTGGGGTGATGGCGATGTTGAAACGGATCGCTGGGGTGTCTGTGCTCGTCCTGCCGTGTGGATAAAAGCTGAAGGTTCAGGCGGTTCGGTTGACGAAAAAACGAAAAGTGGCGAGAAAAGCGTAAAAGGAACCGAATACGAATACGCCTACGCGGGGCTCAACCCTACCCGTACGGAAATTACAAACAACAACTTCAATAGGGTTCTGATAAACCGCGACTATATTCTTCCCGATGATTATGTTCCGCAACTTGCGGACGCCGTTCGCGGAAGTTCATTCGGTATAAAACTTGACTACCGTGTTGCCCCGCACTACGATGAGATGTATCAGGCGGCGAAGGCGGACGGCATTTATCTGACTCCCGTGTCGGGCTACTGTTCGCTTGAAAGGCAGCGCAATAATTTAAACAACAAGATTGATTTCTACAGGAATCAGGGTTACAACAAGGTTGACGCTACGCTCAAGGCGGTTGAGAGAATTCTTCCTCCCGGCTCAAGCGAGCACAACGCGGGTCTCGCAATGGATATTATAACCGCGGACTCAACCGCGGGCTTCCAGTACACAAAGGAATACAAATGGCTCGACGAGCACGCCGCGGATTATGGATTCATTCTCAGATATCCCGAAAACAAGACTAATATAACGAAAGTTGAGTATAAACCCTCTCATTGGAGATATGTGGGCGTTGCCGCCGCGAAGACTATGAAGGCAAGCGGTCAGTGCCTTGAAGAATATCTT
>JAEEYU010000011.1 GCA_016288315.1 Clostridiaceae bacterium | reverse complement strand
GTGGTATACCTAAAAAGGATATCTTCAACAGAATCCCAATAATCTTTGGTCAGCAATACGCTTTTTTGGTTTGAAGGACAACTATCATCAAAATTTTTAAGATAGTTATAAAAGCAATCCAATTTTAACCAATAGTTTTTTATATTTGTATTTGTTTCTGTTGAGCGGGGAAGCAATTGTATCGGTTTAAATGCAACCATACCATTTGATGATGAACTATTGTAAAAATCCGTGCAGCCCAGCGGCTGCACGGTAATCTTTTAATCAAAGTATTGAGAACTTTACAATAAGCGCGGAGAATACGATTGAAACCATTGAAAGCAGTTTGATAAGGATGTTGATTGAGGGACCCGATGTGTCTTTGAACGGGTCGCCTACCGTGTCGCCGACAACTGCCGCCTTGTGATTTTCGGAGCCCTTGCCGCCGAAATTGCCGCTTTCAATATATTTCTTTGCGTTATCCCACGCACCGCCTGCGTTTGACATAAATACAGCCATGAGGAAGCCCGTTGCGGTTGCGCCCGCAAGCATTCCCACAACGCCCGTGCAGCCGAGAACCATACCCACAATAACGGGAACAGCCACCGCAACGATGGTCGGGAATACCATTTCACGCAGGCTTGACCTTGTGCAAAGGTCAACGCATTTTGCGTAGTCGGCATCCGCCTTGCCTTCCATAAGGCCGGTGATTTCCTTAAACTGACGGCGAACCTCTTTTACAACGCTCTGAGCAGCTCTGCCTACGGAGTTCATTGTGAGCGCCGCAAAAACAAAGGGCAGGCACGCACCGATAAACAGGCCGATAAGCACCGAAGGATTGTTTATATTGAGGTTGGCTATCTTTTCGGCGCCGCCGGGAATAACCTTGATTTTGTCAATGTATGAAGCCATAAGCGCAAGTGCGGTAAGTGCCGCAGAGCCGATGGCAAAGCCCTTGCCGGTTGCAGCCGTTGTGTTGCCGAGTGAATCGAGAGCGTCTGTTCTCTCGCGGACCTTTTCTTCAAGCTCCGCCATCTGGGCAATACCGCCTGCATTGTCGGCTACGGGACCGTAAGCGTCGGTCGCAAGTGTAATGCCGAGTGTTGAGAGCATGCCTACCGCCGCAAGTGCAATTCCGTAAAGACCTCTTGAAGCGCTTGCCGAACCGCCTGAAATGAAGTATGAAACAAGCACGCAGATTGAAACAATAACAATGGGAATAAGCGTTGAGAGCATACCTACCGAAAGACCGTTTATGATTATTGTAGCCGTTCCCGTTTCACTTGCCTTGGCAAGGTTCTGCGTGGGCTTGTAGCTGTCTGATGTGTAATATTCGGTGGACTGACCTATGAGAACGCCGGAAACAAGTCCCGCAAATATTGCAAAATAAATGTGCCAGTTGTCTTTGCCTAAAATGAAATATACAAGGGGGATTGCAATAACGGCAATAAGAACAGCCGAGAAATTCGTGCCCTTTGAAAGCGCCCTGAGAAGCTGCTTTTGTGTTGCGCCCTCTTTTGTTCTGACAAGGAAGGTGCCCACTACCGAGCAGAGAACGCCGATTGCCGCAATGCAAAGCGGAAGAGCCATGGCGCTGAAGCTGTGGAAGGCGGAAACGCCGAGAGCGCAGGATGAAATAATCGAGCCGACATAGGATTCATAGAGGTCGGCACCCATGCCTGCAACATCACCTACATTGTCGCCCACGTTGTCGGCAATAACCGCGGGGTTTCTCGGGTCATCCTCGGGAATACCCGCTTCAACCTTGCCTACAAGGTCGGCGCCTACATCGGCCGCCTTTGTGAATATACCGCCGCCCACACGGGCAAACAGAGCCATTGATGAAGCGCCCATTCCGAAGGTGAGCATAGCGCCCGTTACCTCGCTGTCGGGGAGCTTGAAAATGAATTTAAGAAGGAAAAACCAGATTGTGATGTCAAGCAGACCGAGACCTACAACGGTAAAGCCCATAACCGAGCCCGCTGAGAACGCAACGCGCAGACCTCTGTTGAGACCCTCTCTGCAGGCATTGGCTGTTCTTGCGTTTGAAGCGGTCGCTATCTTCATACCTATAAAGCCGGAAAGTCCCGAGAAAAATCCGCCCGTAAGGAATGCAAACGGAACATAGGGCGTGAGAAGTCCCATAAACGCCATAACGCCGAGCACAACAAAGAGCACGCCGAAAAAGACAATAACAATTCTGTATTGTCTGCTGAGGTAGGCGTTTGCGCCCTTGCGCACGGACTGTGAAATCTTTTTCATAAGGTCCGTGCCCTCGTCGAATTTAAGAACTTTTTTTGCTGTGAAGATTGCGAAAAGCAGTGCCAGAACGGATGCCGCCGCAGTCATACAGACAATCATAATCTGACTTGAGAACATAAATATATTTCACTCCAATTCAAAACGGAATCGCAAAAATGCGAAGCTGCAATCCCTTTCGGTAATTCAACATTATAACAGTTATAAAGTATAATAATCAATAGTTTTTTTGTAAGTTTTTAATATCACGACAATAAATTTTTGTGTAAAAATGCTGTATTTATCTGTTAAAATCACAAATTACCGCTGTTAATTTCCAAACAGCAAAAAAACACCGGATATCCGGTGCTTTTAAAACTTGTTCTGTCAGCCGAACAGGATTATTGCGTAGTTTTCGATTGTGCCGAATAAAAACTCAAAAGAGTCGGCAACAGGTTCAAGAATAACCGGCAGTTGTTGCAGCCCTGCCGAAAGCAGTTCATAAGCGCCCAGAAACGGCAAAAGTGCAGTTATCATAGGCAGTGCGGATATAAGCATCAGCATTATCGTTCCCATAATCGGTATTTCTCCTTTTTATTATTACAAATTACAGTCCGGTTATCTCAGATTATATAAACAGAACAGTAACGGACTGGATTATTGCCATGAAAAACGCACCTATTGCAACAAACGGCGATGCAAGCCCGGCTATCCCCAGCGGAGGAATAATCAGACCCAGCAGAGGAGCGAGAGGGAATGCATACAAAGAGGTCAGAAAATACATTCCGCTTTCTGCAAAAAGGCCTAAAATTGTTGCTCCTTTGTCTATTTTGTTAGCGTTGAAAGTTATCTCATCAACAACAATACCCAGCTTTTTGGCGCTGACCGTGTGAGTGCCTCTCTCAGCGTTTTTCATTATGTAGTAAACGGAGTCTTCGGCAACAAGCTCGCCGTCAAGATAGAAATCGGCAGGTATTCTGGAATCCAAGTAGAAAAAGATATCGGTTTTTTCCATCAGAGTGTCATTAAAGTGGTAACCGCAGTCGCTGTCAACCCACATAAAGCATTGCGTCATACTTGTAAGTGTAATGACTTTGTTGCCTTTTCCCTGCGCGTCAAACACCGTGTTTTCGGAAATAACCGCTCTGTAAAAGTTGTAATAATCAATGTCTCCCGCATGAAGAATATAAGCGGCAATAAACGGGGAGAAATAATCATCATCATCTTCTTTGACAAAAATAAGATCATCCCCCGAAAAAGTTACGGTTGAATATGTTGCGTTTTCGTCATAATCGTCATCACTTTCATCACCGCCGTCATCACCGTCACCGTTCTCATCGTCCGTGCTGTCAACGGTTTTTGTCGTGATTTCAATGGTTATGTCCTGTTTGTTACTGCAAGCCGAAACATACCTTTTGTCAAATTTAATTATCAGCATGTTGTCATTGTCAAATTCTGGCGTAGGTGCAAATTCAATAGTTGTCTCGTCTTTCGCTTCGGTTGATTCAACAGGGTTTTCTTCGTCAGCATTTGCAAGAACTGAAAGCGGAATAACAAGCATTACCGCCGCAAGCAGCATTGAGATTATTTTTTTCATTTTTGTATCCTCCTGATTTATACGGCTCTGCCGTAGATTGTGTGGCTGTCAAAGCAGCAGGCGCTTAAATCAGCGCCGAGACTGCGGGCGATTTCCGCCTTTCTGTCACGGTTGAGTCTTCCGCGTTCAAAAGAAATGACAACGCAGTTTTCATCGGAAACAAGGTTCCTGAATCTTGAAACGCCGATTACCGAATTGCCGCAGTGATATTTTTCGGTGACTGTGCCGTTTTCGTTCTTTCTGTTCCAGCAGATGAGTTTGTCGTTTCTTGTGTTTTTCATTGTATTTCCCTCCAGATTTTTTTCGGGCTGTCCGCCCTTGTCTTGACTGCATTATATTTTTCCGGCGATTAAGATTCAACTGCGCAAAGCATTAAGAAGGCATTAAACCTGTCTTAATGCAATCTTAATAACCCCGGCATAATCGCTCCCGCAGCGGCACATATTAAGATTGCATTAAGATTTGAACTAATATTTTATTAAATCAATTGTTAAACCGGTTTTTTTACATTATAATAGACAAAAACCGACAAAAAGCGGAAGGAGCAGCCGATGTATAACATATTGATTTGCGACGATGAAGAAGACATAGTCCGCGCGCTCAGAATTTATCTGCTTGCCGACAGTAAGGATTACAATATTATCGAGGCATTCAACGGCAGGCAGGCGCTTGAAAAGCTTGCCGGTAACAAAATTGACCTGGTTCTTATGGATGTTATGATGCCCGAAATGGACGGCGTCGAGGCGCTGTGCGAAATCCGCAAAACCTCCGATGTTCCGGTCATTCTCTTAACGGCAAAGAGCGAAGCGGAAGACAAGCGCATGGCTTTCCGCCTGGGTGTTGATGATTATATTACAAAGCCGTTCAATAAAATCGAGGTTGCGGCAAGGGTGGAATATCAGCTGCGACGCGCGCAGAGGTTTGAGAACGCTCCCGCACATCAGGAGGATGAAAATGTTCTGCATAACGGCTCCATAGTAATAGATGACAGCAAAAAGACAGTAACGGTTGACAGAAAACCCGTCAGCCTCACACCTACGGAATATTCCATTCTCAAGCTCCTGACAGAAAATGCCGGCACTGTTTTTTCCCTTAAAGAGATTTACAGACAGGTCTGGCAGTGCGACCCCCTCGGCGCAGAGAACACCGTTCTTGTTCACATAAGACACCTGAGAGAAAAAATAGAAATCTATCCCGCTCAGCCGAGATACATTGTTTCTGTTTTCGGTTACGGATACAAAATGGAGAAGGCGTAAACCATGCTAAGACTCAAAAAGTTTTCAGACAAAATAACAGTGGCGCTGACCTATGTTTTCGTCGTTGAAATCGCCATTGCCGTTGCCCTTGCAATAAACTTTATGTATGACTACCACTTTTTCGGAAGTGATGCGGGCACTTACCCCGTCCAGAAGGCAATGAGTAAAATTTCGGAGCAGGAGTATGAGGAGATATCCAAATATCTGACTCTGCAGTTTCAGAGCGAAACGCCCGCAGGGCTGTCGCCCGACGAGCAAAAAACGTTCGATTATTATGTTTCCGAATACAGCCCCG
This sequence comes from Clostridiaceae bacterium, assembly GCA_016288315.1. Classification (GTDB taxonomy): domain Bacteria; phylum Bacillota; class Clostridia; order Oscillospirales; family Acutalibacteraceae; genus CAG-177. Next base: position 34,763 of record JAEEYU010000011.1, on the reverse strand, counting down.
AAAACACCAATATCGTATTCAAAGCGGAAAACAAAAACGGCGACACAATGTTCAACAGCGATGAGAGCTTTGATTTTGACAGTCAGGACTCTTTTTGTTACAGAGAAAAACGCTCGTTCAACGTTCTTTCCGATGAAACAGGCAGTGTCTCGGGCAAGGTTACTCTCTGCGTGCGCAGCGATATGACCGCGCATGATAATTATTATCTTGCCCTTACTTTGATTAATATTGCAAGCACTCTCAGATACGCCGTCTTTGTTGTTCTCTTTATTCTTATATGCGTTGCCGTCTTTCTTCTGGGGTGGCTTATGTATTCCGTCGGCAAGCCTAAAGACTCAAAAAAACAGTTCCTTGTTGACAAAATCCCGTTTGACGTGCTCGTGCTGATGGTGATTGCCTATACCGCCTTTACACTGACACTTATTCTTCTGACATCGGTGCCGAATATAAAAGAAACAAATATTGTTCTCTGGAACGCCATTATTCTCATTCTTGAATTTTTCCAGTCGGTTGTTCTTCTTGTTTTCTGCATTTCACTTGCTTCGAGAATAAAATCCGGCTCGGTTCTCAAAAACACAGTTCCTTACAGGATTATCAGCAGAATCAGCAAAAAGAACCATCACAGCGGTAATATAAAAATCCCCTTTATCGGCAAAACTCTGATAGCGATGAGTGCGGTTCTCGCAATCGACCTCGCAATTGTATTCGTTTTTGTTTATAAATACAAAACCTGTGAAACGGGCTTGCTTTCAGATTTCAATTTCCTCTTCTTTGCCTTCAGCCAGGTCGGTTTCCTGTTCGTTTTCGGCGCAATTTTCTTTCTTATCGCATTCAACCTCAACGCCATGCGCGAAAACAGCAAAAAGATTGCCAGCGGTGATTACGGCAGCATTCCCGACTCTCACATAATGTTCGGCGATTTCAGGGCGATAAACGATGACCTCATAGCAATAAAGGATGAAATGATAAACGCTCTTGAAGAGAAAAACCGCAGCACCGAAATGCGCAACGAACTTATCGCCAACATTTCACACGACATCAAAACTCCTCTTACATCAATTATTAATTATTCCGATATTGTCAGCAGCGGCGGCTGCAATGAAGAAGAAATAAACAATTATCTCGGCATTATTAAAAACCAGTCGCAAAAGCTAAACAATCTTCTGCAGAATCTTATAGAGGTTTCAAAGGTTTCGGCGGGAACAATTCAGGTTTATTACGAATCGCTTGACATAGGGCTTTATCTCACACAGGTTGTCGATGAATTCTCGCCTATGTTTGCCGAGAAAAATCTTACACCCGTTCTTGACATTCCCGACGAGTCCGTCTTTATTGAGTGTGACAGCTCAATGCTCTGGCGCGTTTTTGAAAACCTTATCAACAACATCTGCAGCTACGCCATGCCGGATACAAGAGTATTCATAGATGTCAGAAGCAATGCAGGCAAAGCCGAGATTTCACTCAAAAACACATCGGCAAACAAAATTACTCTCACTGAAGAAGAGCTCGTTCAGCGCTTTAAGCGCAACGACAAATCCCGCAGAACAGTCGGCAACGGTCTCGGCTTATCTATCGCAAAAAGCTTTACCGAGGTTCAGCGCGGCAGGTTCGACCTCGTAATTGACGGCGATTTATTCAAAACGGTTCTTACTTTCAATGAAACAAAAAAAGCGGATAACAACCGATAAACAGTTAAATAAATACTCACGGGGCTGTCAACCGACAGCCCCGTGCTTCTTATTGCTCATATAGATTTTCTTTGAAATATTTTGAATACTTTTCCGCAAGCTTCCTTGCGCATTCAACAGTTTCTTCTTCTCCGGGCGGAGTCGGGTCAACCGTCTGCAGCCAGTTTTTCTCAAACTTCTCATAGTTCTTGTAAAAGGCGTTGCCTGCATAGATGTTGCGCTCGCAATACTGCTTTTTTGTCTCCGTCTTAAAGCTGCGCTTTTTGAAATAAACCGCAAGCTGCTCAAAGAAGGAGTGCCAGCGTCTCAGGTAATACGTCTCAATGAGTCCGCCCCATTCCTTCCACGCGTAATCGTAGTTTACGGGGTTTGTCATCGGTCCCCATATTGTCAGCTGAGTCAGCAGGTTAAGCTCAAAATTCTGCTTTTCTTTTTCATCAAGAGCGCAGGAGCCCGCCTGCTCAAGGTTGTAACTCAGGGTAAACTCTTTGCGTGTCATAAGAAGAGCGTCAAGGTCTTCAAGCACCTTTAAAAACAGATTCGAGTTTCTCTCAAAGGAGTTTACGTCCTTGTCGTAGTATGCGCTCATAATCTTTGTGTAGAGCGAGTTTGCAAAGTTGCTCAGCACCTGCCTCGTTATGTCGCACACGTCATATTCATAGCCGTCCTTGTCCGCCTTTTCCGCTTTGAGGAGCAGCTCCAGCGCTTCAAACAGCCTTGCGTTGTCATAACGCACAGTCAGCGTGTCATTGGGCGCGGTGTGCAGCAGATGTGTTGACGGCCTTGCACAGATTATCGAGCCCGTCTCTCTTCCCGTGCATTCGGGAGAATAAGCGGTTTCGTATATTATTCCGACCGCATCCGCAAGGCATTTCTCATCGCTTCCGTAACGGCGCAGGGCGTAGTCCGTGAGCCACGGCTTAATATCTTTCTTTTCATTCTCCGTAAGCATCGAGAATGCAAGGTCAAACAGCATCGGGTTCTGCCTTATTCCTTCGGGGAAAAGTCCCGTTCCGCAGACGTTGGGGTGCTTCTCTTTTACCGTGAGATATTCATTGCCCGCAATAACATCCATACTGCCGTGAAGAGTTGTTCTGTCGCCGAAATTGTGTATTCTGCCCGTAACAAACTTGTGACCCCAGAAGCCGTCGGATTCATCCGCCTTCTGACCGTCTATGTCAAGTATGAGCAATCTGCCCTCGGGAACGGCTTTGACAATATCTTCATAGAGCGACCACGACTGCATAACCCAGACCGATTCTGAATCAAAGTTTTTATACAGACGGTCAATCGTCCTGCCTACATCCGAAAGATAGTTTTTCTTTTTTGAATTGGGTGCGTTTTCGTGAAACGGGTCGCAGGCGTAGTAATGGTAAGCACCGAGCATCTGACGCTGCTTTTCAAGAAATACCGTGCCGATTTTGGTAAACAGCGGGTCGAGCGGGTCAAGCATACAGGTGCAGGGGAAGCTGCACCACGGTTTTACCATCCTGAGACGTGCCGTCTTGAAAACCTTGCCAATCGACCTCGGCACAATGCCGGAAAATCCCTGAAGAATCGGCGTCATACCGAGTTCAATCTGACGGTTGATTATTTTCTGACCGAGCTCAAGTCTCGCATCAATAAATTGTTTATCCGCAAGCGGAAAGTATGCGCATAGGTTGCCCATGAGCTGCCACGGCCAGAAGCCTGGCCCCGAAAGGTATCTCATAGCGCCGTTCTCGCTGTATTTGAATTCGCGCAGCGTGTAGAACCACACCGCCTCCGTGCCGATTACGGCAAGCGGCATGTTTATTCCGTTCATCGCCATAAAGTCGATTTCTTTTTCCCATTCATCCCATCCCCACCAGGCGCAGGAATAGCCGAAGGTGCAGTAGTTCATATATACACGTCTGTCCTGTTCGATTACGTGCTTTATCTCTCTGTCGGGCAGGGGCGCCTGCGTGATTTCGGGCATTTCCGTGTTGCCCGCGTGTGATATGTTCACGCCGCAGTAATCTTTGAGATAGCGGTAGTAGGCCATCGCCTGGCTGATTTTGCAGTCGCCGCCCAGAACGATTCTGCCTGCGCGCTGTGAAATATAATAAACGGATTTTCCGTTTTCTTTTTCGGTCTTTTCAAGAATGAACGACTGGAATATCTGCGGTGTGTTGCGCTTTATGAGATTGTGCATAAACATACTGCCTTTCATACATAACTTTTATTATTATAACACAGCCGTTTTGTAAAATCATTATTTTTATAAAAATTGTTTGTATTTTTTAAATACAAGAAAATACCCCTGCAGTTCAAAAACCGCAGGGGGTGAAAGCAGATTTTATTTATCAGCCGAAAAGCTTTTTGAGAACATAGCCGATATTTTTGAAAACAATAATCAGATTTTTAAAGAAGTTTGTCTTCCATCTGTCGGTGGTGTTGCAGTTTTCTTCGGTCATCGGTGAAGCCGTCGCTGTCTCTTCATCATAAACCATATACTGCGGCCACTCTGCGCTGTCAAAAACGGTGTATGTTCCTTCGGCGTTTATCATCTCGCACACAAGGGCGTTCATGCTGTCGGGGAATGTCTTGTGCCTCAGGTTCTTTACAAACCAGGTGTTGTCGGGGAACATACAGGTCGAAGCGTCAACAAGACGGTCGGGTGAAATGTATTTTGCAGTGCCGTTCTTTTCGGCTTTTGCCATATAGTCCTTGTCAAAGGGCTTCTTGAAGGATTTTGCCGTTGTTGCACCTTCACTCGCAAGAGTGAGGTTAACAGTGCTGTCGCACACCATTTCGGTGTCCTTTACAACCGGGAATACGGCAAAACCGTATTTTTCAATGTTGTAAATGTTTATTCCGTCATCGGCGCACTGCTGAAGAATCTCTTCGGATTTAAGCGCCACATTGTTATGGTAATTGTCAAGCTTTGCAATGAGCTCGGACCATTCGCTCTCAACACCGCCGAAAACAAGCTTCTTAGCGGAGTCGTAGCACTCATCCTCGACCATCGCCCAGTAGCCGGGCATTGTGCCGTAGGAGTCTCTGAGAATGCGGGGAACGACGTTGTCGCAGACGAGCTTGTAAACTCTGTTGACCTCGTTGAGAGCAAGTTTTACGCCGCCTACCGCATTGTAGGTGTGAAGAAATGCTCTGATAAACTCGGTTATCTGCTCGTCGTTTATGTATTTGTTTATGTCGTAGTCGTCAACAAAGCGGACAGTGCCGTTGTTGTCAACATAAACGTCGCCGTTAAAGAGGTGTGAAACCTCAACACAGCCCTCAAGAGCGCTCGCATAAAGAATGATATCCGAAAAACGGTCGTTGCCGTATTTGTCGATGTATGCAAGAATCTCGTTTGCCCCCAGGCATCTGCCGAGAACGGCAACCTTCTCATGACCCGTAAGTTTGCACACCGCCTCAATATATTCATTGAGTTCGTCTGCCACCTCATAGGGGTCAAGGCGGAAGTCATATGTAAATGCAAATTTGTCAACGGGGTATTTGCCGTCTACGGTCGTTCTGGTAAGAGTTTTGTGCCAGTCTGAAATAACTGTGCTGCCGTTTGCCGCTTTGCCTGTGTTGTCAAGCTTGAAATCTTCAAAAATCGTCTTCAGGTCTTCATAAAGCGCATCGCAGAACCAGTCATAATTGTTGGTGTAGTAGCATTTTATGAAGTTCGTGATTTTGTCTGCTGTGAGCAGACTCCTGACAAAACCGTTGGGAACGGTCAGGGGATATACTTTATCCCAGGTGCCGTTTTCCTGCTTTATGCCGAGGTCAAGACCCTGACCGCGGATGTAAATCATCGGCACGTCTGTCAGATGCGCAGTGTCAAGCGAGAATACCGCAGGAGCCGCCGCACCGAACAGAAGGGCAAGGCACAGCAGAACGCTTATGATTCTGAGTGAATGCTTTTTCATTTTCAGTTTCGCCTCTTTTTCAGTTTGAAATATGTTTACTAAATTGCCGTATTGCAAAAAAGTATACAATAAATGCAACAACTTATTTTTCTAAAAAAGAAAATAAACTATTTTAATCAAATATTAACATATAATTTTGTGAAAAACAGATAAACGGCAATCAAAACGTATAAAAAACGGCTCCGACTGACCGATGCCGGAGCCGTAAATACTTTTATCAGACGCCCGAATAAGCCGAGAAACCGCCGTCAATCGGCAGAATAACGCCGGTCACAAATGCGGAATACTTCTCATCGCAGAAGAAAATCAGAGCGCCCGTGAGGTCTGAGGGAACACCGAATCTTCCCATCGGAGTCTGCGAAATGATTTTGTCGGAGCGGGGAGTGAGCGAGCCGTCCTCATTGAAAAGCAGTGTTTTGTTCTGGTTGGTCGCAAAAAAGCCGGGCGCAATGGCGTTTACCCTGATGCCCGATTTTGCAAAATGAACCGCAAGCCACTGTGTGAAGTTTGAAACGCCCGCCTTCGCCGCCGAGTATGCGGGGATTTTGGTCAGCGGTGTAAAGGCGTTCATTGATGAGATGTTGAGAATGCTTACGTTTTCACGTCCTACCATATCTTTTGCAAAGCACTGTGTTGTGAGCAGTGTGCCTAAAATGTTGAGGTTAAAAACAAACTGCACGCCCGATGCGTCAAGGTCAAAAAATGTTTTGACATCCTGCGCCTTGTTTTCAAGGTCGCCGTCCTCATAATATTCCTTTGAGGTTGTGCCCTTGGGATTATTTCCGCCCGCGCCGTTTATCAGAATATCGCACTTGCCGTAAACGGAATTGATTTTCTGTCTTGCGGCTTCAAGACTTTCGGGCTCAAGAACGTTGCAGCCTACCGCAAGCGCCTCTCCGCCGTTTGCCTTGATTTCATCGGCGACCGCCTGTGCCGCCTCCTCCTTGAGGTCGAGAATCGCAACCTTTACGCCGAGAGCCGCCAGATCCTTCGCAAAGCCGCCGCAGAGAACTCCGCCGCCGCCTGTAATAACCGCTGTTCTGCCCTTTAAATTTTCGTGACTCATAATCATTCCTCCGTGTTGTCAATTTCCACGCGGGCGCCGAGCTCTGATGAACGGTATGCCGCAAAAACAATCTTTGCCGCCTTGCCGCCGCTGAAAGCGTCCGTTGAGAATTCTCTGCCCGTTGCAACCGCATCATAAAAATCGCCTATGAGCGACGGATGCCCCGAGCCCCAGTAATCTCTGCCGCCCGCCTCTTTAGATTTAAGCGAGATTTCATTAATACTGCCGTCTTCCTCTATGCTGAATAGCTTTTCTCCCTCGGTGCGAAGGGTTCCTTTTTCAAAGGCAACCTCAATAATAACAGGTGCGTTGCTTCCGTGAGCGAGGGTGCCGTAAAAAATTGCCGTTACGCCGTTTTCAAGCTCCATGCGCATTGAAGCCGTGTCTTCGCACTCTATAATTCCCTGAAGGGAATCGTTGCTGACGTGGGCGGTCAGCGCCCTGCAGTCTCCGCCGATATACCCTATGAGGTCAATCGTGTGAATCGCCTGATTAATCAGCAGACAGCCGCACTCTTTTTCACGCGTGCCGTGCCAGTCGTCGCTGTAGTAGTCGGCGCCTCTGAACCAGGTTACGAAAGCGCGTATTGCTTTGATTCTGCCGAGCTCGCCGCTGTCCCTGACCTCGATTAATCTCTTTATGCAGGAGTTGTATCTGTTCTGAAAGCACACCGCATACTGCGCGGATGAGGCTTTTTGCGCCTTTTGCAGCGCCCTGACCTCTTCATCGCTTACCGAGCAGGGCTTTTCGGAGAGAACGTTTATCCCTCTTGTCAGCGCTTCGACCGCATAAGTCGTGTGAAGATAATGCGGAGTGCAGATATGAACCGTGTCGGGCTGCTCCTTGTCAAGCATTTCATAATAATCGGTGTAGGCGTTTATGCCGTATTTTTCGGCGTATTTCCGCGCCCGTTCGGGTTTTATATCCACAGCGGCAACAAGTTCGGCGAGCGGGCTGTTGTCTGCCGCATCAAAATGCAATGCCGAAACATTGCCGCATCCGACTATAGCAACTCTCATAATCGCCTTTCTCAACTGCCGAAGGTGGATGACATATCATCCTGAACGGTTTCTTTAACAGTCTTTTTAAATGTAGAATTTTTTATTTTTTCCTGAAGCTTTTCATAGTAGAGGTCCTCGTCAACGGGAATCTCAACGGGTTTGCCGAGCCAGGATGAAAGGTGCGCCGCATTCGAGATTGAAAGACCGTTTATGCCTTCCTCACCGTTTGCAACAAGCTCTGTGCCGTGAAGCAGTTTACCCGTGAATTTGTTTACAACTTCGGGGTGCTGAATGTTTCTGCCGTCAGTTTCAATGGTAATCCATTCGCCTTCGATTCTGCCGAAGCCGGCTTCGGAATTCCTGCAGTGCTCCGAGATTCTTTCGTTAAGCTTAAAGAACTTCAGTTCGTTATTCTCACAAACGAGTTTGCCGCCGTCAAGTGTGATTTCAAAACGGTTTGTGCCCGGATAATCGCCCGTTGTGGTTACAAAAACACCGGTTGCGCCGTTTGCGTATTCGGCATATATTGTAACATCGTCTTCAACTTCAATATCGTGCCATTTGCCTTCGTGGCAGGTTGCCTGAACCTTTACGGGAACACCGCAGATCCACTGCCAGAGGTCAAGGTTGTGCGGGCACTGGTTAAGCAGAACGCCGCCGCCTTCACCTTCCCAGGTGGCGCGCCATCCGCCGGAGTTGTAATACGCCTGGGTGCGATACCAGTCGGTTATAATCCAGTTCACGCGTCTGATTTCACCGTATTCGCCGCTCTTTACCATTTCACGCATCTTGCGGTAAACGCAGTTTGTTCTCTGGTTATACATTATTCCGAAAACAAGTCCGGACTTTGCCGCCGCCTCGTTCATTTCGCGAACCTGCTTTGTGTAAACGCCTGCGGGCTTTTCGGTAAGAACGTTTACGCCCTTTGAAAAAGCGTATTTTGCAATGGGCGGGTGGAAGTAGTGGGGGGTGGCGATAATAACCGCATCGCAGTCGCCGCTGTCAATAAGCTCCTCTGCTGTGTTGTATGTGTTTACATAAGGCAGCAACTCCTTCGCAACTTTAAGACGTTCGGGGTTGATGTCCGCAACTGCGGTAATACGCATTTCCTTATGCTTACCGTCAACGTTCATGTTTATGTGCGAGGTGCCCATGTTGCCTATGCCGATAATGCCGTAGCGCACGGGCTGAACTTTTTCAATTATGCCGTGAATGGCGTCGCAGGCGGCTTTGAATGATGTGAAGTTGTCGGGGTAAACAAATTTGCCCATGTTGTTCGCAGTCTCGTCGTCGGTTTCAAGCTTGTCAAGACCTTCAAAAACCTTGAGGTGCGGTTCAACAGTCAGGATGAATTTTCTGCCCTCGTATGAATCGAGCGCACGCAGAATGTCTTCGACCTTTCCGTCTCCGCAGCCGACGGGAACAACAGCGCCGTCAAATGTGCGCACGTCTTTGATGTGCATATAGGTAATATACTTTTCAAGGAGCTTAAAGCCCTCAAGCGTGTTTACTCCGCACTGCAGGTAGTTTGCGGGGTCGAATATGCAGCCGAGCTTTTCGCCCAGCGCTTCGGCGAGCACAAGGCAGCGCTCGGGAACATCGCCGTAAATGCCCTTTTCGTTTTCATGGCAGCACAGAATGCCCTGTTCGTATGAGTATTCCGCCATAGCTTTAACTCTGCGGAGAACCTCATCTTTGTAATTATCGGCGTTTTCACCTTCGGGAATATAGAAGCTGAACATTCTGATATATTTTGTCTCAAGAATCTTCGCAACCTCAACCGTGTTTTTGAACGCCTCAAAATGCGGCTCAAAATCTTCGTTTATAAATATTTTGCCGTAGTATGAGCCGATTGACGAAACCTTGATTCCCGCCTCGTCAAGCTGCGCCTTGAGCTGTTTTGCCTCGTCAACGCTAAGCTCTGAAATGTTTTTGCCGTCGATGTTGCGCGGCTCAATAAGTTCGATTTTATTGTCTTTGAGCGCCTTGAGCTGCTCCGCAACCTTCGGCGACGCCTCATCGGCAAAAGCCGACAGAATAAACTTTGCCATCTGTTTTACCTCCGAAATACAAAATACAGTATAATTCTATCACATATAATTATAATTGCAACATTATATTGTATTTTTAATGTGTTTTTTTGAAAATTTCAAACAGACTATAAAAAGCCAAAAGCGAGCCGCGTTTATTACGGCTCGCTGTAACTGATTGTTTTTTTAGTGTTTGAAAAGAGTATATGAAACTGAGTTGATAAAGGCTTTTAGTGAATTTGAAATTGAGAAGAAAAAATTCTGAATTGCATTGATTATCTTTGTTATTAACGGCAAATTGACTTTTACAACACAATCTGAGAACACGCCGGATGCGGATACGCAGCGGATTGTGGCAGTGCCGTCGCCGACTATATTAACTTTCCCTGTTTCTTTGTCAACTTTTGCAACATTTTCATTCAACGAAACATAATAAACTCTTGAGTCGTATGCGTCGGAAGGTGATGTTGTAGCGTTAAAGGTAATATTATCACTGCCGTCGGTGGTTACGGTATATGTATTTGAAACATAATCTTTTTCTTCTGCGGAAAGGCCGGCTTTTAAACTGCTGTCTTCTGTAATCCCGGCAGCAGAAAGTGTTATTGCCTTAACTTCTTTGATGTAGTTCCACCACTCGTTATCATATGTTCTCACATCAAATTTAGGTGGTTCAATTTGAAAATCCTGTGTTGTGTATTCTTCATAATCGGTTGTTTCAAATTTTTCAAAACCGAGTGCATCGGTTTTTTTATAAATTGTGACATTATCCGGGGGGAAAGTATATGGACATTCTCTTTCATTAAAGCCATCGTTAATCCAGGGAAGATAGTTAAAAGCAAAAGGATTGGCGTTAAGACAGTTGCCTGTAAAATAGATTGAACGTTTCGGGAAGGAATATGAAGTTGCATAAGATGAATAAGCTATATTATAACTAAGTTCTGCATCACTTTGAAAAATAATATTATCAACCGATATTCCATCTAATGCCCAAGTTTTCATATTTTTTAAAGTTGATGGGAATACCATCAATTTAAATGAGTCGCCTTCTTTATATCCGGCTGCAGCGACGTTATGTTCTATTATCTCCAACCCCTCATTAAAAATTGCACTCATAAGAGGAATACAGGTCTGCGAATTGTGTTCATATGTCATTTCCGGACGGTATCTTGTGTGCAACCCCGCATCATTCTGATATCCGAAACCTTTGATAACTTTAACATTTTTGCCGTATTCAACTCTTGAAACAGCCGGAGAAGCGGTATAAAGGCTCCAGACGCCGGTTACTTTTTTTCCGTCAATTTCATCGGGAATTTTCAGAACAGTTATATTCTTTTGAGTTGAAGCCACAAAATATATTCCATCGGATTCGGGGGAAGCAGAGTATAGATATCTGCCGTCTTTTGAAGTTTTTGCGTATGTTGTGATATATGCTCCGGGACCTTTGTCATCTGTCGCCGAACCGTAGCTTATCGAAGCAAATGCAATAATAATTGAGACAATAACAGCAATTACGGCTTTTAACTTTTTCATTTTTTCCTCCTTTAACATAATCAATCCTTTTGTATATTTTTTTCTTTAATAGTATTATATATATTTTTTTTGTCAACCCTTTTTGAAAAATATAAAGATTTTTGATTCTGTGTTTTTTCAGAAGACAGCGTTTCGTTGACTTTACGCTTTGGAAAGATTATAATAAAAATGTTATGAATAATCACATTTACGGCGGTGAAAATATGCTTAAAATCGTGTTTCTTGTTCTGCTTGCTGTTTCAAGTGTTATCCACCTTTACGGCAGCTGGGTCAAAAAAGAAAAACTCCGCATCGTAACAAAGCCGATGCTTCTGCTTTTCATCATTCTTTATTATGTTACAGGCGGCGTGCATGTAATTCCGCTCCTCATCGCCGCTCTTGTCGCAAGCTGGCTCGGCGATGTTCTGCTTATGCCGAAGGGCAACGCCTGGTTTACTGCGGGCGGAATAGCATTTATGCTCGCGCACTTCCTGTTTATTGCCGTTTACGTTCCGCAGGTCGCTTTTTCGCATGTCAACTGGTTCATAACCGTTCCCGTTGCCATTGCCTACTATTCAATATCTGCCTTCATTATTCATCTTTTAATACCCACAACGCCCAAAAAGATGCAGATTCCGATGTATGTCTATCTGCTTGCCAACAGCACAATGAACGTTTTTGCCCTTATGCAGCTGATTTCCAACCCCTGTGCCGGCTCGGCGGTTGCCTATATCGGAGCGGTCCTCTTCTTTGTGTCGGACTGCACCCTCTTCATTGTCCGCTACTACAAGAAGCCGGAGATTATATTCAGACAGCACTTTACCGTTATGCTTACCTACATACTCGGCGAGTTTATGATTGTGCAGGGTATGATTATGCTTTCAAAATAAAAAGGAAGGCGGTTTTATGTCGGAAATCATAGTTGCGGGCGCAGGTCACGGCGGTCTTGTCGCCGCAATAAAGCTTGCCGCCGCAGGTCATAAAGTTACTGTTTATGACAGGCACAAAAAAGGGGAGTATTACCTCGACCAGCGCGATTCGTTCGAAGCGGGCGCAATGGAGTATGCCGGTATTGAGATTCCGGAGCACTACAGGGCAAAAAGCAACAACCTCACGTTCGTTGCCGTCGGCGATGACACTCCCGTTCTCACCCTGCCCGCGAAAGAGGGCAGCGAGACCCTGACGGTTGAACGTAAGGAGCTTCACGAGTATCTAATCTCCCTTGCCGAAAACGCAGGTGCGCAGATTGTTTACGAAACCGAAATCAAAGCGCCGCTCATTCTCGGCTGCCGCGTGGCAGGCATTGAAACAGACAAAGGCAGGTTCTACGCAGACCTGATAATAGACGCCTGCGGTATGAACTCTCCCGTTCGCTCAAATCTGCCCGGCTTTACAATGATTGAAAAATCCCCTGCGCATTTCGATGTTCTTCACACCTACCGCGCATATTTTGAAAATGTCAAAGATGCTCCCAGACCCGAAACGAATTACAACCTCTACCTCTATAATGACGGCACGGAGGGACTTATGTGGCTCGTTACGGATGACGAATACACAGACGCACTTATTGCAAGATTTGACGAGACCTCTTACAGTGCTCTCGCGCCCTGCCTGCATACGCTGAGCATCAAAAACCCGCAGATGGGCACAAAGCTTATACGCGGCGGTTATTTTGTGGACATCCCCGTGCGCCAGCCTCTCGCCGTTTTAGTGGCAGACGGTTACGCGGCAGTGGGCGACAGCGCATTTATGACTTACTCGCTCAAGGGATCCGGCATTGCATACAGTCTGCGCGCAGGCACAATGCTTGCAAACGCCGTTCTTGCGGATTCAGACGGCTTTTACACCGCCGAAACGCTCTGGGAATACGAAAAAACCTTTTTCAGAGAAATCGGCTTCGGCGCCTGCAGAATTGCAATAGCCAAAAACTTCCTGCCTTTTGTTACCGCCGAAGAGGTGGACCGTATGTTTGCAACCGGGCTTATTTCAAGCGAGGAGCTTCAGGCGTTCTCAGAAGGCAGACTTGAAACGGTAATCAAGGGCAAATTCTTTTCAACCTTAAAATCAAAACTGCAGATTCTCGGCGAGATGCCCGAACTGCGTTCCAAGCTTCTCACAATAGTTTCAAATATCGGCAGGTTCGCAGCGGTCGAACCGTCGTTCCCCAACAGATACGAGCGCTCCGACATTGAAAAATGGGCTGAAAAATACAACGAGTTTTTCAATTCCGTCAGGCGCAGTCCGTCGCAGGAACTTCAGACAGACAATCAATAAAACCGGAGGTCGTAATTATGAAAAAAACAATAAAAAGAACAGCGGCGTTTCTGCTTGCCGTTATTATGGCATTCACCTGCCTGCCCGCCTTCGTTTTTGCGCAGAGCACAACTCTGCCCCTGCTCCACACCGAAGGCGAAAAAATATTTGACGCACAGGGCAACGAGGTTGTTCTGCGCGGCACAAACTTCGGCGGCTGGGGCATTATGGAAGACTGGTTCTGCCCCTACACCAACCCCGCAGGCGAAGAGGGAGTTTACAAAACTCTCGTTGAACGCTTCGGGCAGGAGAAAACGCACGAGCTTTTCAAAACCTACAGAAGCAACTGGATAACCGAAACCGATTACAAAAACGTTGCCGACCTCGGCATGAACGTTGTGCGCCTGCCCATCTGGTATCGCAACCTTCAGAGCGATGACAGCGGCACGTGGTATAGAACGGCAGACGGCGAAATAGATTTCAGTGAGCTTGACGGCGTTGTTGATATGTGCCGCAAATACGGGCTTTATCTCATAATTGACCTTCACGGTCTGCCCGGCTATCAGAATGATTACGACCACTGCGGTCAGTCAAAGTCGATGTCTCTGTTTGATGACACCGAAAAGGGCAGGGCATACAGAAAGGTAACCCTCGATTTCTGGGTTGAACTTGCAAAGCACTATGCGGGCGAGAGCGTAATTGCAATGTATGACCTTATGAATGAGCCTCTCGGCACAAACATCACGCGCGACGGCAGCTTTCAGCAGACCTTCTGGGATTTCAGCAACGACCTCTACAAGGCGGTCAGAGCCGTTGACCCCGACCATATCATCTGTATGGAGGCAATCTGGGATCCTTCGGCTATTGCCTCTCCCGATGTTTACGGCTGGAAGAATATTGTTTACCAGGAGCACATCTACGACATAACAAATTTCACTGTTCTGCGCAAGGCAAACGAGATTAAAAACGCAAATTACAACGCTCCTTTTTATATCGGCGAGTTTTATCCGCGCGGTCTCACAACCTTCGGCTATATGCTCTCTCTTTTCAACAGCAGAAACCTGAGTTGGACCACCTGGACATACAAGGGAGCAGGTCCCGATGCCGACAAATCACCCTGGTTCCTTTACGGCTCGTCGGATATTGAAAAAATTGACTATGAAAAAGACAGCTACGAAACTCTTATGCAAAAGTTCGGCTCCGTTCTGAGAACAGACGGCGGCAAATTCACACGCACCACATTTGCCGGCTATGCGGCGAATTTCACCGATGGCTATTCCGACAAAACCTCGCTTATGACCTTCGGTCTTATTGATATGGCAGGCACTCCCGAACAGCGTTCAGGTATGCAAAAAGAAAAGCTCACCGCAATCAAAACAACAATTCTTGACTGGATAAGAAAACTCAGAACAGGCGATTTACTTTAAGATAAAAGATAATATAATAACGGGCTGTCAACCGACAGCCCGCATTTTCTTTGTTATGCTTTATTTAATTCTCTGTATGTCAGGGCAGTAGCCGTAAAACACATTCGGGTCATCGCCCTGCGATACAGCAAACTTTCTGTTCTTCGCCGCTTTTCTGAGATTTGATGTTATGCACTCCGCAAGCGAACCGGCTGAGCACTGAAGAATGTCAACGACGCCGTAAAATGTCGCATTAATCAGTGCGGTCATCAGCGGAAAACCGTAATAAAACAGCTTTGATGAAAAACTGCCCGATTTGACGGCATTTTTCAATGCACCGATGTATTCTTTTGAAGCGTCAATGCTTTCGGGCAGGTCAACGCCGTATGCACCGCCTGTTCCGCTGAATATGCCGGGAAATTCGGGGCAGATATAAATCATCCCGTTTTCATCTGCAAGCTCAACAAGCGTCTGCTGAACGGTAACATCCGCGGAGAAGAGCACAACGTTTTCACCCTTTATTCTGCCCTTGTTTTCAAGGTAGGCAAGGCGTTCTTTAATAACGTCGTTCGCTTTTACTATTCCCGTCTCGTCGGTGAATCCGCCGCCGGGGTCGTTGCCGTTGTCGGCAATAAACTCTATTCCGGCGTTTTCACACTCGCTTTTGAGTGCGTTCTGCTCGCCTTCAACAAGAGAATTCATATTGAGCCGTGAATATGAGAAAAACACAAAGTATTCCGTGCCCGCATCCTTTGCTCTTGAAACGATTTCGCCCGCCGCTGCAGTCCAGTCGCAGGCGGTAACAAAATCGGCGGAACCGGCAACTGCCTTTATGTCGTCCTCCGGCTCAACAGCCGCAATAACAAGCTCCGGGCTCAGTGCCTTCGCCTTCAATATGGCGGCGGATGAGAACCTGACCGCACGTGCAAAGATTATCGCACCCACCGCCGGGTCGGCGGCAAGCTCCTGCGCAACGGTCATAACCTCCGGGTCTCCCGGATGAAGAATGCGCGTATCGGGCAGCTCCTTGTGAATAACAGTGTCGGGGTATTGCTCTGCGAGCGCCTTCACTGCCATATAATCCTCGGGGTATTCATCCTTCGGAGCGGTGATTATTGCAATTTTTTTGTCTGTCTTTATTTCTCTGCCGCAGGCGCATAAACCTAAAACAAGGCACACGGCAAGAAGAAATGCGGTAATTTTTCGAAACATATTATTCTCCTTACGGAAGAATCATTTTAGAGTTGATTTCTTTTATAATGTCGGCATCCATTTTAAGAACTTCACGGTCATAGGTGTAAATGCCGTTGACTTCAAACTCAACGTCGCTTACCTGAGTGTAAACCGTTGCCGAAAGACCTTTTGCAATAAGCGGAATAATCTGCTTTTCGTGCAGTATTCTGTAACCCTGTGACAAAGACATCTTTGTGCCGAATCTGACATATCCGAAGCTTCTCTGAAGGTTCCACACGTGACCCTTTATTGTGCGGCTGTATCCGCCGTATTCGCTAAGAACAAAGGGCCTTCCCGCCTGCCTGCGCGCCGTTGGCAAATGAACGGGGAAGATGTATTTGTGAACGCTCTTGAAGTCGGGACCTCCCTGGTCGTGCCAGCCGCTTGCGTGGTCGATGACTCTTGAGGGGTCGTATGCCTTGACCTTTTCACCGATTTCCTTTGCGTCAAACTGACCCCAGCCCTCATTGAACGGCACCCAGCAGCCGATGCAGGTGAAGTTGTAAAGCCAGTCTATAACCTCAAACAGCTCCTCTTTGAACTGTTCGCGCCATTCGGGCAGGTCGCGGTTGAACATCTTATACTGGTTGTCTTTCACGTGAACGTTTATGTTCGGCAGACCGCCTGCATAAATGGGGTTGAGCGCCTTTCCGCCGCTTATCATATCCTGCCAGACTATCATTCCGAGACGGTCGCAGTGGTAATACCAGCGTGCGGGCTCGGTTTTGATGTGTTTGCGAAGCATATTGAAGCCGAGCTTTTTCATTTCTTCAATGTCAAATATCATCGCCTCGTCGCAGGGCGCGGTAAGACCGCCGTCGGGCCAGTAGCCCTGGTCGAGCAGACCTCTCTGAAAATACGGGGCGTTGTTGAGCATTATGCGCGGTATGCCCGTCATATCTTTGCCGATGCTGAATTTGCGCATACCGAAATAGCTTTTTACCGTGTCGGTGTCGCCGTCGTTTTCAAGCGTGATTTCAAGGTCGTAGAGGAACGGGTCCTCCGGGCTCCACAGACGAAGGTCGTTTATCGGAATTTCACAATCCCGGCTTATTTCGCCGCTGAATATTTCGGTGTCTTCCTTGAGAATCTTCGCCGTGAGCTTACCGCCTTTTTCGCTTGTTTCAACCTTGAGGGCAACAGAGCTTTTATCTATATCGGGAGTTATTTTTATATTTTCAATATGACTTAAATCAACGGGCTCAAGCCAGACGGGTTGCCATATACCCGATGTTGAGGTATACCAGAAGCCCTTTGATTTGTGGACTTGCTTGCCTCTCTGCTGCCAACCGTCATCCGTGGGGTCATAGACCTTGACTATCAGCTCGTTTTCGCCTTCTTTGAGGTTTTCGGTTATGTCAAAGGTGAAGGGGCAGTAGCCGCCCGTGTGACCGCCGACTTTAACGCAGTTCACATAAACCTCGCACTGCCAGTCAACCGCCTCAAAATGCAGGAGCGCACGCTTGCCTTCAAAAGATTCAGGAAGAGTGAAATACCTGCGATACCACAGACGCTCGTCGGGCATAAGCGTATGACCTACGCCGGAGAGCAGACTCTCTATTGCGAAGGGAACTGTGATTCTGCCGTCAAAATTTTTCGGCCTTTCGTTTGTGTCAGGGGTGATTGCATAATCATACTCGCCGTTGAGGCAGAGCCAATCATCCCTCACAAGCTGAGGTCTCGGGTATTCGTTTCTCGGGCAGGCGGTGTCAACCGAATCTGTCCATCTTGTTTTAAGAACTGTCATATTGAATCTCCCTCCGCTTAATAATACATATCTTCGAGCAGCCAGGTGCCGTTTTCGCAAACCGCTTTGCACCTGAAGCTTTTTTCTTTCTGTTTTCCGCTGCCGTCCGTTTTAATTACCGTTACGTTGAACGAGCAACTTTTGTCATCCTTTTCGGTAACTTCGATTTTCATACTGCTTATATCGAAAGAGGCGCCTTCGTCTTTCGCCTTTTTATTTGAATACAGAGCGCCGTCTTTTTCGTAATAGCCGCATTTTTCAATAAGCTTTTCCGCTTTTTCTTCGGTGTAAACAGATCTGAAAAGAACCAGCAGCGCATCGTAAGAGTCAAGGGCGTAATTTCTTTCATCCGGTTCGGATACCCTGCCGTTTTCATCCGTCTGAGGTCTTCCGAAAACGGCAACCTTTTCAACAATATTGAAATTGCCCGTCATAAGAGTCGAAAGAATTGTGCGGAACCCTTCGCCCACATACAGCTCGGGCACGCCGCCGGGGGCAGTCGCCGCTTCTTTTGTCTGACTGCCGCAGGAGGCAAATGAAAAAATCAGAATCACTGCCGAAATAAGTGAAACAAACCGTTTCAAAACATCATCTCCAATTTATTCTGTTTATCCGCACCATCTTAAATATTATAAAATAATACGGAAAAATAGTCAATCACTATTATTGACACAGGCGGACGGCTTAATCTATAATATGAGCATAAAAGGGGGCATGTTTATGTTCAGAAACATTTTTTGCTTAGGTGTCAGCACTCAGTTTGATCTGCCTTATGATGAGCAGATAAAACTTATGCAGCAAAGCGGATTTGACGCTTTTTTCACCCCCTGGGATTACAGCTTCAGAATGGAAGACTACGCCGCCCTCGCAGAGGAGACGGGTATGGTTTACCAGTCCGTTCACGCTCCCTTCGGCAAAGTTGCCGATATGTGGCACGGCAGTTCCTCTCAGCAGGAGGAGGCGGTCGCAGAGCTTATTGCCTGTGTGCGCGACTGCGCAAAATATAATGTGCCCGTTATGGTTTCCCACGTCTTTATCGGTTTCGACAGGGAATATGCTCCCAACGAGCAGGGAATCGAAAACTTCGCAAAGGTCATTGACGAGGCGGAGGAACTCGGCGTCCGCATAGCGTTTGAAAACACTGAAGGTCTCGAATACCTCGAGGCAGTTTTCAACGCCTTTCCAAACAGCAGAAGCGTCCGATTCTGCCTCGACACAGGTCACGAAATGTGCTACAACCACCCGCACAATCTTATCAAGCGCTTCGGCGACAAGCTTATCGCCACACATATAAACGACAACCTCGGCATCCGTTCGCGCCGCGGCGAAATCACCTGGCTTGACGATCTGCATCTTCTCCCGTTTGACGGTATCAGGAACTGGGATGAAACCGCCCGCGAGCTTGATGAATGCGGCTACAAAGGTATTCTCACATTTGAACTCAACCGCATCTCCAAGCCGGGCAGGCACGAAAACGACATTTACGGCAAAATGGAAATTGAAGAGTTTTTTGCCGAGGCATATAAAAGGGCTTGCCGTTTTGCGGCAAAGCGCAAGGCAGGTAATTACAGATGATTGCAAACTACCATACGCACACATTCCGCTGCCACCACGCAGACGGCACGGAGCGGGAATATATTGAGAGAGCCATCGAAGGCGGAATCAGGATTATGGGCTTTTCTGACCACATCGCATTCCGCTTTCCCGACGGCTATGAGTCCGATTACAGGGTGCACACAAGCGAGGTTGAAGATTACTTCAAAACCCTTCGCAGTCTCAGAGATGAATACAAAAACGAAATAGAAATACACATCGGCTGGGAGATGGAATATTACCCTCTCTATTTTGATAAGATGCTTGAAAACGCCGTCAGCTGGGGCAGTGAATATCTGATTCTCGGTCAGCACTTTATCGGCAACGAGCATCCGCACGGCAAATATATCGGCGAAGGCATAAACGGCGAAAAAGAACTTGCCGAATATGTTGACTGCGTGCTCGAAGCAATCAAAACAAATAAGTTTACTTATATCTGCCACCCAGATGTCGTTCTTTACACCGGTGACAAAGCCGTCTATGAACGCGAAAACCGCCGGCTTTGCAAAGCGGCGGCAAAGGCGGATATTCCGCTTGAAATAAACTTCCTCGGCATAAGAGATCACCGGCATTATCCCAACGACGATTTCTGGAGAATTGCGGGTGAAGAGGGCTGCACGGCAGTTTTCGGCTTTGACGCCCACAGGGCAGAGGCGGCTTTTGACGGCGGCTCCCTGTCCGAAGCCGGGCGTATAGTTGAAAAATACGGGCTGAAACTCGCTGGAACCGTTTCGTTAAAACCCCTGAAATAACAGACAAAAAAAGAATGACGATTTAATCATCGGGTCACAACTGCGCTCTTGCCTGCAATAAAAACCCTTTGAAAATCGTCATTCAATTAAATCGAACGCCCCTATGAAAACTTTCGTTTTCAAAACGCAAACGGAACGTTCCTGGTGCCGGTGACCGGACTTGAACCGGTACACTGTTGCCAGCGAGGGATTTTAAGTCCCTTGCGTCTGCCAATTCCGCCACACCGGCATATCCGAAAAAATATTATATAAGAAAAGCGGATTTTTGTCAACCTCATTGTAAAGGTAATCACTTTACAAGCACACGGGGAAAGAATAATGAATATGATTGTTTTATATGAAGATGACGCTCTCATCGTCTGCGTAAAGCCATCGGGAGTGCTCAGCGAAAAAAGCGAAAAGCCGAATATGGTCTCATTGATTGCCGCTCACACGGGCGCAGAACCTTTCCCGGTTCACCGCCTTGACAAAGAAACGGGCGGCGTTACGGTTTATGCAAAAACAAAGCAGGCTGCGGCTGAACTGTCACGACAGATACAGCAGTGGAGTTTCAAAAAACGCTACCTTGCCGTCGCTCAGGGTGTTTTTGATGAGAAAAGCGGTGAAATGCAGAACCTCCTTTTTCACGACAAACAAAAGAATAAAACTTTTGCCGTCAGCAGGCAGAGAGCGGGCGTAAAAACGGCTGAACTCTCTTACAATGTTATTGATGAAAAAAACGGCTTTTCACTCGTTGATATTGTCCTTCGCACGGGCAGAACCCATCAGATACGCGCACAGCTCTCCTCAAGAAACCATCCTCTTTTCGGCGACCGTAAATACGGCGGCCGCGCAGGCAACCTCGCCCTTCACGCATACCGCCTCGCGTTCAGCCATCCGCGCAGCGGAGAAGCGCTTGAATTTGAATATCCGCCCGACTTTACCATTCCGCCCTGGAATATGTTCGGCAACAAAAAAGAATAACGGCTTGCAGATAGGTTTTACGCCATCCTGCAAGCCATATTTTTTATAATGCATTTACAATCTTTTTGAAATGTTCTCCGCGTTCTTCAAAACAGGTGTATTGGTCAAATGAACTCGTTGTGGGCGAGAGCAGAACGGTGTCTCCGCTTTTTGCAATTTTGTTCGCCTCGGCAACCGCTTCGTCAAGTGTTGTTACTACAATTCCGTCATCGCCGACAAGCTCTTTGACAAGCCGAGGGCCGCAGGCGCCGAAACCGATAACCTTTTTGACACAGCCGAGGTGACGTCTGACATCGTCCATCGCAAGCCCTTTCTCAAAGCCGCCGAGCAGCAGGATGACTCCTCTGTCAAAAGATTTGAGGGCAGTAACGGTAGCGTCGGTGTTTGTTCCCTTTGAATCGTTATAGTATTTTATTCCGTCAATTTCCCGCACAAACTCAATTCTGTGCTCAACTCCCGCAAAACCCGAAACGGCGTCAACTATGGTTTCATTACCTATTCCGAGCGCCTTTGCGGCGGTAACGGCTATAATAACGTTCTGCAGGTTGTGTCTGCCAACAAGCTTTATGCAGTCAAGCGGCAGAACCTTCTCTCCGTTTACAATCATAAAACCGTCTTTTATTATGCAGTCCGCATTTTCATTTTCAATGCTGAAACTTTCAACCCTGCATTTCACCGGGTATTTTTCAACATACTGCGCAAGCACGGGGTCGTCGGCGTTGAGAATAAAAACATCGTTTTCCGCCATGTTGCGGTAAATCTCCGTTTTTGATTTGTAGTAGTTCTCAAGCCCGCCCATAAAATCCACGTGGTCGGGTGTAAGATTTATTATTGTAGCAACCTCGGGGCGGAAACGGTCAATGTTTATTAACTGAAAATTGCTGATTTCAAGGGCTATGTAATGCCCTTCCTCTTCCATCAGATTGTTTTCAAGAACCGTTTCGCAAAGCGGAATTCCGATGTTTCCGCACAGGTGCGCCCTGCCCGGAAACGCCTTGTTGAGTATTTCATAAACGAGAGATGTCGTTGTCGTCTTGCCGTTTGTGCCGGTAATTGCAACATAGTGCTGCTCCCCGGCAACAATAAAAGCAAGCTCGATTTCCGTAATGATTTTTATTCCGCGCTCGTTGAGTCTCTCAATCATCGGTGTGCGGAACGGAACGCCCGGGTTTTTCACAACAAGGTCAAAATCACGTTCAAAAACGCTCATTTCCTGGTTGACGATTTCAACGCCGAGGGCTTCGAGGTCGTCGGCCTCTTTTATCTCGTCCCTGCTCTTTGATTCCGACAGCGTGATTACTGCGCCCAGACGGTGCAGCACCTTTATCGCCGCCATACCGCTTCTCGCAAGACCTATTACAAGAACTTTCTTATCTTTGAAATCCATATCTATTCCTTTTCAGAGCTGTTGAGTTTTTCAATAATTGACGGTATTTCTTCAACCGTTTCCGCCTGAAGCTCCGGCTTTTCAATATCGGGGTAGCTCCACACTCCCGTGGTTTTGATCCACACGGGAATATAGCCCGCCCTGCGCGACGCTTCAACATCGTTGAGCGGGTTGTCGCCGATGTAAAGGCATTCCTCCGCTTTCAAACGCAGACGCGCCGCCATAATGTCGAACGGTCCTCTTTCGGGCTTGTGAACGCCTATATCCTTTGTAGCAATAATGCTGTCAAAACAGTCGCTTATACCTACCATCTCAAGCTTTTTGTATTGCAGCTCGTGCGAACCGTTTGTTATAAGCCCCGTTTTTATGCCGTCTTTGCGCAGTTTTAAAAGCATCGGTCTTGTGAACGGGAACGGCACTGCGTAGTGGTGGAATCTCTCGAGCAGAAACGAGCTGTATTCTTCAAATGTCGGGGGAGTTCCGAAAAAACCGCTCTCAATCAGATATTCGTGAATTCTCGGCCAGCCGATGTGAACAAAGTTCTTGTCGGCAAAAATAAATTTTTCGGTAATGTATTCGTCTGTTATTCCGTCTGCAATGTCAAAGAATTTGCGGAATTCCTTCGCTATTATTTCAAGCGTCGAATATCTGTCAAACAGTGTGTGGTCAAGGTCAAATACTGCCGCTTTTATCATCTGCCGCCGCCTTCTTTCCGGATTTTGATGCTGCGATGAGAATTATTATCAGCAGCAGAATTAATACACCTGCGGCGCAGGCGCAAACAACGGTGTAGCTGTTAAGCAGGTTTACAAGGTAACCCGCCTTCGGAATGTAATTGTCCGCAGTGCCGAGTATCAGTTCGGCTCTGACTTCATTTTCCATTATCTCAGACTTGCCGTTTACGCTCTTTACCGTTGCGGTTGTTTTGCCGTTTTCATCAATCTCAAGGTCCGTGATTATTCCGTAAACAAAAAATCCCTTTTCTTTGACAAGCACGGCGGCTATCGAGTTTTCTTCAAGCTTTTCGGGCTTTACCGGTGTTACAAAAACAATGTCGCCTCTGCTCAGATACGGGCTCTTCGTGCTCTTCTCAACAACACATACGTTCTTGCCGCCGAGCAGCCGCGCGGTGTTGTCGCTGTAATATTTTATCAGCCCCGTAAATGCGCTCAGAATAACGGTGAGCACAAGAAGAACGGCCGACACGGCTATAACGCCATTGTGCTTTTTCGCCTTTCCTCTCTGCTTCGGTTCTTCTTTTTCGGCGGCAGGTTCTTCAACAGGTGTGTTTATACGCATGGCATCCCTGCCGTAAAGGGCATAGTCCTTCGGCATAACATAAGGGCTCTGCGCTCCGTTTTGTTCTGGCATATCCTGCATCGGAGCCGCTTTATACAGCATCTGCCTGGGCAGAAGACTGTCTCTTCCCGCCTGAGTGTCTGCGGCGGCCGGACGAGGGTTTGCCGCCTGTTTTACGGGCGGCTTTGAGGGTGTCACGGGCGCCGGTTCCGGCTCCGGCTCTGCCTTCGCCACTGCAGGGGGAGTGTCTTGTTTCTGCTTTGAAACTTTTATTCCAAGGTCGTCGGGAGATGTGAAATCATCGTGCAACGCTCCCTCAAGACCGCTGTCAAGGGCGCGGACATTCTCAAAAAACTCTTTGTCAAGGTCGTCAAGCGACTTAGGTGTAAAATCAAAATTATCCGTATGAACCGCTCCCTTCGTTTATATTCCCGCTTTGATAGCTTCAAGCTTTGCGCGCAGCTCCTTGTTTTCGCGCACAACCTCTTCGCTGAGAATCTGCATTGTTGAAACGCTCTTGAGAAGTGCCTCGTATTCGGCGCTTCTGTCCTGCGCCGCAGGTTCGGGCGCAGCCGCTTTCTCCGCCGCTCCCTTTGCCTTTGAAAGTGCGGTTTCAAGCTCAAGAATTTTCTTTTCTCTCTCTGCGGATTGCTGTGTGAGCTTCTCATTTTCCTCCACAACGGCGGCTGATTTCTCACGCAGTTCCTTTGCCGTCGAGTCAAGCTTTTTGGAGTATTCGTAAAGCTTTTTGTATTCTTTTTTGACCGCGGCTATGTATTCATCTACCTGTGAGCAGTTGTAACCCTGTTCGCATACCTGAAAAAGCTTTGAATTTTCCATAAAGATGCTCCTTCTTTCAATATATAATATATTATATAAAATTATTTCAAAAAAGTAAATATTTAATAACAGCAAAAAATCTCTCCCGCTTTTTTACGGGAGAGATTAAATTCATTTATTTATTATGTTTTACGGATACTGTCCGAGAATAACCATAAGGCCCGTTCTCATAATGTCCGATGTCAGCGTGATTGCCGAATTGACCGCATTTAATGCGTTGAGGCGCATACCTGCGGGAGTTTTTTCCTTTTTCGCTTCGTTTGTCGCTTTCTCCAGACTTACCTTGTTACCGCCTTCGTCCATGCAGATTATTTCAATTTCACCGCATTCGGAGCAGGTTCTGATATAAAGCGTGTATTCGCCGAGAATGCCGTTTTCCTCCCATTCTCCGAAGGAATGTCCCTTTGCGGGGATGTCTTTTCTCTGCACCTTTCCGCAGTTTTCGCAGGTTCTCATATCATAACCGACGGCGGTGCAGGTCGGGTCCTTGTGCCTGTTTTCACCGTAGCTGTGGCTTGTTCTGATTATTGCGTCAACGGCGCTGTTGCCCGTTGCATAACCGTCGTATGTGTCTTCCCATCTGCCGTTAGTGTAAATGAAAGATTCATCCGAATTGCTGTTGGTGAGAGACATTGCGTTTTCTATAGGAATATCGCCCGAATAATCGGCAACAACATAAAAAACTTCGCCTTCTTTTATGCCGACGCAAGCAGACAGCTTTTCGGTGTAATAGCCCTCGGTGTCATAGTGACCGCCCGCAGTTGCCAGAGCTTTGCCCGAGTCGGGAATACCGTCGCCGTTGTCTTTATATACCGTCAGATTCACGTCGCTTCCGCCGTAGGTGTAAAATGCAACCTTTTCAATAACACCGTCCGTGTCTGCGGTAAAACGGTTTGCCGTCTTTGAAACGGTGCGGAAAACGGAAGGCGAGGTGTAGTCGGGCAGAGCGTTATACGAGTATTTGCTCTCGCACGAGTTGTTTACCGCAACGGAGTATCCCATAATCGAGGTGATTGACGGGTCGGTGTAGGGGAGCCAGAAATATCCGTTGTCACCCCAGTCCGGACCCCAGCTGTTTTTGCAGAGCCAGGCGCCCGGTCTGCTCATAACAAGCTCGCTGAACCTGCCCTGTGCCTTGAAGTTGTCATCCCAGCCGACTATTGTAACGGCATGGTTCGAAATAATTTTCAGCTTGTTTGCCGCTACCGTTCCGTTGTCACCGTGAAAAAACTGGTTTGAGTTGAACATGACCGAAGCTCCGCCGTGCTGCATAACCCACTGCTTGACGGCATCTCTGTCACCCAGGTCAAATGTCACAACATCCTTTATTCTTATGTTACAGCCAGAACTTACCCTCTCAATTTCGGAATAATCACCCATATTTGTGTAGGTGTAGGGGCTGTATGGAAAATCTTTTTCGTAAGCGATTGCCGTGTCTGTCTTGAGTGATGAGAACAGCTCAAGCTCGTTTAAACCGAGTGAAAAAATGTTGCCCTCAATTTCAAAACCGTCGCCGTAATAGCGCGAATCTTCGTCATTCCACGCATTGTTCACGCTGAACCAATAGAGATATGCCTCCGAAAAATCGGTGTTGTCCTTTGTGCCGTAGCCCTGCATAATGTAGTCGCTCTCAAGGCAGCTAACCGTCGAGAAAGCGGCGCAGGCACCGTAATCACCCTGGTTTTTTACGGGAGTGACATACCCCTTGTCAACGGAGCTGTAGCTTTCGGGCAGCACAGCGGCGTTTGCCGTTACCGTAAAAACAAGAACAGTAAGCACGGCCGCAGTAATTAATAGCAGTTTTTTCATTTTATCCTCCGTAGGATGCAGTGCTTTAATTCTTAACATATAATATTATAACATATTTTTCCGGAATTGTCACAGATTAATCCTCCTGCAGACTTTCCGAATATTTCGTGTCAAGCTCGCCGAATCTTGCATAGTTTTCCGCCTGCTCAATAAACTTCTTTGCTTTGTGGTAAACGCTTGTGCTTCTTACAAACTGCTGATGCTCTTCATTGAGTGCGTTTATGCGCCCGGAAATCTCTGCCTGCTCGGCGGTAATTCTCTTTATTTCATCCTTGGACGCCTTTGCCTTAAGAAGGTCCGCCTTCTCTTGCGCAAGTTCGTTTTCTTTAATGCAAAGGGCGTCGAACTCCGCCTCGTCAAACTCCCTTATGCCGTCGGGATAATATTTTGCCATCGCCTTGCGTGAACGCAAACCGAGCTTTGCATCTGCAATCGAATTTTTGCGTATCTCTTTTTCTTCACGGGTTCCGGCGGGCAGCGCCTTCGCCTTTTCAAGCGATTCGGATGTGATTGAGATAATTCCCTCAATGCCGTTTGCAACAACCTCTTTTGCCCGTTCAAGGCGGAGCTTTGCTTCATTGGTGGTGAAGCGTTCCAGCTCCTCAACTACCGCAGCGGAGATTTCTTTTTCTTCGTTGTGATTTCTTGCCGCTTTGATTTCGCTTTTCGGCGCTTTATTTTTCTTGAGGGCTTTTACGTCGATTTCATCCTCTTTTATTTTTTCTTTTGAAGAGCGGATGAATTCCATTGTACTCTTCATATCCCCGTCGGTCAGAACGCCGTTGCCATAATCCTCAAACATAGCCCTGATTTTAAGGATTTTTATTATCGCTTTCTGCTTTGTCTCGGTTAAATCGTAGAAGAAATAGGGTATTACATTAAGCGCCGCGCCCACTGCCGAAAGAATGACAAGCACGCCCACAAGACGGTAAAGAATGTCGGTGTTGTAGAGTACGTCATACATATTCTCATAGCCGTTGCCTGAATATATGCCGTATTTTTCATAAACCGCAGGCAGAACGGAGCTCGTAGCCATTGTTACAAAGGAGCCGATCATGGCAACTGCGCCGAACATGCCGTCAATTCTCTCACCGCTTTTGTAGTGCTGAAAGTCGCGTATATCCGACTGAATAGCAGGGTTGAGAACAAGAATGAACGAGTCCGCGACGGAGTTGAAATACATACACATAAGCACGGTCCAGATTGAACCCATTAGCGGATAAACCAGCGCAAGAAAGCCGATATTGAAAATGTTTGTTACAATAAGAACCTTCTTTTTGCCCCACCTCTTAATCGCAAAGGGTGCGAGGATCATACCCCACGAATAGGCGGTGCCTCTTATGAGAGTGATAAGCGAATACTGCTCCGGCGTGCAGAGATGTGCGTAGTTGTAAAGCCACTGAAGAATAACATAGGTGCAGGTTTCAAGAAAACCGAGCCAGCCCGCAAGCGAGATTATCCAGAAATACTTGTTCTTGGCAACCTCGCGCAGAGCGTCGGTGAATTTGATTTTCATCGGGTGAGTTTTTGCAATAACGATTTTTTCTTCCGTTCTCGCATAAACAAGAATAAGCATGCCGACGCCGACAACCGCAATAAACGGGTAGAGCCATCTGTAAACCTTCAGGTCATACATATTGCCGTTTGCAACCTTGCTCGCTATAAGGGGAGTGATAAAGTTCGTAACCGTCGGCGAAAGCGAGTAAATCATGCTCTTTATCGCAGTTACATTTGTGCGTTCCTGCGAGTTGGGTGAAAGAACGTGAATAAGGTTTTCGTATGCATCATAAAAGAAGTTATAAAAAAACTGCAGACCGAAGTTATAAACAAAAATCAGCACACAGCGCCAGATATAGTCGATTCTCGTGTAGGGGGTGAAAACAAACAGCATTGATATCGCAACAGTCGGCGCGCCCATACGCAGAAGATACGGCCTGTATTTGCCCTGCTTGTATCTGACGTTGTCAATCATATTCGCCCTGACCATTGTCAGAGGAATATTTGTAATGACCGAGATAAGATACATAACATACATGTGCATCGGCTGAATGCCTATTGTGTTGCCGATAATAACGTTTGTCGTGGAGAGCAGGAGCGCCTGAGCCATCGTGAAGATGGAATAAGCGCCGAAGCCGCCCACCGAGTATGCCATAATCTCCCTGAAAGGCATATAGTTGCCCTCTGCGGGTTTGTTCCAGTAGGTTTTGACTTCTTTGACCTTTTCAATACCGGCTTTGATATAGTTCATATTCTCATACTCCCGAATTATTGTCCGATTTTTATTGTTACGGTGTTTTCGCCCGCTTTTGATTTTACAAGAATAAGCGACGCCCCGTTTTCATAATTCTCAAGCACCTCATATTCCGCGCCGCCGACATCTTCAACCGGTCTGTGAACGAATATCACGCTCTCTCCGTCTGTGTCCGATGTGTATTTAAGCGTAAAAACATCCGTCTGCCTGTCGTAGCGGTAAAAATCAATTTCACCGTCAACCGCAATGGGGTGCGTTCGGCAAAGCAGACTCATAAGTGGCGAATCAAGGTCGTCGCCGTGGTAATCCCAGTATGCCTGCCCCCATTGCATCTCGTCAAAAAAGTCGAGCAGCTCCTGTGCGTGCGGGAACCAGGATGTGTCCTTGTTGTCGCTGCATCCGCCCCACTCGCCCACAACAACCGGCACATTGAGACGCAGCTGCGAGTTGCGCATTTCACTGAAAAATGCCTTGACTCTGCCTGCGTTTGCGTATTTGTAAAGCGGAGTGTCAACCGTCATATCATAGGCGTGCGGTCCGAAGCACTGCAGCGGCTCCCTTCTGCCTTTAACGCTTATCGGTTCAACGGAGAGTCTGACTCCGCCGTTACATAAGAACGGCTGCTCGATCATCAAAAAACCGTTTTGTGTAATCTCCCGCACATTTTCCGCCATTTTAACGAGAAACGGCGAGTAGTATTTCTTTTCAAATTCCGCTTCAAGCTTGTCAACCCTGCAGGCAATTTCACGCACAATACTGCCCGGCACGCTGTCAAGAAGCTTCTTCATATCCTTTTTTATAAGTGCGCTTATTATATCGGCGCGTTTGATTTTTTTACTGAAAGCAATGCATTTTGCAGCACTCAGCGCAAAGCGTGCAGCCATCTTTTTGCCCGCAGTGCCCGGAGCGGGCTCGTTCATAAAATCAAAGCCGAAAAGCGCCGCTCTGCCGCCGTATCTTCCGGCGAGCATCTGCCACAGGTCGGCGTATCTGTCCTGCAACCCTCTGCCGTCAACGGGGTCGTTTCTCCAGAAGTGGTCAAAGCATCTGTGAACCCATTTGCCGAAAACGTATGCCTCCGCCCAGACGAATTTATACGGCTTGGGTCTGTAACCGTCTGTCAGGCACGCCCAGCCGGGAGCGCCGTCGCCTCCGCCTACACCCTCAAAGCCGGAATACAAATCCTGGTGCATGTCAAGAAGAATGTAGACACCGTATTTTTCGGCAAGGTCGAATATCGAATCAATGGATTTCAGGTATGATTCGTTATATTTCCCTTTTTCCGGCTCAATGTTCTGCCACGTTACCGCAAGGCGGATAAAATCAAGACCGTTAGCACGGTATTTTTTAAAGAATTCTTCATCCAGATTGTATCGGAATTCACTGCACTCTATGAGCTTGTCGTCAATATTGAAGCCGTTTAAAAACCTTGTTCTGCCTTTGCCGTCAACAAATTTAATGCCCTGAGCCGAAAGTTTATCCATACGCTTCTCCGTGTTGTTTTCTATATTGTCAAATAAGAATATATCGCAGTATATTTCAGTATACTATAAAACCATATTAAAAATCAACCTGAAGCGTTAATTATGACCGAAAACAAAAACTTGAATATATCATCCGTATCGTATAGAATAAAAATAATAATTGCGGAAAATTTCGGAGGTTATTATGTCTGAAAACGGTATTGCAACGGTAAAAGAGAAAGTCACCGTGGGCAGCAAGCTTTGGCTCTGCTCTGCAGACTGCCTGTGCGCCACTCTTAACAGTCTGCTTACGGGCGGCGGACTGACTTATTTTTTTACAAGCTATCTCGGTCTTGATGCCGGCAAAGCGAGCACGGTCTGGATTATTTTTGCAATTTGGAACGCGTTTAACGACCCGCTTTTCGGCTATATTTCCGATCACACCAGATCAAGACTCGGCAGAAGAATACCCTACATAAGATACGGTTCGCTGTTTTACTCGCTCGTCTTTATTTTCACCTGGGTAAAATGGCCGCTCGGAGGGTCGCAGGGCGCTCTCTTCTTCCAGATGCTTGCCACACTCTTCCTTTTTGATACGCTTTACACGGCAATAGCAACCTCTCTCTATGTTATGCCTTACACAATGGCGGTCTCAAACAAGGCGCGCAGCTCCATTTTCATTATGAAAATATTCTTTTCACTCATCTCACTTGGGGTTCCGCTTGTTCTCTTCCCGATAATCAAGCCCGCACCCGGAGATGGCTGCACTCGTTTTCAGATTATTATGGCTGCAATCGGTATAGTTTCTTTTGCCGTAATCTTTATTTCAACCTTCTTCTATAAAGAAAAAGTCACCACCGAGCCGGAAAACGGCGACAATATTTTCAGATCAGTCATTTCCTGCTTTAAAAACCGCTCTTTTGTAGTGTTTGAGGTGCTGTCGTTCTCGGTCATTTTTATACAGACTGTGCTTATGCAGGGCGTTATCTATTACTTTGACGCCTTCGGTCTGCCTATGGCGGCAGCTTACGGAATGCTCGGTGCAGGAGCAGTGTGCGGAGTCGTTCTCTGGGCAAAAAAGACAATTCCCTGGGGAGTCAAAAAGTGCGTTTTCATAATGTGCGTTGTCTTTGCCGCAGGAGCCGCCTGTATGGCTGTTTTCGGAAGATTCAGCATAGTTGCCGCCGTCGGGTTTTTCATAGCCGGTGTCGGCTTTGCAGGCGGAATGTATCTTGTTCCGCTTATGAACGGCGATGTCATTGATTATGACGAGCATCTCTGCGGTCAGCGCAGGGAGGGCATGTATGCAGGCGTTAATTCACTTGTCACAAAGCCCGCAATCAGCTTTGCAAACTCCTCTTTTATTATGATTCTCGGTCTTTTCGGCTTCGATATGAGCAAAAGCACTGCTCTGCAGACAGATTGGGCAAAGCAGGGAATCCTCGTTGCCTGGATGGCTGTGCCTGCAATTCTGCTTGTTCTTTGCGCCTTGAGTCTTAAATTCTATCCTCTTGCCGGCGAGAAATGGGAAAAAATCAAAACCGGTCTTGAAGAAAAGCATAAAGGCAAAACCGAATAAAAAACACATTATATATATTGTATTACAACAAACCCGGCATAAAACAACTGCACAGGGGGAACGGTATGAAAAAAATATTATCTCTGCTATTGTCCGCGGCAATGCTTTTTGCCTGCGAGTCAATCGCTTTTGCGGGCAAAAAACCGTTATGAAGCTTATTCCTTCCGATGAAATACCGTGGGACAGGTCGTTTGGAATCATCGCCCGCCTTCGTATGGAAGACAAGAAATACGCAGGCAGAATTTTAAAACTCATTCCCGAAGAATATGAAATCGGAGGCAATCTTGACGCTCCTGTGCCCTTTGACTGCGATTATTCGGTAGGCAAGGGCACTGCATCCACAGCGCAGGTCATCAGCGAAATGCTGCTTCAGAGCCAGGGCGAGGTGCTTCGGATTTTTCCCGCCTGGGATGAAGAAACCGGCGATGCCGTTCGTGCCGGCGGAGCATTTCTGGTCAGTGCGGAGATGCGTGAAGGCAAAACTGCCTATGCAATAATCCGTTCTCTCACAGGCAATAAATGCAGTGTTGTCAACCCATTCGGTGACAATACAGTTGTGCGCGAGCTTGAAACAGACAGCGAAATATCATTTTATACCGAAGGCGACACCGTCTGCTTTGAAACCGAAGCGCAGCACGAATATGCTGTTGAGCGCAGACAGCAAACGCTTGAAAGCTTCCCCGTTATACAATAATAAAAAGAAACACCAATTACGTAACAACACCCCGTCCTGCTAAAAGGCGGGGTGTTGTTATTCAACCTGAATTCATAAAAACATTTTTTTAATTATGCAGTAAAAATATATCTATGTCATTCTGAGCCGAAGGCGAAGAATCACACAAAGCAAAGAACTAAGGACAAGCTGCGCAGACCGCATAAATAAAAAAAGAGCGGTGGTCGAACCACCGCTGAATCCTTATTTTGTTTTCACTGTGCATTTTTGCCTATATGCGTCCACATGAGATTCCGGTTCCGTATCAGCAAAAATCATGTGCACAGTGTTTTCAAATACGGTTTAATCCGGGCAGCATCGGGGTTTGTTGCCGATTTATTTCACATCGGTCGTTCCGAGGTAACCGGTTTCCGCCTTGCAGCAGAGCCTCAGACCGACTTTGCAAATAACGGCTACCCGTATATGTAAATTAAAAACTAATTATGCGCCTGTAAAAATTGACCAGAAATGGGGAACGATTGTTTCGAAGAAATATGTAACGCCTGAATCACCTGCAAACTGGAATACTTCGGAAGCACCTGAATCGGTGAATACTGACATTAATACTTCTGTGATGTAAGCGAATACGCGAACAACAGATGAGAAGGAGTTGGTGTCAACGTTGAGGCCGATACCCATGACATACTTGTCAAAGAAACGCTGAACGTTATCTCTGGGTGTTACCTGTTCGCCGTCCTTCTGATGGTTGGCTGCGATGTGGTTGTTGTAGTCCGTGATGCTGAAAGCAACATAATGGCAGCCTTCATAGGGGCAGTGCATAGCATTTGTGTTTTCAGTGTGACGCTGTTCATAGTGAGCCTTGAGATCGTCAGCCGATTCGAAGGTCTGACCGCACTCTGAACATTTGTATTCCTTTGCAGGAGCTACATTAGCAGGATTCTTTTCGCATGCTGCCTTATGATCATTAATTTGAGCTTGACCATAATAATTATTGCAGTAGGGACATTTTTGATAGTCACAAGTTGCTATATGAGAATTAAATGCGTCATCAGTTGTAAAAACCTGTCCGCATTTAACGCAGGTTCCGCCTGCTGCATAAGCAACAACAGCTGCAACTGATGAAAGAAGTGCGATTGCGAGGAGGATTGCTAAAATTCTTTTCTTCATGGTTAACCATACCTTTCTTACCGTAATTTCAAACGGTGATTTTTGTTGTTATATGGAACCGGAATCTCATAGGGACGCATATAACAATCTTTGAATAGTTTTGTTGGTCTCTGCGAAAAGCCGTGCTGTGCATGTTCCGAACACAGCTGCCGCTGTAAAACGGCCTCGCTTTGTCCACTCATTTGCCTTTACACCCGCTTGTCACAAGCGCCATAAAGTTAATTATTATTATAATTATTATTAAAAATATTGCAACCTGAATTGTATAATCGGTGTTAAAACGGGATATTCTGCTATATATAGATGCACTTTGTCCCGTAAAACAACATAAAGTCCCGAAAAACCGAAATTAATTTGATAAAATCTATTGATTATTCCGCCAGATGTGGTAAACTATGGGTAGTTCCGGTTAATGATAATATTGTAAAGGCATCAAACTTTACAAAAATGCAATTTTACAGTTTTTGTTGTAAAGTAAATCACTTTACATCCTTGATTTTCAAGGGATTTCGGACTGTCGATTAACTGATTTTGTAAAGAGTTTAACTTTATAGATTATGTTTTTACCGTCAAACTGTCGTAAAATGAAAAACTGTAAAAACTTTATATATTATATATACATTATTATATATGGGCTTTTGTTAAGCAATTTTAAACTATTCCTGAACAATTATTAAAAACGGAGGCAATATGAAAATTCTTATATGCGACAGCGACAATAACGCCATATTAAGTCTTGTAAAAATAATCCGCGGCAAATACAACGAGGCGGCAAACTTCATTGATATTCTGATTGATACCGCCCATAATTATGAAGAAACACTGAGCGCCATGAATATGACCGACACTGCCTATGACATTGTTTTCATTGATGTTGCTCTCGGCAAAGAATCCGGAATCCCGCTTGCCATGATCGCAAAAAGCAGATTTCCCGACGCAAGAATTATTTTTGACAGCTCCGATGCCCGACTCTGTGAACTGATATATGTCGAGATGCAGCCATACGCTTTTGTGAACAAACCGTTCAATGCCGAAATTATTTACCACCACATTGACAATGTTTTCGATTCTATTAACGGCGCAGATAAATCACTTGAGCTTTTCGCAAACAGAACAAGATACAACATTGACCTGAAAAAGGTAACCTTCGTTGAG